>DAOUCP010000033.1:0-1734 GCA_034432155.1 Anaerolineae bacterium
GTGCTAGCCCGTCAACGAGCTCTGCTGCTCTCCGGAGTGGCCGGGCGGGGGTTCCAGACCGAGGTTGCCGCCTTCCTCGGCCAGGCACCGGCTTGGCCGACGGCCCGGTTGCTTGGCGCCGTCCGTCTCCGCCTGACCGCCGAGGCGTACGTGGCCGTGTGGGTGGTTAGCATCGTGCTCCTGGCTGGGCTTCTCGTGCGGGCCAAGGAACATCGGTTGCTCCTCCTGGGCGGGCTGTGGGCCCTCGGCGGGTTACTGCCGGTCTGGGCAGGCTTGTCGTACCCGTACGTCGAGGTCGGGCAACGCCTTGTCTACCCGGCGGTTCCGGGCATCGCTTTGTTGTGGGGTGGACTCCTGGCGGCGGTTGCGACCGGGAGGGTTACCCATGCCTGGCCACGGATCGCGGGAGCATGGGCCACGGGTCTAGGCCGGCCAAGGCTCTCAGCACCGTCGCTCCCCGCCCGACCCTGGACACCCGGCCGCTCAGCCGCGGGAGTCCAGGTACGTGGACTCCCTCGGGCCCTCCACGTTAGGAGCCTGCGCCGACTCATCGCGCCAACGCTGGCCGGCCTTGGCCTGGGGAGCTGCCTGTGGGACGTGGCCCAGCAGCAACGGTTGTACGTCATTGCCTCGCAGCACCTTTCCGAGGCCGTGCGCGTGCTAGGCTCGCCGGCGTCGCGAGCGATCTTTGTCAACTTCCCCGATCGGGTCGCCCTCCGGCGGGAACCGTACCCGCTAGGCTACTGGGGCGTCACTCTGGCGCCGGTGGTTGTCGAACTGGACGATTTCGCTCGACTCACCTTCCCGGCCGCCGGAGAATCGGAGTCGTGGTCGATGCCGCGCATCGGCGCCGCCGATCGCGAGCAGTGGCCGTATCGGGTGGACATGCGTGGCGTGGCCGTGGATCCCCAGCGCCTTCTCGGTCTGGCGGCTTCGGCGAGCGACATCTATCTGTCGGCCTATCGGCCGGACGGCACACTGGCCCTCCTGCGGGTTGGTTCGCTGCAGGCTTGCCGCGCCGAAGGCGCGGGAGTCGCCTACCTCGGCTCGGCAGCCGCGCTCAGCGCTGCGACGGTAAGCCGGCTGGGCGACTCGGCCGTTGCGCTGCGGCTGTGCTGGCAACGTCGCGGCGCAATGAGCGACCGCCAGACGGTGTTCGTCCATCTCTTCGGGCCCGATGGGAGGCAAGTGGCCGGAGCCGACGGCGATGCCTGGGCCGGGCTGCTGCCGCTGTCGGTCTGGCCGAAGGACGTTCCGGTTGAGGATGTGCGGCGGATCGAGCTGACCGGCCTGGAGGCGGGCGAGCACTGGCTGACGGTCGGAATCTACGATCGGGCCACGAATGAGCGACTGCACGCCCTGGGGATGGCGAGCGGCACGCGGTTCGCCGATGACGAGATCGTCGTAGCCAGGCTGAGGCCGCCCCTGACGGACGGGTCTAACGGGCGTGGCAGACCATAGCGAAGGCTGGCTAGCTGCCTGTCCCGCGCCGTCCCTCGTTCTGACCCTCCACTCGTCCGACCCAGTCGCGGCCGTCTAGGAGCCTGTCGGAGAAAGCTGGCGGTTCAAGTGGGCTGGGGTTATCCTATGCGGCATGAACCAGTCCTTCCGAGAATATGCCATCGACCAGCCATTCTTGCTGCCGCCGGACTTGCGGGAGTGGTTGCCCGAGGATCATCTGGCGCTGTTTGTTGCCGATGTCGTCGGGCAACTTGACCTGTCGCCGATCTACGC
>DAOUCP010000034.1:0-32358 GCA_034432155.1 Anaerolineae bacterium
CCTGCTCGGGCCTCAGCGGCGGCGCGCCAGCGTTGCGGCGCTGCGCGCCGTGGGTTCGGGGGCCGGCGTTTGTTGGGCGGGTGACCGACATGGAAAGCGGCCAGCCGGTGGCCGGAGCGCACATTCAGGCGGCCGGTCACACGACACGAAGCGCGCCGGACGGCTCGTACCGGCTGGCGGTGCCGCCCGGCGAGTTCCGCATCCGGTTTGAGGCCGCGGGTTACAGCGGCGGTACCGTGGTGGGTCAGAGCATCCAGTCCGGTGAGTTGCGCGTGGACTTCGCGCTGCCACCCCTCGCCGCACCCGCCGTCCCCCCGTCCTTGCCGCCGGCCAGCGAAGGAGTGGCAACGACAGGCTGGCTAGGTCACGAAGAGCTCCCTGTGAGTGGCCGGGAACCGGTGCGGGAGGTGCCGCCCACCATTCGGGTGCTCATGCCGAGTGGCGAGATCCGCGAGATGGACACCGAGGAGTACGTGAAGGGCGTCGTGCCGGCGGAGATGGGCTTCGTCCATCGCCGCCCCGTAGAGGCTCTCAAGGCGCAGGCCATTGCTGCGCGCACGTACGCCGCCTCGGGCTGTCTGGCCGACTCGGCGGGCGATCCCACACGCTGCGAGCCTGGCGTGGACGCCCATGTCGATACCACCACGCGAACCCAGGTCTGGCGCCCGATCCACTACGACGTCGTGGATGCCGCGGTGGAGGCCACGCGCGGCCTGGCGGTCAGCTACGACGGGGCGCTGATCCGGGCCCTCTACTTCGCCCGGACGAGGGCGCGAACCCTGGCCAGTGAGGACAGTGGCTGCTGTGGCGGCCGGCGCGTGGAGTACTTACGATCGGCCAGTTCACCGGACCCATTTGCCGAGCGCCTGGGGCATGGCGCCGGGATGAGCCAGGAGGGAGCGGCCGTGTTCGGCGACTGGGGAGCGACGGCCGAACAGATCTTGGAGCACTACTACTCCCCGGCACGGGTGATCCAGGCGGCGATGCCGACCGCTACAGTGTCTGCGACCCAGACCGCTCCCCCGCCTCCTACTTCGCTGCCGCTGGCTACTCCGCCCCGCCCCGCCGGCAGCAGCACCGTAGCGACGACGCGCGCGAGACCTTCAAGCTGGGCGGAGAGCCGCGCCGACCGGACGGCCGCGGCCCGTCACACGCCGCTGGGCGAGGACGGGGCCCCACGCACCGCCCTGCCCAAGAGCCCACCGACAGGCGCAACAGTGGCGCCCGCAACCGTCCGAGGCGGCACGTTTGCGGTTGCGGCGGGGGACCTACGAATCGTTCGCGGCCAAGGTGTGGTGTCGGCCAGTGGCGTGCACTTGGCGGCACCAGGAATCCTGAGTCTGGAAGGACCGCCTCTGACGGCTGATTTCGCCTTCACCGCCGTGGCAGCTGCTTGGTCCGCGACGCTGCCCGAGGGCTCGGAACTCCTCGTTCTGGTGCGGACAAGCAACGACGGCCAGCAGTGGTCCGATTGGCAAGAGCTGGTGCCCGACGAAGACGACCGCCTCACGGACGTCCAGGGACCTGTCTGGTCGCGGCTACTCATCCAGCCGGGGCGCCAGCTGCAAGTAGCCGCCCGCCTCCGCTCGGCCGCGTTGTCGACGGCAATGATGCCCAGCCTATCTACCATCGCGGTGCACTACATTGACGGCGCACCGGGACCACGAGCGCCGCTGGTGGCGGCAGCCACGGCGCCGATCGTCCGCCGCGCCGAATGGGGAGCCGACGAGCGGCTCCGCTTCGATGCCCAGGGCAATGAAATCTGGCCGCCAGAGTACATTCGTCCGCTGGCCCAGGTGGTGCACCACACCGTGACCGGCAACGAGGCTGTCGACCCGGCAGCGGTGGTCCGCTCCATTTACTACTACCATGCGGTGTCTCGCGGCTGGGGGGACATCGGTTACAACTTCCTTGTGGATCATCGCGGCCGCGTCTACGAGGGCCGCTATGGCGGCGAGGTGAGTGGCCAGATGGTGGCCGGCGGCCACGCCCGGGAGTTCAACGCCGTGTCCATTGGCGTGGCGCTGCTCGGCACGTTCACCAGCGCCAGCCCCAATGCGGCCATGGAAGCGGGTTTGGTCGAGCTCCTGGCAGCCAAGGGTCTCTCGTACGGGCTCGAGCCCTTCGATCCGGTGGTGCTGCTTGGCCGATCCTTTCCCTTTCGCCTGCTGGGCCATCGCGACCTCGGGCAGACCGAGTGCCCAGGCGACGGTGCCTACGCCCGCCTGCCGGCCATCCGGCGTGCCGTGGCCGCCCGCATGGCCTCGGGCGAGCCGCGCACGGCCACGGCGGCGGCGACGGCCAGCGCCACGGCCACGACGCGGGCCAGTGCGACTCCACGGCCGGCAACCACGCGCGCCGCGACGGCCACGCCTGTGCCTACACCCAGGCGTCTGCCGCCGGATTGCGAGCAGTTGGTGGCTGGCGGCGACTTCGAGGCCGACGAACCACGGTGGCTCCTCCAGAATGGGTTCTACACCCAGTACGAGGCCTTTCGCGGTCGACGCTCCCTTTTCCTCGGGTTGCGCCCCAGCGATCCCGACGTTGGTACGACCTACAGCACGGCGCTGCAAGCCGTCCGCTTGCCCGAGCTCATTGCCAGCGCCGAATTGTCGTTGGCCGTCCGGGTGGTCGGCGACGGGCAGGATCGGCGGTCCGTTCGCCTCCTCGACGAGACGGGCGCGGCCATCGGCCATCTCGAACTCGGTGCCCCTGGGGGGGCGTGGCAGGTGGCATCCCTCGATGTGACGAGAGACGTGGCGCCCTTCGCCGGCCGAGACGTCTTGTTGTACCTTGCCAATGTCAACGACGGCGACGGCGAGCGGAGCTTCCTGCGGATCGACGATGTGTCGCTCATCGCCTGCCGCTCCAGCACCGTCTCGACTGCTTGGTCGCCGCCTACTGCCGATGCGACGCCGCCAGGAGGGGAGTCTTCGCCCCTGCCGAGCTCGGCAACGGCCACCGGCGGCGCCGCGACGGCGACGGTTGTGCCCGGCGACGCCGCGACGGCAACCGCTGTGCCCGGCGACGTGCGGGTTACCGCCACGCCGCAACTGGCTCCGGCACCCCCTTCGGCCACGCCAACCCTCGTCTGCCTGGACGTGGTCCAAGACGGTGGCTTCGAGGCGCCGGAGGCGGCGCATTGGTTGGCCAGCGGCGACGCGCCGCCTTTGCGAGTGGCCGGGGCGGCGCACCGCGGGGCTGGGGCGATGTCCTTCGATCTCGCGCCGCCGGTGACGTTTCAGCTCGCGTACGCGGCGGTGGAAGAGGCGCTTGCGCTGCCCTTGGGCATTGTGACTGCCACCCTCAGTCTGTGGTGGCGAGCGGGTGCCGGCACCGCCGCCGACGCGCTGATCGTCGAGGTCCGTGACCGGCAGCGGGGCGTTCGGCACCTCGTCGCGCGGCCCACCCTCGGTGCGACGGCGGACTGGCAGCGGCTGGAGGTCGATCTGCCGCCCGGGCTGTTGGGTCCCCAGCGCGAGCTTTATCTGGCCGTGCTCCATCGGCCGCTGGGCGCCTCCCTGGGCGGCGCCACCCAACTGCTCGTCGATGACGTGGCCTTGCGCGTCTGTCATCGACCGATCCAGCGGCGCTACCTCCCCGGCGCCCAGCGCTGAGCCCGGCGACCGATGCCGCCGCGGGCGAAGCCTGCCCCTGTCTCGCCGCGCTTCTACCGCCGGCGCGATCTGGCGCTGCGGGTGGCGAAAGAGTATGAAGCCATTCTGGGGCGAGGTCGAAGCGCTGTCTTACGCCCGCGGCTGGCGCGATCACTGGCCTTGGCCAACCTGCGGCCTGGTCTGCGGCTGGTGGATGTCGGCTGCGGGCGCGGCGAAGCGGCCATGCGTGCTGCCCAGCGCGGCGCCGAGGTGATCGCCCTCGACTTCAGCCGCGACGCCATCACTCTCAGCCAGGAGACGGCCAGCGCTTGTCTTGTCGGCTGCCAGCAGTTGGCGCGTGATCGGCTGTGGCTGGCGGCTGCCGAGGCGACGGCCTTGCCGCTGGCCGATCAGGTGGCGGACCGGGTGCTCTTGCTCGATCTCCTCGAGCACTTGCATCCCTGGCAGGTCGATGCTGCCTTGCGGGAGGTGCGGCGTATCCTTCGGCCGGGTGGTTACGTCGTGATTCACACACTGCCGAATCGCTGGGCGCTGGCGCTCGCTTACCCGTGGCTGCGGCTGCTCGTGCCGGCGCTGCCCCAGAGCCCGCGATCGGCCTATGAGCGGCAGGTGCACGTCAACGAGCAGGATCCGCTTCGGCTGCGCAGGGCGCTTCGCCAGGCTGGCTTGCGGAGCCGCGTGTGGGTCGAGGAGTGGACAAGCCGGCACGCCCAGCGGGGCTGTGGGGCGGTCGGCGATGACCTCCAGACCGTCGGCTACGCGTGGCTCAAGCGACCCGAAGTGCGCCGCGTCCTCGGCCTGCTCATGGCCACGCCACTCCGCTGGCTGGTGGCCAACGACCTGTTCGCGCTGGCGTGGTTGCCAGGCAGCGATCCACCCCCGGCCCATGGCCGGTACCGTGCCGTCCATTGACTGCCAGGGAACTTTCGGGGTACACTTGAGAGCACGACTGCCGGGAGCGAGATGATCCGATCGAGGCCGTATCCTTTGCCCCTACGTGCCGTTGTTACAGACGAGAACAATCCGCCCGCGGGTGCCGAGCACGATCTCATCAGCCGCGCCCAGGACTTCGATCCTGAGGCGTTCGGGGAGATCTACGAGCGGTACTACACCGGCGTATATAAGTACATCTACTACCGGGTGGGGGAACAGCATCTGGCGGAAGATCTCACCATGGAGGTCTTCCTCAAGATCATGGAAGCCATCGATGGCTTCACCTTCCGGGGCGTTCCCTTCTCGGCGTGGCTGTACAGGATTGCCAGCAACCTGGTGATCGACCATTTCCGCCGTCAGTCGACGGCTCCGATGTCGTTGGAGGAGCGCCTGGTGGCGGAATCTGACCATCCGCGGCAGCAGATCGAGTCGGAGTTCACCCATCAGGCGTTGCGCCGGGCTCTGGCCGAACTGACGGAGGATCAGCAACAAGTGATCATCCTTAAGTTCGTGGATGGATTGTCGAACCAGGAAGTGGCACAGGTGCTGGGCAAGACAGAGGGCGCGGTGAAGTCTCTGCAACACCGCGCGTTGGCCTCCTTGGGCAGAGTGTTGGCAGGTGAGCGTGAGGGCTTCGACGGACTGGGAGCTGGATAGCTGCCTCAGGCGGATCCTCAGTGGCGAGGAACTGGAGGCGGTTCTGCCATCGGATCCGGCGGCGGCCGAGCGCTTGCGGCCGGTGTTGCAGGCGTTGGTGGCGGGTCTGAACGACGTGCCGCCGAGCCGGCGCCGGGCTAGCGACAAGGCAGCGTTCCTGGCAGCGGTTGCCGCCCGTCGCGAAGCCGTGCAGGCGACCGATCGCTATGTCCGCTTGATCAAACGTGGCCTGCCGCTCGAGCGTCTCTTGGCTCGGGTTCCTGACGGGGCGCGTCCCGTCATCCTGGCCGCGCATGGCATGTATTCGCTGGCGCCCCCGCCGCCCCTGCACCGCACGGCAGCCAAACGGCAGCTCATGGCAGCGGTGGCCAGGCGGCGGCTCAACCGGCGACGACCGGTTCTCGCTCCAGAGGTGCCAGTGGCGCGTCTTGGCCAGGCCGTCCGGTGGGTGGCCGACGTCTTCTGGGCGCCGCGTCCTGCTTGGGCCAGGGTGGCAGCGACGCTGGCGGCGGTGGTGGTCACGACGGGTGGCTTGGCGGGGATCGGCACCGCGGCTGCCGGCAGCGTTCCGGGACAGCCCTTCTATGGCCTGAAGCGACTGGGTGAGACGGCCCAGCTGGCGTTTGCGTTTGATCCGCTGCAGCGCGCCGACCTAAGCGAGCGTTTCCATGAGCGCCGCCTGAGCGAAATGGTCGCCCTGGCCGGCCAGGAAGGCGCGCTGTCGGCCAGGCAGCTCGCCGACTGGCTGCGAGGCGATCCGCATGCCAGCGAGAGAGTTCTCGGCTTACCGATGGAAGACCAGCGCCGCCTAGCGCGGGCGGTGTTGCAGGCCATTGGTGATGGGGGCACCGGTCAGGCGGCAGGCGATCGCGCCTCGGAGAGTGCCTCGCTTCGCGTGCTCGTAGCCTGGGCGCAACAAGTGGCGATCTTGCCGGCCACCCAAGTGGCCGAGTGGCCGCGCGATCTCGTGGACCCATCGCGGAGGACGGTCGAGGGAGGACCCTTGCCGCTGCCGCGTCCCTTGCCACCCGAGGACTTGGTTCCCCGCGCGGCGAGGAGGGTGGAGACGCCGCTGCCGGCGCCCAGGGTGCCAACGGTCTCTGAGCCCGCGTTGCAGCCGCTGCCCTCGGTGCCAGTGGTCGAGCAGCGTCCGCCACGCGAAGAGCAGCCGGTGGTCATTCAGCCGAGCGACGGGGCGCGTCCGCCCAGCAACCAGGCCGGCGCGGCCCAGCCAGCCGGACCGCCGGCCGAACCGCCGCCGGCAACCGCTCCGGCTTCGGGCGAAGTGCCGCCGCCTTTCCTGCAACCGCCTGCGGCGGAGCCGGCCACGCCTACGCCCGAACCGGGCGGCAGCGACACGACGACGCCGTAGCGGAGATCTCCCCGCACCGGGCAGACGTCGGCAAGAAACGGAGCGGAGCGACGAGGTCGCCCGCTCTGTTGTTTCCGCGCCCGTCGGTGTCGGCCGATGTCTACCGACACCCGTATCCGCCTGGGGCCGGCTACGTTAAGAGGTTGTCCAACGCTAGCCTTCGGCTAGCTGCCGAGACGAAAACCAGGTGTGTGCATTCGTCTCACACACCGCGGCGGGTCAGCGTACCGCGACTGCCCGTGGGACAGGGGGGAAAGGGCAGATTGGGGGGTCGCTGATCCGACGATATGATGCGGGGTGACGCAAGACCTGTCAACATGTGGCTTAGACTCCCCGTTTGTTTGGGCGCGGGCGCCGACTAACTCTGGTGGTCGACGCCCGGCTTTATGGCCACGAGGACGTGCCCCAGGACGCGCCTGACGCCGCGCTTGTCAGACGGGCTTCGAGCTCGGCGAGGTAGGCAGCCGGGCGGTCCAGGTAGGCCTCGCGAGGACGGCCGCCCTGGGCAAGCTCGGCGACGAGGGACGCCAACGCCGCATTGACGGGCGCCGCCAACCCCAGGCGGGCCGCCTCGCTTGCCACGGCACCATTCAGTACCTCGATTTCGGTGTGCCCCTGGCCCTGCGCCAGATCGGCGACCACGCCGGGAAGCCGATCGCCACGCTCGCGGCCCACGAACCGCGGCGCGATCGCATGGAGGAGACGCTCCGGCAGGTGTGCCACCCACGGCGCGAGCCGAGCCACCGGGTAGCCCGGCAAGTTCACCGGTTGCCGACCGGTAGCGCGCAACACGAGCCATGCTTCGCGCCAAGCGGCCAGCTCGAGGTGGAAGAGCTCGCGCAACCGGAGCAGTCTTGGGGGCGGCCAGCCCAAAACGGCCGAGGAGGCAGCGCCGATCAGGTTCAAGAGCAGCTTCGACCACTTGAGGGCCACGCCGTCCCGGTACAGGCGGACCGGCAGGCCGCCGCGCCGCAGCATCGTGGCGAGGTCGCGCGCCAAGGGGCAGCAGTCGGCGAGGCCCACGCCCCCCTTGGGCCACGCCATGACGACGCCTGGCTCCAGGATCTGCACCGCCTGGGTGAGGGAGCCCCGGATGACGCAGTGGCCCGGGAGGGCTGCCTCGAGCCGTTCCTCGTTGCCAAGTCCATTCTGGAAGCTGACAAGCGCGGGCGGCGCACCCAGTCCCGCCCACTCGGCGGCCAACTCCGGGGTCACGTAGCTCTTGACGGCCACGAGCCCCAGATCGTAAGGTCCTTGTCGCTGGGCTTGGCTGACGCTCGCAAAGACAGGCAGGTGCAGGTGCCCGGGCGGATCACCGGCCACCCGGAGCCCACGCTGGGCCATGGCGGCGCCATGCGCATCGCGGGCCACCAGGCACACCTCAGCTCCCGCGACCGCCAGCGAGGCGCCCAGGTAGGAGCCCACCGCTCCCGCTCCGGCGACCAGGACTCTCATGGCAGTTGGTCTCGATCGGCCGCGTGGCTCATGATTCCATCGGGCGATCGGCCTCTGGTTGCCCGATCCGCCGTTCGGTGCCCTGTCGCAGGCGCCGCAGATTCGGTCGCAGGGCCCAGACGACCAGCGCCAGCTGCCCGATGGCGTACAGCAGGAACCCAGGCGGCAGGTCCCCGCGGATGACCCGCGCCGCCAGCAGGGCGGCCACGCTGCCGCTGGCCACGAGGCTGGCAACGGAAGCCATGCGCGTCGCGATCAGCGTCAGCCCAGCAGCCAGCGCCGCCCCGACCAAGGCGATGGGGTCCAGTCGCAGTACCGCCCCCAAGTTGGGGCTGGTTCCGGCTCCGCCCTTGAAGCCGGCCCAAACCGAGTAGTTGTGGCCGAGGATGGCTCCCAAGGCGGCGCCGGACATGGCGTAGGGGCTGACGGCAGCGATGGTCCAGCTCGCGCCTGCCGATCGCTCGACGAGCCACTCGGCAAGCGCGACGGCCAGGTAGCCCTTGGCGACATCCAAGGCCACGGTGAGGATCGCGGCCGATAGCCCGGCGGTGCGATACACGTTGGTGCCGCCGGTGCGCCCACTGCCGAAAGCCCGCGGGTCCTTACCGAGGGGCCGGCAGACGAGGATTCCCGACGGCAGCGAGCCCAAGACGTAACCGGCCGCCACGGAGAGCAAGAGAACGGCAGGGGCCGTCGCGGCGTCGTTCATGGTGACCGCTCCGCAAGCGGAAATGGAGAGGCAGAGGCAGCGAGCATAGCAGCTTGGCGGTGGCTCGGCAACTGCCGGCGATCCGGTTGGGCTCCCGGGGGAGACGGACACCGCCGCAGGCACCTGGACGGTCACCTGTCGCAACCGCGGGCCAAGGGCCCGACGAGGCCAGGTCGGCAGGCGCGCGGACGCTCGGTCTTCAGGGCCTTGGAGAGCTCGATAACGCAGGCCATCGCGGCAGCCGCGCGGACGGTCGACTCCGCCACCCCGCGGGCCCGACCCGGTTCCAGGGGCGACGGGGTCGAGAAGCGTCGGTCATCGGCTGCCTTGCGCCAGGCGGCCCGCTCTTGTATCATCGCCGCTTCGGCCCGATCCATGACGGCCGGGCGACGCAACGACGGTGCGGCTTGGAACGATTGCGCAATCCCAAGACCCTGGCCATCGCCGGAACAGTGCTGGCGGCGGTGATCCTGAGTCGGCTCCTCTTTCGCGTGCCGCTGCCGCACGTCCAACTGCCTGCCGAGCCGATTCCGTTTCTGCCTGCTGTGCGCCTGCCGCTCTTGGGCGAGTTTCGGCTCACCAACACTGCCATCGCGGTCCTCCTGGCCGACGTGACGCTTCTGGCAGTGGCCTTGCGGGTGGGCCGGCGGCCAGAGTTGGTCCCTCGCGGGCTGCAGAATGTCGTCGAGGTGGTCATCGAATGGTGGCACAACCAGGCGGTGCAGATGATCGGTGTCGATGGTGCCAGGACATGGCTGCCGCTCGTGCTGACCGTCTTTCTACTGCTGGTAACGGCCAACTGGTATGAGCTCCTCCCCGGCTACGATACGGTGGGCGTGCTCTTCCGGCCCGAAGCGGTCGCGGCCGAGACGGACGTTGGCCACACCCTGTGGCAGGTCCGTTGGTTGGGGGAAACCGGCAGGAGCGTGGGCATTGCCACTGCTCGCCTGGAACCCGGCGCGGAAGATCGCCATCGCCCGGAGCCAAGCGACACGGGGCGCGACAGACGAGGGGCGGTGCGCAGCGAGACAGACCGGCTCGCCGCCGCGCACGAGGCGGTGGCGGCGGAGTCAACCGGCGGCTGGGCGTTTGTCCCCTTCTTGCGCGCTGCCGCCACGGATCTGAATTTCACGCTCGCCCTTGCCTTGATCTGCTTCGTGGCCATCGAGATTACAGGCTTTCGGGCAGGTGGCACTCGCTACGTGCGGAAGTTTGTTCATGTCGATTTCAGCCGCGGCGCACTGATGGGTGTAGTTGGCATTTTTGTGGGGTTGCTTGAGCTGATATCGGAATTCGTCCGTATCATTTCTTTTGCTTTCCGATTGTTCGGGAATCTATTTGCGGGGCAAATGTTACTGTTCGTCATACCTTTCTTGGTTCCTCTGCTAGTAGTCCCAATCTACGGATTGGAACTATTTGTTGGTCTCATACAAGCTTTCGTCTTCTCGATCCTGACGCTGGCCTTTATGGCTGTGGCATTAGTGACCGAAGAAGGCGACCATCATCGGTGACAGGTAGCGGAGCCACCGCTCCGTCTGTCTTCACGCGAGGAGGCCAGGTTCGATGGATCCGGAATCGGCAAAGCTCATCGGCGCCGGTCTAGCGATCGGACTCGGCGCCGTCGGACCCGGCATCGGGATCGGCGTCTTGGTGCATGGCATGCTGGGGGCGCAAGGGCGAAACCCGGAGGTGGGTGGCGAGCTCTTCACCAATATGATTCTTGGCATTGTGTTCGCCGAATCGATCGCCATCTACGCCCTGGTTGTGGCCCTGATCATCCTGTTCGCGATGTAGGAGCATGCGGCGGTCCGGAGCGCCGGAGGTATGCCATGGCGAGTCTTGGTATTCTAGGGCCCAATCTGCTCTTCCAGATTATCAACTTCCTGATCGTACTGTATCTGCTCAACCGATTCCTGTATCGGCCGATCCTGCGGCTGTTTGCCGAACGCCGCGAGCGGATCCGAGAGGGTCTGCACGCGGCAGAGCTGGCGCGGCAGGAAGCGGAGCGAGAGCGAGAGCGCATGCGCGCGGAATTGGATCGCGAGCGTCGAGAGAGCCAGGAACGGCTCCGGCAGGCCATCGAGGAAAGCGAGGCTGCGGCTCGGGCCCGGCTGCAGGAGGCCAATGCCGAGGCCGAGCGCATCCTCACCGAGGCGAGTCGCGAGGCCGAGTCGCTGCGTGAGCGCAGCCTGCAGGCGCTGCAGGGCGAGATCGCCAATCTGGCGCTGCTGGCGGCGGCCAAGGTGCTCGAGGATGGCCTCGATGAGGCCCGCCACCGGGACCTCGTCGACCGCTTCCTGCGGGAGAGGCTGGGTGAGATCGCATGACCGATCGTCCCGCTGCCCCTGGCCCCATGCCTGGAGCTGGTCTGTCCGGCGCGCCAGGCGCGGCAGGTGCCGCACTGCCGGGACTTGGCCGCGAACGGGCAGCCCTGCGGGCCAGGGTGCCCAGCTCGCTCGAGGAGATCAAGCGCCGACTGGCGCACATTGAAGAACATGGCCGGGAGCGGCCCACCGCCGAGGTCACGACGGCCCGGCCGCTGACCGATCGTCAGAGGGCCGTGTTCGAGGCGCGGCTGCGGCAGACATACGGCTCCGACCTGCACGTGCAGTTTCGCGTCGAGCCGGCCATTCTGGGGGGGGTGGTCGTCCGGGTTGGCGATCGCCTGCTGGACGACAGCCTGGCCACGCGCTTGGCGCAGCTCCGCGAACTGCTGGTCGGCGCGCGCGTTCGCCAGCACATCCCCGGCACGGAGGAAGACCCGATGATCGCGACGGGCGGGCCGAGAAGCTAGAGGTGCCGATGGATACCAGCGTGGAGCAAATGGCTGCCAGCCTGCGGCAACAGATTGAGGCCTTCGAGGCCACTGTGGCGGCCGTCGACGTCGGCACCGTGGTCGAAGTTGGCGACGGGATTGCCCGCATCGCAGGCCTCCGCGGCGCCACCGCGAGTGAACTGTTGGAGTTTCCCGTGGCTGGCGGGCTGTCGGTCTACGGCATTGCCTTGAACCTGGAGGAGGAGTCGGTGGGCGCAATCCTCCTTGGTGATGCCACCGCCATCCAAGAAGGCGATGTGGTGCGCTCCACCGGGCGCGTGGTCTCGGTGCCGGTCGGGGACGGCTTGATCGGCCGGGTCGTGAACGGCCTTGGGCAGCCGATCGACGGCCAGGGACCGATCCAGGCGACCGCCTATCGAGCCATCGAGCGCATCGCCCCGGGGGTGCCGGAACGCCAGAACGTCAAGGAACCGGTGATGACCGGCATCGTGGCCATCGACGCCATGATCCCACTGGGTCGCGGCCAGCGCGAGCTCATCATCGGCGACCGACAGACAGGCAAGACGGCCATTGCCGTGGATACCATCATCAACCAGCGGTCGTCGGATGTGGTCTGCATCTACGTGGCCATCGGCCAGAAGCGTTCCCAGGTGGCACGTCTGGTGGCCACCCTCGACGCCCATGGCGCCATGGAGCACACCATTGTCGTGGTGGCCAGCGCTTCCGAACCGGCGGCCTTGCAGTACATCGCACCGTACGCCGGTTGCGCCATGGGCGAGGAGTTCATGGAGCGCGGCGGCCACGCCCTCATCGTGTACGACGACTTGTCCAAGCATGCTTGGGCCTACCGGCAGGTGTCTCTCCTGCTGCGACGGCCACCGGGCCGGGAGGCCTATCCGGGCGATGTGTTCTATCTGCACTCGCGCCTCCTGGAGCGCGCCGCCAAGCTATCCGACGAACGGGGGGGTGGCTCCCTGACGGCACTGCCGATTGTGGAGACGCAACTATCGGATGTGTCGGCCTACATCCCGACGAACATCATTTCCATCACCGATGGCCAGATCTACCTAGAACCGGAGCTCTTCCACGCCGGGATCCGGCCGGCCATCAACGCCGGCCTGTCCGTCAGCCGGGTTGGTGGCGATGCCCAGTACCGGGCCATGAAGCGGGTGGCAGCCCCCCTACGTCTCGACATGGCAGCCTTCCGCGAGCTGGCGGCCTTCGCCCAGTTTGCCGGCGATTTGGATGCCGCCACCCGAGCGCAGCTCGATCGCGGTCTCCGGCTGCAGGAGGTTCTCAAGCAAGGGCAGTTTCGCCCGATGCCACTGGCGGAGCAGGTCGAGCTGCTGTACGCCGTCACCCGCGGCCATGCCGATAGCGTGAGCGTGGCTCGCATGAAGCAGTGGCAGTCAGCGCTGCTCGACTTCCTGGCCAAGGTGCACCCCGACATTGGCCGCGAGATCGAGAGCCGGCACGATCTGGACGATGACCTCGCGGATCGGCTGGAGGAGGCGATCCTGAGCTTCCAGGCGTCCTGGCGCCCAGAGGAAGGTTAGGGCGGCAGCATGGCCACCACGCGCGAGGCCTTGCGTCGCATTCGCTCCATCACCAGCCTCGGCAAGGTCACACGGGCCATGGAGGCGGTGAGCGCGTCGCGTCTGCGGCAGGCGCAGGCCGCGACCTTGGCCAGCCGTCCGTACGCCCGACAGGCGGTCGAGGTCATCGCCTACCTGCGGGCCGAGGCAGCCCGGTCTGGCAGATTGCACCCGCTGCTCCAAGAGGTCGGGGCTGGCGTCCCGCTGATCGTGCTCATCAGCCCGGACCGTGGCCTGACGGGTGGCCTGGTGATGCAGATCCTGCGGGCGGCCGTCCGTCGCGCCGCCGAGCTGGGCACGGACGTGCGCTGGGTGGTGGTCGGCCGCAAAGGCATCCAGTCCCTGTCGCGCTGGGGCTACCGCCTGGAGCACGTGTTCGACTGGCGGGGCAAGACAACCGGGGCGCCGAGCCAGACTGCGGCCCAAAGTGGCCCGGCACGGGCCGAGACCAACGGCGGGCGCGACGGGCGCTCTGGCGAGGTACGCCTGCCGGATGCCCCCGTCGCGGCGGACGTTCGGACGCTGGCGCACATCGTGACGAACGGTTACTTGAACGGCAAGTACTCGACGGTGTACCTGGCCTACCCGAGCTACCAGAGCCTCACGCAGCATCCCATTGTCTTCGACATCCTGCTCCCGATCCAGGTGCCGCCCGGCGGCGACAGCTGTCTTGGCGAGTTCAGCTTCGAGCCGAGTCCCGAGGTGGTGCTCGAGGATGTCGTGCCCCGGATGATCGAAGTCGCGATCTACCAGGCGCTCTTGGATGCTCGGGCCAGCGAGCACTCGGCGCGCATGCTTGCCATGCGCCACGCCACGGAAGCGACCGAGGAGCTGACGGCCATGTTGCGCCTGGCATACAACAAGGCACGCCAGAGCGAGATCACAAGTGAGCTATTGGACATCACCGGTGGCGCCGAGGCCCTGCGTTCTCACGTGGCCTAAGGCTAGGCTTCGGCACCGGCAGGAGGGACAGCGTTGACGGGCGAGGATCGGTCCGGAGTGGTAGCGCAGATCTTGGGTTCGGTGGTGGACGTCCGGTTCCCTCCCGGCGCCTTGCCGGAGCTCTACCACGCCATCGAGATTCCGCGGTCCGAGGGCCCGCCGCTGGTGGTCGAGGTCCAGCAACATCTTGGCGGCCAGGTTGTGCGTTGTGTGGCCATGGGTGCCACCGACGGACTGGCTCGCGGAGCGCGCGCCATCGACACCGGCGGGCCGATTCGGGTGCCGGTGGGCAAGGCCACCCTGGGTCGGATGTTCAACGTGCTGGGCCAACCGATCGACTCTCCGGAGCCAGTGGTGGCCGAGGAATACCGCCCCATTCACCAACCCGCCCCGCCCTTTGCCGAGCAATCCACCCGCACCGAAGTGCTGGAAACAGGCCTCAAGGTCATTGACCTGGTGGCCCCTTTCACACGCGGCGGCAAGACCGGCGTTTTTGGCGGTGCGGGTGTCGGCAAGACGGTGATCATCATGGAGATGATCGCCACCATGGCCCGCGAACATGCCGGTGTCTCGTGCTTCGCGGGCGTCGGCGAGCGTTCCCGGGAGGGCACGCAGTTGTGGCACGAGATGCGGCAGGCCGGTGTGATGGACCAGACGGTGATGGTCTTCGGGCAAATGAACGAACCGCCCGGCGCGCGCCTGCGCGTGGGTCTGTCGGCCCTGACGATGGCCGAGTACTTCCGCGACCAGGGCATGGATGTGCTCTTGTTCATCGACAATATCTTTCGCTTCGTTCAGGCCGGCAGCGAGGTTTCAGCGTTGCTCGGCCGAATGCCTAGCGCCGTCGGCTACCAGCCCACGCTGGCCACGGAGATGGGCGAGCTCCAGGAGCGGATCACGTCCACCACACGCGGCGCCATCACCAGTGTGCAGGCCATCTACGTGCCGGCCGACGACATCACGGATCCGGCGCCGGCCACGACCTTCGCCCATTTGGATGCCACCATTACCCTGGACCGGGCGATCGCCGACCGGGGCATCTACCCGGCGGTGGACCCGCTGGCCTCCACCAGCCGCATTCTGGATCCGCAGGTCGTCGGCGCCGAGCACTACGAGGTGGCGCGCGAGGTGCAGCGCGTGCTGCAACGCTACCGCGATCTGCAGGACATCATCGCCATCCTGGGACAGGACGAGCTATCGGACGATGATCGCCTCCTGGTGAACCGGGCGCGCAAGATCGAACGCTTCCTGAGCCAACCGATGCGCGTGGCGGCGCAGTTTACCGGCCGCGAGGGTCGCTACGTGCCGCGCTCGGAAACGGTACGCGGCTTCCGCGAGATCCTGGAAGGCAAGCACGACGATGTTCCCGAGCCTGCCTTCTACATGCGCGGCACCATCGACGAGGTGGTCCAGGCGGCGGCCGAATGGGGCAAGCAAGCGCCCGTCGAGCGCACGAGGACGAAGCATGCCGGCTGAGAAGCTTCACGTGTCGATCGTCACCATGGAGCGACAGCTCTATGCCGAAGACGGCGTCGATCTGGTCATTGCGCCCGGCACCGAAGGTGAGATGGGGATCCTGCCGCGACACCAGCCGCTCATGGCCACGCTGAAGCCTGGCCAGCTGGTGGTCGTCCGCGGCGACGAGCGGCGCTTCTTCTCCATCGGCGGCGGCTTCGTGCAGGTGCGGCCGCACCGCGTCGTGGTGATGGCCGACGTTGCCGAGCGGGCCGAGGAGATCGACATCGCCCGGGCCGAGCTGGCCCACCGCAATGCCGAGCGGGCGTTGGCCGAGGCGCCGACCCGGCAGGACGCGGAGCGAGCTCTGGCGGCGCTCCAGCGGGCCCGCGCCCGACTCAAGGTGGCCCGCCAGCCTCGCCAGCTGCGGCGAGCGGCCAGGTCCTAGCCGGCCGGCTCCACTGGCTGGCCGGCCGGGCTACGGCACACCCTCCCAGTCCAGCGGACAGAGGTACAGGGCGTGCGCCGTCGACAGCCAGCGCAGACTGCTCAGGGCGTAGTCGAACGCCCCACCCGCCCGCGCAAACGGCGGCGCCGGCTGTCGCGGCCGGCGAACCTCCCGGAGCGGGACGTGGGCGCCAAGCCCGGCGGCGTGCCGCGCCACCTGGAGTGCTCGGTCGACGCCAGCCAGCTCGTCCACGAGGCCATGTTCCAGCGCCTGGCGGCCCGTCCAGACCCGACCTCGGCCCACGGCATCGACGGCCTCGGGCGACAGTTGGCGACTGCTGGCCACCCGGTCCACGAACACCTGGTACAGGCGCGCAAGCCACTTGGCCAGAAGCAGGCGCTCGTCTTGGCCAAAGGGCGCGTCGTCTGACCACAGGTCGGCGTGCGCCCCGCGGCTCAGCACCTGCCGATGGACTCGCAGGTGGCGCAGGGCTTCGGCGGCGATCAGCTTGCCGGCGAGAACACCGATCGAGCCGGTGATGGTGTCCGGCTGGCTGAGGATCCGCTGCGCCGGGGTAGCCACGTAGTAGCCCCCAGAGGCAGCCACGGCCCCCAGGACGGCGATCAGCGGCTTCTCGGCTGCCAGCTTGGCGAGGGCAGCGGCAATCGCTTCGGAGGCGGTCGCCGAACCGCCGCGCGACTCAATGTACACGACCGCGGCCGCCGCCCGCCGGTCGGAGCGCACGCGTCGGACGAGAGGCACAATGGAGAGATCGCCGGCCCGAGGATCCCAGAGAAGCGGCACGGGCAGGGGCGGCGCGAATGGCGGTGTGGCACTCTCGCCGTCGACGATGGTGCCCTCGATCCGGATGAGGGCGACATAGGTGGGCCCTCGCTCCGGCGGTGGGCGGCGGACGCGGCTGCGGGCCGCTGGCCACGGTGCCAGGCGCGCCGGCTGCGCATGGCCACCGAGGTGGATGGGGAGTTCCTCGGCGCTCACCACGGCATCGACGGCCCCCGCAGCCTGGGCGCCAAGGTCGGTATACGGAGCATGATCGACCAGCTCTCCGGCCGCGGCCACCTCACAGCCTCGGCCCTCGGCCACGGTGCGCAGGAGCGCGGCGTATTGATCGTCCATGAGCCAGCTGGCCATGGCCCGCAGCTCCGGGCTCATGGCCGCCCTGGCGAGAACGTCACCGGCTGACTTGTAGGCCGAGATGGTGAGGACATCCGCTTGCAGGCCCAAGGCGGCCAGGCTCTCGGCGAGGAAGGTGTACGACCGGCGCAGGCCGAGCGGCGCGATGGAGCCGCCCGGGGCGAGCAGCACGTCGTCGGCGATCGATGCCAGGTAGTAGGCAGCCGTGTCATACTGACTCGCGTACGCGATGACCTTCTTGCCCGAGCGCTGGAAGTCGGCGAGGGCTCCTCGGAGGGCTTGCAGGCGGGCCAAGGGCATCTCGAGAGTCCGGATGTCGAGCACCACGCCCTTCAGACGAGGCTCGGCGGCCAACCGCCGCAGATCGGCAGCGATGTCGGCCAATGTGCCCACCGGCGGCGCAACCCATCGCTGCCAGCGCGTGCGCGGCGGGGGGAACTGCGGGTACGGTCCTGCCAGGCGAAGCAGCACGTAGTCCGGTGGCGCACCAAGGCGGCAGCGGAGGTTGTGCAGGCTGGTGGTCAGCCGCCGCAGCAGGTAGCCCAACAGACCGATCCCCGTCATGCCCTCTCTGTGTCTGGAGGCATCCGCTGGCCAGCGGCTAGTCCCTCCTCCGTGTGGCCACCGGCACACGGGCGCGTCAGCCTCCGACTGCTCCCCGAAGCCAGATGATAGTCCTTCCTGGGGGCCAAGTTGCGAGACCGCCCGTTCGCGAGTAGCATGTCGCCGTTCGTGGGGCTTGGCCGGGCCGTGCGCCCCGCGGCGGCACCTCATCCACACGGAGGCTAGCGCGATCTCCGCCGTGGGCTCGGTTGGTGGGAAGCCTGTGCACGAGGACGAGAGCCGTCGGCTTTGGCAGGTGGTCCGTCGCGAGCTGTCCTTGCATCCCCCGCTCCAGGCTGCGGACCTGTACAAGCTGATTGTCCAGGCGGTATTCGGCATCGATCATTGGCTCGAGCAGCCGGATGGCCTCATGTCGGGGCTACTGGCTGAGTGGGCCAGCCTCTGCCCAGCCGACTTTGGCCGCACGCCAACTCTCCAGCTGATCGATCCCGATGGTCGCACCGCGCGGCTGCACCTGGGCCCCCTCAAAGCGCGGGGCGTTGATCCATCCCTCGTCTGCGAGGTAGTAGCGCGGCAGCAGCCCAAGCGGGGCCGGCGAACGCGTTTTCGAAACCTCTGGGGCCAACTGGTGTGCCTGGCGGCGGAAGGCCGCCTGCCCCTCGCGGCCGACGAGCTGGAGCGCTACCGCGGCCTGTCGGCAGTCCCGCGGCACAGCCCAGCGTATGGGCCGGCGGCCTATCGCGTGCTGAATGATGTCCGCGCCCCGGAGACGTGGGCAGGCATCCGGCGCTTGGGGATGGGACTGCGCTGAGGTCGATCGGCGCCTGCCGCGCCGATGCGACCATCAGGAGGTGCGGCAGGCAAGGGGCAGCAGAATTCGGAAGGAGCCGCCACCGGGCGTGCCGGTGTCGGTGGGCCAGACGATGGCCGTGCCGGTGGTCGGCGGATCGGTAGGCCAAGGAATGGCCGTAGCCGGCGCCGTGGTGGTGGCATCCACCGTCGGCGGGACCTCGGTGGCCGTAGCTGGTGCGGTCGCACCGCTGGACGTGCCGGTAGGCGTGATTGTCCTGGGGGCGCCCGTCGGCGTGCCGGTAGGCGTGCCGGTCGGGGTCTGCGGCGTGATCGCCAGGAGCGCCTGCACAGCGCGCAGCGCATGCACGCGGCGGAAGGACATGTTCAGCCGCGGATGGTCGACGCTCGTACCCGTCTGTTGCAAGAGGCGCTCCAAGGCCCTGGGTTCCAGGTCGCGGTCGATCTGGTAGAGCAGGGCGGCGACTCCGGCCGCCATGGGTGACGCGTCGGAGGTTCCACCCGTCTCGGCCACCCCACCGCCAAGCTTGGGATGCCGGATCATGGCGCCCGGTGCGACGAGAGACAGCGTGCGGGCTACGTTGCTGAAGCAAGTGACGGTCTCGGGACTGGTGAACTCGTCGTAGCAGCCGGACTCCCAGACGCCGCGTGCCGGCTGTCGCCCCAGGCGAGCATCGTAGGTCGCGCCGACGGAGATTACCCCCGACAAGCAGGCCGGCGCTGACAGCCCGTTGGTGGCGCCGTTGTTGCCGCTGGCGGCGAAGACTGCGATGCCCAGGGCATTGAGCTGGCTAATGAGGCGAGCGCGGGCCTGGTCGGAACTGTCGCAGTTGCCGCTGTACACGTCCTGCGAACCCAGGCTCATATTGACGACCTTAACGCCCAGCTCGCGCCGATTGCGGCGCAACCACTCCAGGCCGGCGAGGATGTCCGAGCTCTGGGCACGGGCACGGTCGTCGAACACCCGAACCGCCACGATCCCGGCGTCAGGGGCGACGCCCACTGGGCTCTCCTCACCGTTGGCGGTGATGATGCCGGCGACGCCGGTACCATGCCCGTTCTCGTCTTGGGCGTCGGCGCTCTCGGTGCTGTTGTTGGGCCGGCAACCGCCGTTCGAGGAGAAGCAGTGCTGGGCGACGATGCTGTCGGCCAGGTCGGGGTGTTTGGGGTCGATGCCCGTGTCGAGGACGGCCACGTTGACGCCGGCACCAGTGACGCCGTGCACCTCGTGGACCACATCCGCGCCCAGAATGGGCACCGCCTGGGCCAGTGCCGGCACGTGGACGACGTCCGGCTCGATGGCCTCGACCAGCGGACTCTCGCGGAGCTTGGCCAGCCCGACTCGGCCAATGGTCCCTGCCACCGCCGCCACGTATTCGAAACGCCGTTGCAGCTGGAAGTCGCCGTCGCGCAGGGTGGCCAGCAGGCGCTGTTGCACGCGGGCCACCGAGCGCGTGCGCTCGGCGTCGGGTGCCTCGACCGGCAGCTCCTCGCGGAGGACGACGATCACCGGCACGTGCCCGGTGCGATCCAGAGCTGCCTGCACGCGGGGGTCGACCCGAGCACCACCGGCCGCGGTGCCGCGCGCCGGGCCGCCCAGGGCCAGGAGAAGCATCGCCGCGAGGACAACGAGCGCCAGGCTGCAGTGGCGGCCCTTGGGCCTAACAACCGCCGGTGTGCCGGGCCGGATGCGACAATCGGCCATCGCTCTCAAGGCGCGGGCTCGCCTGCCGGCACTGCCAAGCGGTTGGCCCATCCGAGGTACACGGCCCACAAGAGCGCGGCCATCAGCACGGCCGAGGACAGGCACCACAGGCATACCGCCCGGATGACGAACACCTCGAGGAAGGTCAGATAGGCGCTGAATCCCACCCCGAACATCACCACCGCCGGCAACAGGAAGCCGAAGCGACGCACCCGCGCCACGGAAGATCGCCATTGCCAGGCCCACAACGCGAGAATGGCGACGTAACCAAGGATGCCCAGGACGCCGATCGGCAGGATCCCGAACAGCTTGGCGTACGCACTCTGCTGCACGGCGTTGCAATCGCCAACCGGACCACAGACGGCCTGGCGCGCCGTCGTCTCTACGTAGCCCAAGTAGCTGGCCACCGCCAGGCCGGCGAGGCACAGCCCAGGAACGACCCAGCGTCGCCAGCCACTCGCCGAGCAAAGGCGCACGCCCGAGCGGGCCCAGTGTCCGCCCACGAGCAGGAGGCTAAGCACCAGGGCGCAGAGAACGGCCATGGCCAGAGCGAAGCCGATCGGGTCACGAGCCCAGACTTCCACCAGCGGGACATCGGCCCGCGAGCGCGTCGCTTGAGGCTTGGTTGCCAGTCCCTGATCCTGGCGGGCGGACGTTTCCTGCGGGCTACCACGGCCCCCAGCGGCGGTGGGGGCCGTCTCTGGACCGGCGGCCCTCGGCGCGGTGGGGGGCAGCTCGCGGGCGGCGGTACCGCTGCCCTGAGCCGCGGCACCCATGGTGGCTGTGGCTGCCGGCGAAAGCGCTGTCTCGGCGGCCGGGACGCTGGAGGTGGGCGCCGCACGCCGGCCGCCGGCCGTCTCGGTGCGAGCCTCGGCGGTCGCCAGGCGCTCAGCCTGGGCGCCGAGCTGGCGCAGATTGGCAAAGCTCGGCCAGTCGATGCCGCCGGCAGCCAGGCCAGCTTCCGTGATCTTCGGGAGTTGCTCGGGAATATCGAGGCTGCCCACCAGCAGCCGGTTGCCCACGACCACCGCCGGCACCGCACGCTCGTCGCCCCCAATTCCGAAATGGTCCATCGTGTCGTTGAAGAAGTTGCTGCCCTGCACCGACGTCACATCTACGTAGACGACAAGCAGTTGGTCGCCGAAGCGATCGGTGATCGATGGCATGTGATCGACGATCACTTCATGGCAGTGGCCACACTCGGGCGAGTAAAAGAAGATGGCCTTCACCATGGGGCCTGCAGCATGGGCGGACAGCGCGCTGCCCATGGCTGCGGCCATCACCACTGGCCCGAGGGCCGAGCATCTCACACGCCTTGTCATTGCGGAGTCCTCGAAGGCATACACGAACCGATCGGCGTTGCCACCGCGTCGCCATGGGCGTTGGCGGCGGGCGCAGGGCGACATTATAGGAATGGCGGCCGCGCGGAGCGAAACGGAGACCATCGATGGGTGTGATGTGACAGTCCGGGCGCGACGTGGTAGCGTATGGGGACCGAGCCGTGCGTCCCGCATCCCACCCGACGGAGCTAGGCCGTGGCCGTAAACCTGCGCAACCGCAGTGTCCTGACCTTGCTGGACTTGGCGCCGAACGAGATTCGGTTTCTCCTGACGTTGGCCGCCCACCTGAAGGCGGCCAAGTACGCCGGCTACGAGCAGCCACGCCTGAGAGGCAAGAACATCGCCCTGATCTTCGAGAAGACCTCCACCCGGACCCGCTGCGCCTTTGAGGTCGCTGCCCATGACCAGGGGGCTCAGGTGACGTACCTGGGTCCCGATGGCTCGCAGCTGGGCCACAAGGAGTCGGTGCGGGACACGGCCCGGGTCTTGGGGCGCATGTATGATGCCATCGAGTATCGCGGCTTCTCCCAGCGCACCGTGGAAGAGCTGGCCACCTATGCCGGTGTGCCGGTGTACAACGGACTGACCGATGAGTTCCACCCCACCCAAGTGCTGGCCGATCTGTTGACCATGCAGGAACATGCCCTCCGACCGCTCGCGGAGGTGGCCTTTGCCTACCTCGGCGACACGCGCAACAACATGGCCAACTCGCTTATGATCGGCGGCTGCAAGCTGGGGATGGACGTGCGCCTGTGCGGACCACGAACGCTGTGGCCGGCGGAAGATCTGGTGGCCCGCTGCCGGGCGCTTGCCGCGGAGACGGGAGGGCGCCTCCTTGTGAGCGACGATCCGGCCGAGGCCGTCCGCGAGGTCGATTTCATCCACACCGACGTCTGGGTTTCGATGGGCGAACCCGAAGCGGTCTGGGAGGAGCGAGTTAGGCTCCTCCGTCCCTACCAGGTGAACGAGGCCCTCCTGGCGGCCACCGGCAACCGGCAGGTGAAGTTCATGCACTGCCTGCCGGCCAACCATGACACGAGGACGCGCATTGGCCAGCTCATCTACGAGCGCTTCGGTCTGGAGAGCATGGAGGTCACCGACGGCGTGTTCGAGTCGGCGCAGTCCATCGTCTGGGATCAGGCGGAGAACCGCCTGCACACCATCAAAGCGATTCTGGTGGCCACGCTGGGGGACTGAAGCCGCCTTGGCCAGCCGGCATGGCCACGTAGGTCTTCCGACCGCCTGGGGCAGACTCTGGTTTGGGTCGGAGGGTCGGCACTGCGGCGCCCTGTCGCGGAAGGGTCGAAGATGCTCGTCGTGGTAGCTCTCGGAGGCAATGCCTTGCTGCGGCGCGGCGAGCCCATGACCGCCGAAGCCCAGCGGGCCAACGTGCGACTGGCGGCGCGGGCCCTGGCGCCGGTGGCCAAGGCCCACCGCCTGGTGCTGTCGCACGGCAACGGTCCTCAGGTGGGGCTTCTGGCGCTGCAATCGTTGGCCTATGCCGATGTGGCACCCTATCCGCTGGACGTGTTGAACGCCCAGACCGAGGGCATGATCGGTTACATAATTGAGCAGGAGCTGGGCAATGTGGTGCCCTTCGAGGTGCCCCTGGCCACCGTTCTGACGATGGTCGAAGTCGATCCGGCCGATCCGGCGTTCGAGCATCCCAGCAAGTTTGTGGGGCCTCTGTACGACGAGCTGGAAGCGCAACGTCTGCGTGAGGAGCACGGCTGGGATTTCCGGCTGGACGGCACGCGCTGGCGCCGTGTCGTGCCATCGCCGGCGCCCAAGCGGATCTTCGAAATCCGGCCGATTCAGTGGTTGCTCGAGAAGGGCACTATCGTCATCTGCGCCGGGGGGGGAGGCATCCCCACCATGTACCGCCCCGACGGCAGCCGTACCCTCATCGGCGTGGAGGCCGTGGTGGACAAGGACCTGGCGAGCGAGCTCTTGGCGCGCGAGCTGGGAGCCGACCTGTTCGTCATGGTGACCGACGTGGACGGCGTCTACCTCGACTGGGGGACGCCGCAGGCGCGCCGCATCGGAGAGATCGCAGTGGACCAGCTGCGACGTCACTCCTTTGCCGAGGGATCGATGCAGCCCAAGGTCCAGGCGGCCATCCAGTTTGTCGAGCGCACCGGGCGGCGGGCGGCCATTGGTGCGCTGCCTGACATTGGGGCGATCGTGGAAGGTCGGGCCGGCACCATCGTGGTGCCTGGCTAGCACCTGCCGTCGGCTTCGCGTGGCGTTGGGTGCATGGGGAGCCACGGGCAGGTAGCCACCGCCAAGGGCCCTGCCCCTGGCCGGTTTGCGTCAGCGAGGCAGGCCGTCTGGCGATCATTCGGTCGACGATCAGCCGGGAGGGAGCGATGAAGCCCATCACAGCAGGAGGTGTGGTCCGCAAGCTGGCACGGTTGGCGCTCGGGGCCCTGCTCTTGCTCCTGGTGGCGGCCCTCGTGGGCTATGGCAGCAACTTACGCCTGCCCGGGCCGCCGCCCGACCCCAAGCATCTGGAACCGGTGGACAAGATGTACCTAAGCGAGGTGCTGCGCCTCCGAAGCACGTACGGGGATGCTGTCTGGCCGGGCTGGGCGAAGGCTCCTCTGCCGCTTCGGATCACGAACGGAAGCTACCAGTTTCTCCTCGACCATCCGGCGCCGCCGGCCGACTGGGAGTTGGTGACGGACGACGACTTCCAGGGCCGACGGTACTGGCGCCGGCCGGATCCCGAAGCTTCCGCGCCCTCGGAGGCCGTCCGCGGAGCGGAGCAGCCCCGCGAGGACCGCATGCGCATGAACGGACTACCCGTGGCCTACGCGGTCACCAAGAGAGCCATGGATCGAACCCTCATTCGCGCCTTCGCCCGGCCCATCCCGGATCCGCTGAAGCCGTTTGTGCCGTACCAGCCGTTGGTGCAAGGCACCGAAGTGTATCTGACGAGTGTCGTCAATTCCCTCATGCAGGCCTACCTCGGGCGTCTTGCGCCCCAACGGGTGGCCTCGGCGCGGCTGGCCTTCGAGAACATCGGCGGCTACCCGTTTGCCCATGCCGCGCAAGTGCAGGCCTGGCCCGAGGAGGTGGCAGCGCTCATCGCCGCCGCGGAGGAGCCCACGGCCGGGGAGTCGCAGGCGCAGGCCCGCCGCTTCCTCGAGATCCGGGCACGGCGACGGGCGGCTGCACAGCTGGACGCCTGGTCCCTCCACCTGGAGCGTGAGGCCGAGTGGCTCAAGGGCATCGCCTTCTACGCCGAGCTGAAGGTCTGGACGCTGGCGCGCGATGCGTCGACGACGCCCGCAGCCGAGCTAGCCAGCGATGGTCACTTCCGGGGCTACCAGACCTTCGATCGTCGGTGGTCCCAGGTGCTGTCGGTGACCCAGTCGTGCGCTGCCCGTCCCTGTCCCATGCGCTTCCAGTACACGGGCATGCTGCAGGCTTTCTTCCTGGATCGACACATGCCGGACTGGCGGGCGCGCGCCTTGAACGCCGAGACGACCCTGGAGTCACTCGTGGCCGAGGCAGCGGCAGCGGACTAGAAATGGGCGGGGCACCGCACGGTGCCCCGCCCGGCAGCGCAGATCGGTCGGTGCGAGGTCCTACTTGGCGACGATCTCGCGCAAGGTCTTTCCGGCGCGGAACGTCGGAACCTTCCGGGCCGGGATCTTGATGACGGCGCCGGTCTGCGGATTGCGCCCCTGGCGAGCCTTGCGCTTGGTCACGCCAAATGTCCCGAAACCAGGCACCGTCACTGGCTCGCCCTTCTTGAGGGCGGTTACGATGATGCCAGGCTTGTCGCCGGTGCCCAACAGGGCGTTCACGGCGGCCGCGGCCTGGACCTTCGTCAGCTTCGCGGACTTGGCCAGCTCATCGACCATCTGAGTCTTGTTCACGACTTCCTCTCCTTGCTGGTGAAATCGGCATGGACGGCGACGCGGCCGTATTCTAGAACGGACGGCAGCGCCGGGTCAAGACGCGGCGCACCGCATTGCCCGCCCAAGCGGCCTCTTGCGGGCAACGGCCAGCGCAAGGTGCGCCCCGAATGCCTGGAATGACGCCGCGCGGTTGGGAATGGCGGATCTGCGGCGCACAGCCGCCTGGCGCGCCGGCCGGGCATGGCACGAATGGCTGGCTGCGGTGGAGCGAGCCACCAGGCGCCTCGGACGCCACCAGCTGGCTGTGCCTTGCCCAGCGCTCAGGCGCATTGGACTCGAGCGGCTGGTTGCGGCCTGCCTACCGCCCAGGTGCATCGGACTCGAGCGGCTGGCGCACGACGACCTGGAGGGTGATCTCGGCTGCCTGGCCGAACACCAAGGTGAGCGGCATTTGGTCGCCCGGCAGGAGATTGCGGCGCACGCCGATGAGCATGACGTGCGAACCGCCCGGCGTCAGCTCAACAACCTCACCGGCCGGCAACGGCAGGCCATGTTCCAAGGGCACGAGGCGGGGAAGACCCTGGACGATGCGCGTCTCCTGCAGGCGGCACTCCTTGGCCCATGGGCATCGGGCTGCCACCAGCCGGTCGGACTCGTCTCCCAGATTGGCGATGCGCATGTAGGCGGCCGTCGTGCCGCCGGCGGACGCGGTTCGCAGCCATGCTTCGCTCACCCGGAGCGGGTGACTCGCCGGTGGCGTGGCCGGCTGCGTGGCGGGACGGCAGGCGCTCGCCAGGACGGCGGCGAGCGGCAGGGCGAGCAGCAAAGCGATTCGCCGATGCATCGTGACCTCCCGGGGCTGCCCAGCCGGGAGTATAGCGCGGCCGCTCGCGGGCCGCAGAACGGCCCGCTCGAGGACGGCGGGGGCCGCTCACCCGGGCTCGCGATAGCGGTACTGCAGCGCTTCGGCCACGTGACGGGCGAGGATGTCCGGGCTGCCATCCAGATCGGCGATGGTGCGGGCCACCTTGAGCACCCGAAAGTAGCCGCGGGCCGACAAGTGCAGCCGCTCGACGGCCATCCGCAGCAGGTCGGTGGCTGCCCGCTCCGGCCGGCCATGACGTCGCAGGTCGGACACCGTCATCTCGGCGTTGCACAGGCGGCGGCGGCGACGGAGCTCGCGGATCAGCAGCCACGCGGGATCGCGGGCTTCCCGTTCGGCGTCGCCGTCAGCGAACCGCTCCCGTTGCACCTCGCGGCAGCGACGGACGCGTTCCCGCACCGCCGCGGAGTTCTCGGCGCGTCGGTCGGCGGCGAGCTGCGTCTCGGTCAAGCGCGGCACTTCCACGTGGAGATCGATGCGGTCGAGCAAGGGACCGCTGATGCGGGCACGGTATCGCCGAATGGCAGCGTCCGTGCACGCACAGGGGTGCTCCGGGTTGCCAGCGTTGCCGCACGGGCAGGGATTGCGGGCGGCGACGAACATGAAACTGGCGGGGTAGGTCACCGACCCAGCGGCCCGGGCGATGGTCACGGTGCGGTCCTCCAGGGGTTGGCGGATGGCTTCCAGGACGCGGGGTTCGAACTCTGGGAGTTCGTCCAGGAAAAGGACGCCGTGGTGAGCCAGGGAGATCTCGCCAGGCCGAGGCCAGCTGCCCCCGCCGACAAGGCCGGCGAAGCTGATGGTATGATGCGGACTGCGGAACGGGCGCTGCCGCAGGAGCGCCAGTCCTTCGGGCAGGGCGCCGGCCACGGAGTACAGGGAGGTCACCACCAGGGCCTCCTCGCGCGTCAGCGGTGGCAGGATGGATGGCAGGCACCGCGCCAGCATCGTCTTGCCGGCGCCTGGTGGGCCGGTCAGGAGGAGGTTGTGACCCCCGGCGGCGGCAATCTCCAGCGCCCGCTTGGCGTGTTCCTGGCCTCGAACGTGAACGAGGTCGTCGTCGTACTCCACCTCCTCCGCCGTCGCCTGCGGCGCGCTGGCCGGCCGAATGGGAGCCTTGCCCAGCAGGTGCAATACCACCGCCAGGAGATCCGGCGCGGCGATGGCCGAGAGACCGGGAACCAGGGCTGCCTCGGGTCCGTTCGCCGCTGGCACCAGGATCTGGCGAAAACCGTGGGCCCGGGCGGCGGCGGCGATCGGCAGGATGCCGCGCGTGAAGCGCAGCCTGCCATCCAGAGCGACCTCGCCGATGGCCAGGATCTCGTCGACGGCCACGTCCAACTGGCCGCTGGCGCGGAGAACGGACAGAGCGATCGGCAAGTCGTACCACGGGCCAGCCTTGCGGATGTCGGCCGGCGCCAGGTTGACAGTGACCCGCGCCTTGGGATAGTGGAAGCCGGCATTGCGAATGGCGGCCATGATTCGATCCTTGGACTCGCGCACCACAGCGTCGGGCAAGCCAACGATGGTCGTCTGCGGCAGCCCAGCATGCACATCCACTTCGACGCGCACCGGCTCTCCCTTGAGGCCCGCCAGGGCGCAGCTCCAGACGCGAGCGATCACGCTGCCAGCGTAGCCTGTCGCGAGCGCAGGGAGGCCCGGCGCGCGCCGCATGGGCGACACGAAGGCGACAGACGCACCTGGCGCGGTCGCCAGCGGCGAACGGCAGCGGGTTCCTTGCGCTCGCCCGATGGGGTATACTTGGCCTGCGAGGCGAGGAGTTCTCTGCGGCGCTCCGGCCCGGCCGTTCGCGGGGGAAGGCCCGCCGACCGGCTTCGTCACCGAAGATGACCATCACTGCCCCCTCCGTGACTTCCGCGGCGTCCCAAGCGACGGGCGAGCGAGTCTATCGCGTCTGCGGTGGCGTTCCCGTGGGCGGTACGGTGCGTACCCACGGTGCGAAGAATGCGGTCCTGCCCCTCATGGCAGCAGCTCTCCTCACGGAAGACGCTTGCACCATCGAGAATGTGCCGGGGATCGTGGACATCTTTGTGATGATGGAGGTGCTTCGGCACCTTGGCGCCCGAGTCGCGCTGCGCAGCGATGGGCAGTTGACCATCGAGGCGGCGGACATCAGCAGTCGGACGACGCCGGAGGACCTCGCCAAGCGGCTGCGGGGCAGTTTCCTGGTCATGGGACCGCTCCTGGCTCGCTTCGGCCAGGCTAGTGCGCCGCAACCGGGTGGTTGCCGGATCGGCGCGCGACCGGTGGATGTGCCGGTGCGAGGCTTCTCGCAGCTCGGAGCGCAGGTGGCAGTTGTCGACGACCGATTCGCGGCCAGTGGCAAGCTGCGCGGCGCGACCCTGGTGCTAGATTACCCGAGCCAGACGGGCACCGAGAACCTCATCATGGCCGCTTCGCTCGCCGAAGGCGTCACCGTGATCGAGAATGCCAGCACCGAGCCGGAGGTGGCGGATCTGGTGTGTTGCCTGCAGGCGATGGGGGCGCGCATCGCCTGGACCGGGCCGGGAACGCTTGCTGTCCAAGGGGTGCCGAAGCTGCATGGGACCGTCTACCGGGTCATGCCCGATCGGCTTGAGGCGGCCACTTACTTGCTGGCCGGTGCGATTACCGGGGGCGACGTAACGGTCGAGCACGTGGTGCCCCGCCATATGCGTGCCGTGCTGGCGAAGCTCGCTGAGGCCGGGGCCGAGATCGAGGAGCGGGACAACGCGGTGCGGGTGCGTGTGCCCCAGCCTCTCCGGGCGGTGGACATTCACACCTACCCCTACCCCGGCTTTCCGACCGACCTGCAGCAGCCCTTCGGTGCCCTGCTGACGCAGGCCAGCGGCGAGAGCATGATTCAGGAGACGATGTACGAGGATCGTCTGCGCTACGCTGGGGAGCTGGTTCGCATGGGCGCCGACATCCACGTGCACGGCCAGACGGCCATCATTCGTGGCCCGACACCGCTGCACGGTGCCGAAGTGCGAGCCCTGGACCTTCGTGCCGGGGCTGCGGTGCTGCTCGCTGGGCTGGCGGCCAAAGGCGAGACGGTCGTGCGCGAGGCCCAGATCATCGAGCGCGGTTACGCCGGTCTGGCCGAGCAGTTGCAAGCGATGGGCGCCGAGTGTCGGGTGGAAGGGAACGGCTCTGCGCCGCCTGCCTCCGCCAACTGAAGCCTGACGCCCGCCGGCGTCAGGGGAGGTGTGATGTTTACCAGGCACATTGGGATCGATCTGGGCACGGTCAACGTGCTCGTCTACGAGCGAGGTCGCGGCGTGGTGCTGCAAGAACCCTCGCTGGTGGCCATTTCGGTCAACGACAACCGGATCATTGCCGTCGGCGCGGAGGCCCAGGCCATGTACGGCCGTGCCCCGGACACCATCGAGGTGGTGCGGCCGATGCGGGATGGCGTGATTGCCGACTACGTGGTCACCGAGGCCATGCTGCGCTATTTCATCGCCAAGGTGTGCGGCCGCATGCCGCTCTTCAAGCCCGAGGTTATGATCAGCGTGCCGGTCGGAGTCACCAGTGTGGAGAGCCGGGCGGTGCGGGATGCCGCCGAGCAAGCCGGAGCCAAGCAGGCGTACCTCATTCCCGAGCCGATGGCTGCAGCCATTGGCTCAGGCCTGCCTGTGGGAACGCCGACAGGGAACATGGTGCTGAACCTGGGCGGTGGTACCTCGGAGTCGGCGGTCATCTCGCTGAACGGCATCGTGGTCTACGATTCGGTGCGCATCGGCGGGATCCGGACCGATGACGCCGTGGCCGCCTACGTGCGTCGCCGTTACAACCTGATGATTGGCGAGGCGACGGCGGAAGAGATCAAGATCCAGATCGGCTGCGCGGTCCTGCCCGACAACCCCGCCGACCAGGTGGAGATGGAGGTCAGCGGCCGGGACCAGGTGACAGGGCTGCCGAAGACCATCCGCTTGCGCTCCGGAGAGGTGACGGAAGCGATTGCCGAGCCCTTGCAGGCCATGGTGAACGTAGCCAAGGGCTCGCTGGAGCGGACGCCGCCCGAGCTGGTCAGCGACATCATCGATCGCGGGGTCATTATGACCGGCGGCGGCGCGCTCTTGCGCGGCCTGGATGATCTGCTCACCGAGGAGATCGGCGTGCCGTTCTACGTGGCCGACGACCCCATGGCGTGCGTGGCCCTGGGCGCCGGTCGGGCCCTCGAGAACTACGAGCTGATCCGCCGTACCCTGCCGGCGGTGGGCGTCTGAGCGGTTGGCGAAGGGGTCGGCCGGCGCCGGGCGGCGCGCTTTGCCGGAGGCCGATGGGACGAGGTAGCGTCGCCCGAGGAGGGTACGTGGTGCGCGGCGAGGGGGTCCCCTTGCTTGCCCGGCGGAACCGCCGGCCTATAATGAGCCACCGCACTTATCACCCTAGGTAGCTAACGCATGAAGAGAACATGGCAGCCAAAGAAACGGCGACGGATGCGCAAGCATGGCTTCCGCCAGCGGATGGCTACGGCGGATGGCCGGGCGGTACTCAAGCGTCGACGCCTACACGGTCGGATCCGCCTGACGGTGCGGCGCTTCCGGAAGTGAGAGAGCCCGCGGGCTGGTGCGATGCGCCGGGAGCAGCGGCTCGGCTCATCCGGTGACTATGAGCGGGTGCGACGAACGGGCCGACGCTGGGCGCATCCGATGCTCATTCTGTGGGCAGCCCCGGGGCAAGCGGGGGACACGCCGACGCGGGTCGGCGTCACCGTCAGCCGGCGAATCGGGGGAGCGGTGGCCCGCAATCGGGTGCGTCGGCGGGTCCTGGAGAGCGTGCGCTTGGAGCACGAGCGCATCCGACCGGGCTGGGACCTGGTGTTTGCCGCACGTTCTGGGGCTGCCGAGGCCTCCTTTGCGGCCCTCCGGGCGGCGGTCGTTTGGCTTTTGGAGAAGGCCGGGCTAGGGGGCGGGGTGGCGGTGTGAGACAGGTGGTCTTGTTCCTTATCCGGGCCTACCAACGGACGTTGAGCCGCGTTCTGCCCAGCGTCTGCCGCTTCGAACCGCCGTGCTCGGAATACAGCTACGAGGCGATCGCCAAGTATGGCCTGCTGCGGGGTGGGCGGTTGGCCCTGCGACGGATCGCTCGTTGTCAGCCGCTGGCGCCGGGCGGGTACGATCCGGTGCCCTAGCGCATCACGACCCTCGAGGACCAACCTTGCATCTTGCGATCTCGAATCCCCTGGTGAAGCCCTTGGAGCAACTGCTCCTTTGGCTGAATGCCGCCTCCGAGGGCTTGCCCTTGCCGGCGATGGTCTCGTCGTGGGCGGCGGCTCTGATTCTGGTGTCGGTGGTCATCAAGCTGGTGACCTATCCGCTGACGCTCAGCCAAATGCGATCGATGCGCGGGATGCAGGAGCTCCAGCCCGAACTGAAGGAGCTGCAGGCCCGCTACAAGAACGATCGCGAGAAGCTGGCACAGGCGCAGATGGAGCTCTACCGCAAACATGGGGTGAGCCCCTTTGGTGGCTGTCTGCCGCTCATCATCCAGATGGTGATTCTCATCGGCCTCTATAGCGCCATCCAGAATCTGCGGCTGCAGGGGCTGCTCGAGGGCGAGCGGTTTTTCTGGATTCCCAACCTGGCAGGCTGTGAGCCCAGTCCCTTCTGTCCCACCGAGTCCGGGTTAGGGATTCCGTTTCTGATCATCGTTATGGTGCTGTCCCAGTACGCCTACCAGAAGTTTGCCACCCCGCCCAGCACCGATCCGCAGGCGCAGGCGATGAACTCGTCGATGATGCTCATGCCGGTCGTGTTCGGGTTCTTCTTCCTCAAGATGCCGGCGGGGCTGGTGCTGTACTACACGGCCTTCAACGTCGTCAGCCTGGCGATGCAGGCCGTCATGACGCGGTGGTGGCAGCGCGAGGGGGGACTGACGACGGTGCCCCAGTCATCGCTGGGCGGATCGACGGCTGGGCCCAGCGAGACGCCCACTCAGGAGGGCGAAGATGTTGGGGAATCACAGCCGATCCGGCGGCGAAGGCGAAAGAAAGTCCGTTGAGGTCGAGGCCCGAACGGTCGACGAGGCCATTGCTCGTGGCCTCGTGCGGCTCGGTGGTCTGAGC
>DAOUCP010000035.1:0-161370 GCA_034432155.1 Anaerolineae bacterium
TTTCACGGCCCATCCCTGGCCTGGAGCACCCATGGCGAGGCTGTCATTGCCGCCCAGGGCGATTTCGCGCCCTCTCCCGCCTGGCGCGTGCTGGATCTCTCCTTGGAGCCCAAGCCGCACCTCACGCGGCGCCTCGAGTTCCACCCGTGCGCCCACCACTTTCGCGAGATAAACAATCCCATGGACATTGTCAGTCTGAATCGCCGCCTGCCCTCCCCCACGGGCACGCCCCTGCCGCCTACGGCCACCGTCTCGCCCTCGGCCACCCCTAGCCCGAGCCCCAGCGCCACCGTCTCGCCCTCGCCCACTCCTTCCCCGTCGCCAACCGCCTCTCCCCCGCCCACTGCTACGCCTCGCCCCGCACCTCTCTACCTGCCCATTGCTCTGCGCGAAGAGAAGTGCGAGCGGCCGCGCTTTGCCGATGTGGCCCTGGCCCTTGACCTCTCCACCAGCATGCGCCTGCCCACTGTGTCCGGCTCCCCCAAGCTCCAGGCTGCCCTCCAGGCGGCCCATGCCTTCATCCAGCTCTTCGACCTGGCCCCAGATGCCGCCGGTCGCCACCACCAGATCGCGCTTGTTGGCTTCCACGCCACCGCCTGGACCATCCAACCCCTCACCCGCCACGCCTCTGCCCTCCACGCTGCCCTCGACCGGCTGGGCGAGGCGAGCCTGGCCCAGGGCACGCGCCTTGACCTGGCCCTCGCGGAGGCCATGGCCACCTTCCACCGCCCCGAGCATCGCGCCGAAAACCAGCCGGTGCTGGTGCTGCTTACCGATGGGCTACCCAACCGGGTGCCCACCCCCACCGGCGGCGGCTCGCAAGAGGACACCATCCTTGCCCTCGCCCGGCAGGCCAAGGCGGCCGGCATCGAGATCTACACCATTGGCCTGGGCCGGCCGGACGCCACCGATCCCCTGGCCCGCATCGATGCCGAGCTGCTGCGGGCGATGGCGAGTGAGCCGAGCATGTACTACCAGACGCCGGGGGCCGAGGAGCTCACGGCCATCTACCGGGACATCGCCCGCCGCATCCCCTGCCCAACCGAGCGGTACTGGGGACGAAGGTAGCACGGTGCTGTCGCCAGCCGAGCGGCTCAGCCGAGGAGCCTCACCGGGATGGGTCGGTGAAAGGCATAGGTAGGTCGGCGGGGGTCCCGACTCGTCCTCGACCCTGACTCGAGCGCTAGCGCGGGGCCGATGGCTCCCACCGCAGATCACCGCCGCGTTCGGCGGGCGCACGGCACGAGCTGCTGCTTGTCGTTGGCCTCTTGGGTCCGACCGGTCGCAACCATGATCTGGGCCCGTCTCGTCCACCACCGCCGGAGCGTGGTAGGCCTGCTCGCATGCCTTCTGCGGCGGCTCACGCAAGATCCGCGAGTCGGGATCGCCCGAGCCCCCGCAACCGCCAGCTTTCCTCGGCAGGGTGCTAGATATCAGCTATTGACAGGACCGGAGGTCTCCGGTATAATGACGAGCCGAGGTTTGTTTCACCAACGGGAGGTCAAAATGTCCCCCATCGGTGTAGTTCCGGGAAGGTGCCCTGTAGAGAGAGAGAGAGACGGGTTCTAGCCGCAGTGCGGCGGCCAACGGCTGCTTTGTGGTGGATCCCCTCTCCCTGTCCGGTCCTCCCATTCCTCGCGTTTTCCGGTTCGTTCGTTGGTCCGCTTCGGCTTTCCTGCGCCCCAGGACTGTTGTCGCCCTAACGCTTGCTGTGCTGTGCTTTGCCGGTGCCGGCAGCGAAGCCGTTGCGCAAGGGGAGTGTGAGCCGTGGCAAGATGGGCAGGATTGCTCGTTTTTTGGGGGCCGGCAGTTGCACCCGTGGCTGCCGGTTCGCGCCTGGGGCCTCTGCTCGCCGGTGACCGTCGATATTCATCAGCGCTCGTTTCGCGAGAAGGTCTGCTCGAGATGCCCGGATGGCACCTGCGAGAGCTGCTTCCTGCCAGCCATCCGGGCCAATGGCATCGAGGGCTGGAATGCTGCCCACCGCCACTTCTGGCACTGGGACAAGCTGGTGGAGGTGCCGGGACCACCGTACCACATCATGGTGAAGATGCTGACGGCGCGGGAGATCCGCAAGCGCTTGCCGCGGGAAAGGCAGGGTGACTGGGGCCCGGCTTTCACCGAAGGTTTGGCCCACTTCTGACGCAGCCCTGTTGGGATTCTGCGACCTCCAGCTGCTCGCGCACCTACGGCCAGCTCATCGCGCCGATCAAGATCATCGTCGCCTACGAGTTGCCTGATGGCCCACTGCGGGACGTGTGGGACCTCGAACATCCGATCATCGAAATGCGGCCCGGCAGAGTGATCCCCCACGAGTTCGGCCACGCCCTGGGTTTGGACCACTACCCCGGGTGTGGCGGGAAGCCCGAAGAGTCGTCCGTTATGAACTGCTGCGACACGGCCATGTGGCCGACGCTGAACGACCAGGCGGCGTTGGGCTGTGTCTACGCCCCGGTCTACCGCTGTCGATGCCAATAGCCAAGCGTTGGCGCCGCTGACGGCGGCCGACGGAAGGAACGGAAAGGAGGCTTATCATGCGTTCTGGAACTGCTCTTCTTCTCCTGGTGACCATGGTGCTGGTCGTCATGGCCGGCGCGCTCGAGTCTGGGGTTGCGCAGCAGCCCCCACCGACCCAGCCGGCGGGTACGGACGAGCCTTGCCCGCTCGCCACACTGCGTGGCGCCTTCTTATACGAGGAGCCCATTCACTGGCGGACCGTCCAGGACTGGCTGGGTCACGCAACCGCCGTGGCCAAGGTCGTCATCGCCGACATCCGCCCGGGCCGATTCGACGCCACGGCGAGCGGCGCGCCGCCAACACCCGATCCCGACCCGGACGAAGACTACTTCGCGCCGACCATCACAGAGCCCGTGGTGCTAGATGCGGTGCACGTGTACTCCGGCACGGCGGTGAGCGGCTACGTGGTCGGTCGCGCGGGCGAAACGTCGCCCGACTGTCCTGGCTATGTGTACGAGACGTCCCCAGAATGCCGGGAGGGCGAGGTGGGCGACATGGTAATGCTCTTTGCGCATTCCATCTGGCCGGAGGACGAGGAGCTTTACCGCGGCGGCGACATCTTCTGGCCGGGGCACCTCTACAGCATTCGCGACGAGCTGAACCGGCTGCCCGGCAAGCACTATGAGGCGGTGGGCGTTGTGACCTGGTTCCTGTACCACGAGGGCTACGCGTGGTCGTGCAACTTCTTGCACCCCATGCCGATCGCGGAACTGGAGGCAGAAGTGGAGGCTCTCACGGGCGGCTAGGCCAAACGGCCACTTCGCAAGACCAGCCTCGCCGCCGCTGCCGGGTTCGTGCACCGCCCAAATAGCCCGTGCACGAATGCGGTCCTAGTACGAGGGAGCCGCCCTCATGCCCGACTGGGCCGAGCACAGGGGACTCCCAGTTATGAGAATGCCCCTCTTTCCCAACGTCATTTGGGCGCCATAAAGCATGTCCGACCACGCTGAGCGCTCCGCCCGCAAGGAGGTGATCTAGTCGCGCCATCCCGCGTGAGAGCTGTGAGGCTGGACGCTCCGCTGGCAAGCCACGGATCCCCTGGCGCCGGCCGACGTGTACATGCACAGGCAGCGAATCCCGATCCCGCCCTGCGAACCGCAGACACGAGAGACAAAGCGCCCACTCAACATGCTTCTGGTCCCGTCGGCCTGACCACGGCTCGCCAATGCCCATTGGGGAACTCCTTGCATGTCCAGCCGGTAGATGCGGCGAGATCACCGCCGCCTCGCGGGACGTCGCTCGCCGCATCCCGGGCCCGTCCCGCCGCTACTGTCGCCAGCGGCACAGCCGGAAGCCAGCTCGCGGGCGCCGCCCTCTTGCCAAGTGGCGCGGATTGTCAGGTACTTTGTGCCTTGCGGCGGCCTCTCACTGGGCCATCCGACTAGGCTGTGTGCTACCAGAGCGTCAAGCACATCTTCGAAACCGGGCTGGATCTCGCAATGCGGCCTGTGCCGCCGGTCTGCGCGGTTGCACTGGCCTCAGTAGCCCCTCCACCGGTTGCTCGCTCGCGATCGGCTGGCTCATGCCGGTAGTTTCTCGCATCCGTTCGCTCGACTCGCTGCGCTGCGTGCAGCTCCTCATGACCGGCGACTGGCTCTGCGGTCCGCTGTGCCCAGCGCGGGTCCTGGGTCGCCGTCGCATCCTGGGCGCCCGTAACGACCGCCAGGGGACCGTCGTCGCCAGCCGAGCGCACATCGAAGACAGTCACGCTCCAATTAGCGACCTAGCCGCCGATGCGGGCCTGGATCGGCTGACCCATCAACTGCACCACCTGGCGTTGTGAGGCGAGTGGCCGCGCAAGCTCCACGGGCAGCACCGCTGCAGGTGCCATCGCCTCGGCTCGCGCCGGTGCACCGGAGCCTAGCGGAAGTCACCGTCCGAAAGACCAGGCTAGCCCCCGACTCTCAGCTGTTGGACTCGCTCACGCAGCGCCGATACGCTGCGGCTGTACGACGAGGTCTCCGGATAGCGTTCCAAACATGGGCAATAAAGTGCGTCCCCTGGCCGCACATGGTAGAAGATCCCCGACAGGAAGGACGAGAAACGGAACCGGAAGAAATCGCCGTAGTCGATCGGTCCGTAATCCCTTAGCACCACTACCAGCTCATCATCGACCATGACCTGACGGCAAGGCTCGCCGTCTGGTAGGATCCTGAAGACGGTTCCTGGGTCCGCGGGCGTAGCATAGGGGTCGGGAGTGGCTATCCAATCGAACTCCGTCGGGAACGTCTCGTAAGGACTATGTCCTCCAATTGGAACTGTGATCGGCGACGTAAGGCCCAATTCGTCTAGCCATTTTTCCGTGATTTCCAAAGTCGCCGAATAAAACAAAGATGGCGTCATGTCACCCTCAATTTCGCCATCCGGCAGTATCTGCATAGGCTCTTCCCGAAAGTAACCATGGTGAGTTGTCCACCGCGAGTTCGACACTTCGATGACCCGTGCTCGCGCAATATAGTCGGCATGTTCTATCCACATGTCCTCGGTCCACGGAGGACGGGCGAAGGAATAAGACTCATAGATGTACAAGCCCTTCGGGGGCTGCGTCGCCGAAGCGCTCGTCGTCGCGCGGCCCGCATGGCTGCCCTCTGGAGGCCGGTATTCCTTTCGCTCCTCCGTCACCGCGGGGCCGACCTTGACGCTTGGCGCACTCCTAGCTACCTCGGATCGAAGCGCCCCTAGACCCAAAGCACCGATGACGGCCATCAGCAAGAGCACGGCGGCGAGGGAGTTCCTATTTCCTGCCATGGTCATCCTCCGCACGTACAAGTGCCACGTCTAACCTTGCTCCCGACAGCGATCCGCAGCTGCCAGAGCTGTCAAGAAGCGAATGTTGTGCAGAACGTGAGGAGTTGGCCACGACCCAGACCGAGGCCCATAAATGTGAATGATACCATTAACATCATCCGCCTGAAGATCATGCAAGCCCTGATCAACTGGCCACATAACAGACCTGGTTGTATTCGAATGTTCAAGGCTTAACCAGTGACCCCATTCGTGCAATGATACGCTGACCGCATCCAGGGCTGGAAAATCTATGTTATTTAGGAACGATTTGCATCGAACGATCGTGTTCGAGCCTTTTGGCACATACACTTTGGTGATTCCGCCACAACCCTTGTCAGCACAATCTGGGTTTTCGCCAAACAGTCCAGGATAGTTCTGTTCGCTCGTCTTGTTGAAGTAGTTCTCTTGCCGGCAGTCATCGATATTGCTTCGGTATACAAACCGGAAGGCAGCACCCGCTGCCGACCACTTCCACGCCGCTTCGTGAATGCCCGGCCCCCACCGCTTATCTGCTCCCGGTGTAAGGTAGTAGCACACCTCTCGGTCTTGCCCTTCCGGTGCCCGTCCCCAAGAAATACCAGGATACCTGAATGCGTGCGTCGGCTGCACTGGTAGCAAGAAGCGTACCGCGATCGCCGCCAGGGCAATCAACATCCAGGCGGCGCTCACCACGTTGCTCGGCCTATTCTTTGCACGCCTTCCGCCATCAGCCCCTGCAAGACGATCGCTCCTCGGCATTGCACCCCCCCCTTTTTCTCGTCGACGGCGCGCCTCCCGACCTATGGTCGGCGAACCCGAGGCTCCACCTCGCTCCTTGCCCTAGCCAACCTCTGGCTGGCGCCGCCATGGATACCGCAATGATACCGCTACCCCCCCGCTGCTTGACCATTCACTGACACAACACCGACAAACACCACCCAAAACGCTGACCACTCGCCGACACTCACTGCCGTCGGCGCACATGCTGGCCTCGCCGCGTCCCGTACGCACCAGAGATTGCCGGCGATCAGAGGCCACGCCGCTCGCGGCAGAGAGCGGCGTCCAGGAGGCCTGACCCGGCGCGGTGGGCGAGGCGGTCGTCGGCTGGACCTTCCGGTACATCGCATAGCTGCACCCGCCCGGGTAGCCGCGCTGCTCGAGCTCTAGCGCGCTGTGGAGTGGAACCAGCAGTTCGACACTCTTGCGCAAGCATTCGGCCTCCTGCTAGCTTGCGGCGGCGGCCGCAGAGCGCCATCCTTCCGGAAGCCACGCCACTGCCTTCCCCTCGCCCCGAAGCGGTAGTACCCGGACGGAAGCGCACGCTGGCTCTCCGCGGCTGCGCCGGCGAAGTACACCACTCCTTGAGGCGCTAGCTTCTGGCGTGCCGCTCATTCACGAGGTGGAGAAGCACGTTGCCGGCGTCGGGCCCGTGGAGCAGATACGCCGTCGGGTCGACCACCAGCAGCGCCAGCGGGCTGCGGCGTGCCAGGGCATCGCCGAAGCGAAGCCGGCGCCTGGCCCGGCACGGATCGTCGATCCGGGCCAGGGCGATGGTCACCCGTCTTTCGGAGCCGTTCTGCATCGGCCGCTGGGCCAGGGCAACAGCCAAATGCGCGACGGGGTGAACCGCCTTCCCGCAAGGCACTACGAGGCGGTGGGCGTTGTGACCTGGTTCGTCTACCACTGCGGCTACGCGTGGTCGTGCAACCTCTCGCACCCGATCCGGATCGCGGAACTCGAGGCCGAAATGTGGGCCCTGACGGGAGGCGAGACCAAACGGCCACTTCGTAAGCCCGGGTCATGGGCGCTCGGGGGCTTTGCCCACACGACCAAATGGCCTGGGTACGAATCCTGCTGCGGTGGGTGGGAGAAGCCCTCATGCCCGACTGGGCCTGAGGAGGCCGCGGTTATGAGAACGCGCCGTCCTTCCCAGGGTCATTTGGGCGCCACAAACCATTTCCGACCAGCCTGAGCGCTCCGCCCACGGGGAGCTGACCGAGGGCGACGATTCGGCCGTGGTCGAAACCGACTGGGCGCTCCGCCCGCAAGGAGCTGACCCGTGGTGCCGGGCGACCTGCACGTCCACAGGCGGCGAATCCAGGTGCCACGGTGGGAGCCGCAGGCACGAGAGGCCGAGCGCCGACGCGACGAGCTTCTTGTCCTGTCGGCCTGACCACGGCTCCGGAATACCCATTTGGGGACTCTTCTCGTGGCAAGGCGATAGATACGGCAAGGCAACCGTCACCTACGAGGACATCGCCCGCCGCATCCCCTGCCCGCCCGGCCGCTACTGGGGCCGGCGGTAGGGCCAGACTGCCGCCAGCCGGGCGGCTCGGCCGAGGATCCTAACCGGAATAGGTTTGTGGAAAGCATACCTAGACTTGCCGCGGTCCGCCTCCTACGCCGCGTAGATCGCCGACAGACCCAGTTGCCCGACGACCCCGCCACCAACAGCGCCAGAGGATTCGCAGGGAACTACTCACGCAAGTCCGGCGGCAGCAAGAACGGCTGCTCGATGGCGCATTCTCGAACGGAGACGGTCATGCTGCACGCGATTGCCCCAGCCCCGTCCAAGCGCCAGCTTCCCTCGCCAGGCTTTTAGCGAGGGCCAGTGCGCACCGACGGCGAGCAAGGCGCCTGGCCGCCACGTGTGGTCAGAGCATCCGGCCAACGCGCCACGAGCGTCAGCAGATGGGCCACCACTTGCGCAACGTCACAGGCCTCCGTGGCCACCACGACCGCGTCGGGTGCGATGGCCAGAGGCGCCTCGGCACGCCCCTTGTCGGTGTCATCGCGCGCCGCGAGCGCGGCGAGCTCGGCGGCGTAGGTCGTCGCCACGCCACCCGCCAACCGCTCACGCAGCCGACGGCGGGCTCGCACGGCGAGGGGTGCATCGAGGTAGAACTTCAGGTCAGCCTCGGGGAGGATGACCGTCCCGATATCTCGCCCCGTCATGACCACCGGCTGCTCGCGAGCAATCCGCCGCTGGCCGTCGAGGAGCAACCGGCGGACGACACGATGGGCGCTGATGCGCGATACCACGGCGTCCACGGCTGCCGAGCGAAGATGGGCCGAGATGTCACGGCTGCCAACCGCGACGCGATAGCCCAAAGGCCCTTCGTCCCGAACCACCCGCACGGGCTCCCGGAGCAGCAGGTCCGCCAGGCCGTCGGCGTCCTCCGCCGCTACACCCGCCTCGAGAGCCAGTACGGCCAAGGCACGGTACAGGGCACCGGTGTCGAAGTACAGGTAACCGAGAGCATCCGCCAGATGACGGCCAACGACACTCTTGCCCGATGCGGCCGGCCCGTCCAGGGCGATGCTCTTTGGTCTGCCGCCCTTCGTCGGCACCGGCCGTTCGCCTATGTGGTCCCGAGCGCCGTGGGTGGCGGTTCGTTCGCCCGACGGTGACGCGGACCGGCGTTTGCCTCCTCGGGGGCACCGCCGGACACGTACGCCTTGAGCGCCAGCCGCTCGGCCGGCGTGAGCCGACGCGCCTGCCCCGGGGCAAGATCGCCGAGAGTGAGCGGGCCAATGCGCACGCGGATGAGGCGCTCGACCGGGTGTCCGACGGCTGCGCACATGCGCCGAATTTGCCGCTTGCGTCCTTCGCGAAGGACGATCGACAGCCACGTTGCGCCGTTCGTCGACCGCAGCACCTCGACATCCGCCGGTGCCGTGAGCCGGCCGTCGAGGAGCACGCCCTCGCGCAGCCGGCGCACCGTCTCCGCCCGCACATGGCCGGCAACCCGCACGTGATAAGTCTTGTCGTGCTCGAAGCGCGGATGCGTCAAGCGGTAGGCCAACTCGCCGTCGTTGGTGAGCAGCAGCAGGCCACTGCTGTCGGCGTCCAGTCGCCCCACGGGGTAGAGTCGTGCCTGGCTGGGCACAAGCTGTCCTGTGGTTGGGCGCCCCCAGGGATCCTCGACAGTGGTAATCACACCGGCAGGCTTGTGGAGCATCCAGTACTCGCGCGGCCCGAGGTCGATCACCACGCCGTCGACGGCGATGACGTCGTGTGCCGGGTCCACCTTCCACCCCATCTCGCGCACCAGACGGCCATTCACCGTCACCCGGCCAGCGGCGATGATCCCTTCGGCCTTGCGCCGCGAGCTGATCCCAGCGTGGGCCAGCACTTTGTGCAGCCGCTCGGCGCTCGTCCTGACCTCAGCGGCCATCGTCCCTCGCCACGTCCGCCGACGTCGACGGCGAACCAGCGTGGCGGTCGTCCCTTGCCACGTCCGCCGACGTCGACATGGAACCAGCCTCGGGGTCGTCCCTGGCCACCGAGGCCGCAACAGGCTGGCTGCCGGAGTCGGCATCCCCACCGGCTAGCATCTCCTCACTCAGCTCGCGGCCGGCCTCCTCGTGCGCCGTGAAGGACTCCAGAGGCGGCAGGTCGCTAAGGCTGCTCAAGCCGAAGTACTCGAGGAATCGGAAGGTCGTTGCATACTCGAAAGGATGGCCTACCGTGTTCCGACGTCCCACCGGTGCCACCAACTCCCGCGCCATGAGAGTGCGCAGCGGCGTCTCCGAATCCACGCCCCGCAAACCTTCGATCTCCGGGCGGGTAATGGGCTGCCGGTAGGCAATGATGGCCAGCACCTCCAGTGCCGCCTGCGACAGCCGACTCCACGAGTCAAGGCCCAGGAAGCGCTGGACCACGGCTGCCGACTCTGGCGCCGTCACCATGCGCACGCAGCCATTGCTGCGCTGCAGGCGCACGCCGCGCAGCGCGAGGACGCTGCCGAGATCCTCGAGCGCCGTCTCGGTCGTCTGCTTGTCGACCTCCAGCGCCCGCGAGAGATCGCGCACCGCGATCGGCCGGTCCGCCACAAACAGCACGCTCTCGATCAGCGCCGCCAGCTGCCGCACGTCGCGCGGCGGCGTGCCAGCCGGTGCCACCGGTGGACTCCCCTCCCCGCCGAGCACCTCGGGGGCGACCGGTTCGCTCGGCGCCGAGCCCGCCACCCCCTCGCTGCGCAGCGCAGCGCCACCGCAATCGTTCCGCATGCCGTCCACTCAACCGGTTGTGGCCTCAGCCCTCGCTGGTCCACGATATATTGGGGTCGAGGCCAGTCAAAGAGAATTATAGGTCGAACTCGCGGCCGGCGACAATCTTTCCCCGCCACCCACGAAGGAGCACGTGTGCGGGTGTGTTAGAATGGTTGCTCCCGAGACCGGTACGGAAGCCCCGCCATGTCCCAGCGACCCAGCATCAGTGCTGTCTTTCCGGCTTACAACGACGGCGGCACCATTGCCAGCATGGTGGTGCGCGTAGCGCAGGTGCTGCGCGAGATCAGCGACGACTTCGAGGTGATCGTCACCAACGATGGCAGCGCCGACTACACCGGCGAGTTGCTGGACGAACTGGCGCGGCACTTCGCCTGGTTGCGCGTCATTCACCATCCCAAGAACCGTGGTTACGGCCACGCGTTGCGCAGCGGGTTCGCCGCTGCGGCGAAGGAGCTGGTCTTCTACACCGACGGCGACGCCCAGTACGATCCTGGCGAGCTTCGTGAGCTATGGTCACGTCTCACCGACGACGTGGATATCGTCAACGGTTACAAGATCAGCCGCAATGACCCCTGGCACCGCATTGTGATCGGTCGCCTGTACCACCACCTGATGCGCCTACTCTTCGGCTTTCCCATCCGCGACGTCGATTGCGACTTTCGGCTGATGCGCCGCCGCTGCCTGGCGGCGGTCGAGCTGGAGTCGCCGGACGGTACGTTGCCCTTGGAGATGGTCAAGAAGTTCACCGACGCTGGCTTTCGATTCGCCGAAGTGCCCGTGCATCATTACCATCGCGTGTACGGTCGATCGCAGTTCTTCAATCTCCCCCGCCTGGTTCGGGTGTCTGTCGAGATCGCTCGCCTTTGGTGGCGGCTGGTCATCCAGCCGGCTGCTCGCCGGCGCTCTTCGCCCGACGGACGAGATTCCGGCCGGGCTTCCAAGTCGGTCGACATCGATGACCAGCCAGGTTGATGCCAGGAATGGCCGAGAGACTCGGGAGACGATTCGCTTGACGACGCTCCTCCTCGACGAAGGCGAGCTGCGCGCCTTCTACCATCGCCGGCCCGTCATGGTCACCGGCGGTCTGGGCTTCATCGGCAGCAACTTGGCGCGACGGCTGGCTGACCTGGGAGCCCAGGTGCTGGTGGTCGACTCGCTGATTCCCGAGTATGGCGGGAACCTGTTCAACCTGGCGGGCTACGAAGATCGCCTGCGCATCAACATCGCTGATGTGCGGGGCCATGGCATGGAGTACCTGGTTCGCGGTCAAGACATCATCTTCAACCTGGCCGGTCAGGTCAGCCATCTGGACAGCATGCAGGATCCGTTCACCGACCTGGAGATCAACTGCCGGGCCCAGCTGTACATCCTCGAGGCGTGTCGCAAGGGCAATCGCGGCGCCAAGGTCATCTATGCCAGCACCCGCCAGGTATACGGCTCGCCCGACTACTTGCCGCTGGATGAAGCCCACCCCACGCACCCCGTGGATGTAAACGGCATCAACAAGCTCGCCGGTGAGCACTACCACATCCTGTACAACAACGTCTACGGCATACGGGCCTGTGCTCTGCGGCTGACGAACACCTATGGACCACGCATGCTGGTCAAGCATCCGCGTCAGACGGCCCTCGGTTGGTTCGTCCGCCAAGTCCTGGACGACGAGGAAGTGGAGATCTGGGGCGAGGGGTCGCAGCTGCGCGACTACGCCTATGTCGATGACGTGGTCGAAGCCTTCCTGCGCGCCGGAGCCAGCCCGGCCATCGACGGTCACATCGTCAACCTTGGCGGCCTGCGGCCGGTCAGTCACCGCGAGCTCATGGCCACGCTGATTGCGGTGGCGGGGTCGGGCCGCTTCCGAATCGCGCCCTTTCCCGACGATCGCAAGCGCATCGACGTCGGCAGTGTGTACTCCAGCTGCGAGCTGGCTCGTCGCATCCTCGGCTGGCAGCCCACCACCGACCTGCTCGACGGCTTGCAGCGTACCGTGGAGTTCTATCGCCGCTACCGGGAGCACTACTGGTGATCCCTTGCGGGGACCTGCGCCGCGCGTATCTTGCCCAGCCGGCGGAGTTCGACGCCGCCATCGCCGCTGTCCTGGCCGATGGCCAGTTCGTGCTCGGCGAGCGGCTGCGGACGCTCGAGGCGGAGTTCGCAGCCTATTGCGGTTCCACCTGGGGCGTGGGGGTCGGCAACGGTACCGACGCCATCGCTCTGGCGTTGCGGGCGTGTGGCGTTGCTGCCGGCGACGAGGTCATCACCACATCGTTCTCGGCTGCCTTCACCGCCCTCGGCATCTGCATGGCCGGTGCGCAGCCCATCTTTGCCGACATCGACCCCCAGCGCTTCACTTTGGACCCAGACGAGTTGGAAGCGCGACTGACGCCGCGCACCCGGGCGGTCGTTCCGGTTCACCTGTATGGGCAACCGGCCGACATGGCTCCGATCCTTGCTTTTGCCCGCCGTCACGGCCTGGCGGTGATCGAGGACGCCGCGCAAGCCCATGGCGCCCGCTACCGAGGCCAGCGAGTGGGCAGCCTCGGCGATGCGGCGGCGTTCAGCTTCTATCCCACGAAGAACCTGGGCGCCTTCGGGGATGCCGGCATGGTCATCACCTCCGATCCGGAGATCGCTCGCCGGCTCCGCATGCTGCGCGACGGCGGACAGTCGGATCGCTACCGTCATGAGCTGGTCGGTGTCAACAGCCGTCTGGATGAGCTGCAGGCGGCAGTTCTGTTGGTCCGCCTGGGCCGCCTTGAGGAGGCCAACGCTCGTCGCCGAGCCATTGCCGCGCGCTATGCGCAGGCCCTCGCAGGCCAGGGGGCGGTGACACCACCATGGATAGCGCCCGACAGCGAACCGGTCTACCACCAGTTCGTCGTCCGCTGCAGGCTGCGCCAGCGCCTGGCTGCAGAGCTGGCTGCCCGGGGAGTGGGGACCGCGATTCACTATCCCACCCCGATCCACCTCCAGCCGGCGTTCGGCGGTGCCGGCCGGCGGGGGGAATTCCCCGCTGCCGAACGCGCCGCCGAGGAGGTCCTGTCACTGCCGGTCTATCCCGAGCTGAGCGATGCCGAGGTCGCCCACGTGGCCGGTGCGCTGGCCGAGGTCAGCGAGAGCCTCGAGCAGACGGGGTGATGGCCAGCCGTCCGTCGTCGGGCGGCCCTAGCAAGAGCGGAGGACGCGTTGAGCCTTTATGCGGAGATCGTTCACTCGCCGCGGCTGGTGGCATTCCTGGGTCTGCTCGTGGCCATTGCCTTCAGCACCACCGGTGAGCTGTTCCTCAAGATCGGCATGCAGCGCGTCGGTCATCTGACGTTCAGCCCCCAGATGCTCGGCCGCACCTTTACCACCTGGCAAGTGCTGGTCGGCTTCGGCCTGTTCTTCATCGGCTCCGTGTTCTGGCTGTGGGTCATCTCGCGTGCCGATCTGAGCTGGGCATATCCCATGCTGGCGCTCGGCTACGTTCTGGTCGTTCTCGAGTCGCAGTTCCTGTTGCACGAGCCGGTCAGTGGCCAACGGTGGCTCGGCACAGTGGTGGTCCTGCTCGGGGTCACCTTGCTCTATGGCTCCTGGCGACGATGAGGCGCCGCGGCGCTTTGGCGCCCGGCCAGGCCTGGCGCGATTGCCGGTCGCGATCGTCCTGCTGGCTGCCGCCAGCCTGCGGCTCGTGGCGCTTGACCGGCTGCCGCCTGGCCTGCACGTCGACGAGGCGTTCAACATTCTGGACGCGGAGGCCATTCGCGATGGCTGGCGGCCGATCTTCCTGCCGGCCAATGCCGGTCGCGAGGCAGCCTATTCGTACGGCCAGGCCGCCCTGCTGACGCTGGGCGCCGACACCATCGCCTGTGCCCGCCTGGCCTCGGCCCTTATCGGCATCGTTACCGTGGCCGCCCTCTATTTGGCAGTGCGCCGGCTGCCCCTCGACCGACCGCGTCGGGTGGCCGTCCTGGCGGCGGCAGCCCTGGCCCTGAACTTGTGGCATCTGCACTTCAGTCGCTTCGCCATCCGTTCCATCGCCCTGCCGCTCCTCGTGATCGGGGTCTGGACGAGCTGGGAAAGCGTCATCGCCCAAGGCGCGGGCGACAACCGGCCGCGTGTGACCCGGCTCGCCGTACTGGCCGGCTGGCTGGGCGCCAGTGTGTACTTGCACCCCGTCGGCCGCATCCTGTGGGCCCTGCCCGCGATGGCAGCACTCCTCGTCGCGTGGCGCGAGCGCAATCGGCGCCCCCTGTTCCTCTTCCTGGCGGTAATGCTTGGTGCGCTGGTCATCGCCCTGCCACTTCTCATCACCTGGGCGCACCAGCCATGGCTCGTCCTGGGCCACACGGCTGAGACGTCCATCCTGGGAGCCGGCCCGCGGGCGCTGCTCGCCAACCTTGGCAAGGCCCTCGGCCTGTTCCAGCTGGCTGGCGACCCAGCGCCCTGGCGAAACGCCCCTGGCCGACCGGCCTTCGATCCGCTGAACGGTCTGCTGTTCCTGGCTGGTCTCGTCGGTGCCGCCCGAGCCGTGCGGAGCGCTCGCTGGCCTCAGACCCCCCTCCTGGCCCTGGGGCTGCTGCTGGTGCCGACCGTTCTGAGCGACGCCGCGCCCAACTTCTCGCGTGCCATCGGCGTTCTGCCCGTCGCCTGTCTCCTGATAGCGTTGGCGATGGACCATCTCGTCGCCTGGCTGGAGTGCCTGGGCCGCCCTGGCTTGGGCCGCCTGGCGATTCTCGTCTGGATTGCCGTGGCCGCCGGCACCACCCTGCACGACTACCTCACGTGGATGACCGCCCCGACGACCTCCCTGGCCTTCGACGACGAAAAGGCTGCCCTGGGACGTTACGTCCAAACCCGGCGGCGCGAGGGAGCTGCCATCTTCCTTTCACCGAGGATGGCCGTTCACCCTACGGTGCGCGTCCTCGCCGGCGGTGAGCCGGCCGGGTTCGACCCGCTTTTCGGCCTCGTTCTGCCCCCGGCCACGGTGCCACACGCCTACTACGCCTACCTCGAGACCGAACCGGAGCAGCGCCATCTTCTCGCCCGCCTCGACGCCTACGGCATCCCAAGCCAGCCGTTCGAGCTCCATCTGGATGGCCTTGCCCGCGGCGTCGAGCACCGCGCCCAGGCTACCATCGTCGACGTGGGACGCGCCCGGCGCATCGCCCTAAGCCAGCCGGTGTCTGCAGTCGCCTTCGGCAGCAGCCTCGAGCTCCGGTCGCTGCGCCGTCCTCGGCTCCAAGCGGGGGCAACGGTAACTCTGACCCTCGGCTGGGAGGTGCTGCGCACTCCCGCGAGCGACTGGAATCGCAGTCTCCGCGCCGAACGCCCGGGCGGCCGTCTCGTGGCCCAGACCGATGGCCCGCCCTTGGGTGGCCACTGGCCGACAGGACGCTGGCAGCGTGGCGAGCTGGTGCTGGAGGAGGTCTCGCTGGACCTTCCCGCGGACGCCAGCGGCCCCGTGGTCCTGCGCGTCGGTTGGTACGACTGGCGAACCTTGGAGCCGGTGCCGACCGCCAGCCACCAGATCCTGGCCGACGTGGCTCGCCTGGAGATCGAGCCGTGACGGGCTTGCCTGCGCCTGGCTCGGAAGCCGGTGGCCGGCGGTTCCCGCCCCCCTGGCCGATGGTTGGCCTCCTGGTGGCCGCTGCTGCTCTCCGCTGGTGGCGCCTCGATCGGCTGCCGCCGGGCCTGCAGTTCGATGAAGCGTACAACGCCCTCGACGCCATTGCCGTGCTCCACGGGCGTTGGGCGGTCTTCTTCCCGGCCAACGGGGGGCGTGAGCCGCTCCTGACCTACCTGCAGGCGCCTCTCTTGGCCGCCCTGGGCGAGGACTGGGCCATGCTGGCCTTGCGGTTCGCCTGCGCCCTGGTCGGCCTCTTGACCATTGCCACGACCTACCGCACCCTGGCTAGCCTGTGGGACTCGCGGTGGCTTGGGTCCCTCGCTGCGGCCTATTTGGCCTTCAGTTACTGGCACCTGCACTTCAGCCGCTATGGCATCCGGGCGATTCTGGCGCCGCTGTGGGCCAGCCTGGCCGTGGGACTGTGGTGGCGCCTCACCACGGCTAGACCGGAAGGCCGGGCCACTCGCCACCGCATCCCAGCCACGGAGCGGTCGGCCGAGGTGCTTCTGGGAGCCATTCTCGCCGCCTGGCTGTACAGCCATCCCACTGGGCGTCTCTTTCCCCTCGTCCTGGTGGCCGACACCGTGAGCCGCAGCTTGAGGCGTCGGGTTTCGGCGCGCCGCGCCTGGGCCGTACTGGCTACGGCGGGCGCCAGCGCCGCCTGCCTGGTCGCTCCGCTGGCCCTCTACTTCGCCCGGCAGCCGGCGCAGTTCGTCGGCCATCCCGCAGATGTGTCCCTCCTGGCGGTGGCCCAGCGGGAACATGGCGGCCAGCCCCTGCTGGCGCTCGTGGCCCAGCTGGCTGCGGTGGCGGGCATGTTTCTGCTGCGCGGCGACCCCAGCCTCCTCCACAACCGGAGCGGCCTGCCCGTGTTCGACCCGCTCACCGGCATGCTGTTCGTCGTCGGCATCGGGGTATGGCTGGCGGCCAGCTCGGCCAAAGGACGTAGCCAGGGTGACTCGCAGCGCGCGGTGACCCCACGCCAGCAGGATGCAGCCATACTGGTCGGCCTTTGGCTGTTTATCATGCTCCTGCCGACGGTCTTCAGCGATCGGCCACCCAACTACTCACGGGCGATCGCGGCACTGCCGGCCATTGTCAGTCTGCCGGCACTGGGTCTGCTCTTTGCCTGCCGGCAGTGCCGCTTGTCGCGCCCGTTCCGCCCGTTCCGCCCGCGGCCATGCATCGCTCTGGCTGGCGGCTGCCTTGGTGTGGCGCTCGTCTGGACCGCCGCCCAGTACTTCGTCGCCTTCGGCCAGCACACCCCCGGTGTGGCTCGCTCGTACGACGTACCCATCATGAGCGCCTATCAGGCCCTGGCTGCGATGGCCGCCGATCGGGCTGTGTTTGTCATGCCCGTGTGGGGCGAGCACGCCACCTTCGCCTACCTGAATCGCCATGGCCCTGTCCAGAGCTTGGACGCGAGTGACGCTTGGCTCCTGCCGGCCGGTGCCCACGGGACAGTCAACGCCTTCCCACGACGCGAGAAAGACGTGGACGACTGGCTCAAGGAAGCCGGCCGCGTGTACGGCCATGCCGGCCGCCGGCTCGAGATCCCGGACCCCACGGGTGGCCCCCTCCTCGTGGCCTACGAAGTGTCGGCCGCTGCTGCCGGCGACATGAAGCCGCCACGGGATGCGCCGCTGGAGCCCGAGCACTGGGCGGGTGTGGAGTTTGGCGGCAGAATCGAGCTCGTGGGCTACCGCTACGGCGCGACGGCGCCTGGCGAGCTCTTGCCAATCCTTTTCGTGTGGCGGGCTCGCCGTCCCGTGGCTGGCGACTGGACGCTCTTCGTTCACCTGCAGGATGCAGACGGCCGGCCGCTAGGACAGAGCGACGAGCGACCGGCCAACGGCTCCTATCCCACTAACCGCTGGCGGGAGGGCGACATCCTCATCGATCGGGCAATCCCGCGCCTGTCGGCCGATGCTCGCGGCCAGGTCCATATCGCCATCGGCTGGTACGATGCCCGCAGCGGAGCACGCCTGCCCGTCGCCGGCGGGACCGAGTACCTTCTCACCCCGCTGACGCTCCCCACCGACCCACCGGCGCGGGCGCAGCGCGACCGCACATCTCGGCCCGCTGCGGCGTTCGCCATGCCCGCCCGGGAGCCGGCGCCATGAAGTGGACCCGTTGGGACAGCCTCGCCGTGCTGGGGCTGGCCATCGCACCTTTCGTCCTCTGCGCCCGGCTCTTCGTTCCCGCCTCCCAGGGCCGCGTCTTCTTTCCGGACGGGGATTTCATCGACCAGTTCTATGCCTTCGCCAGCCTCAAGACGGCGCTCGTCGCCTCCGGTCAGTGGCCGCTGTGGAATCCCTTCGCCTACGCCGGCTCGCCGCTGTGGGCCGACATCCAGGCCGCGGTGGCCTATCCACCGGGGTTGCTTGTCGTCCTTGCCAGCGCCGTCCTATGGGGCCGTCTGCCCCTGGTGGCTTTGGAGGGGGAGGCCATCGTCCATCTCTCGCTCGCGGGCACGTTCACCTATCTCTTTGCCCGGCAGCTGCTAGGCTCGCGCTGTGGCGCCGCCCTAGCGGCCCTCAGCTTTGCGCTAGGCGGCTACCTGACCGGCTACCCGCCCCTGCAGCTTGCCATTCTCGAAACCGACGTGTGGCTGCCGCTGGCCCTCCTGGGCGTGCTGTGGAGCATGGCTCAGCGGCGAAGGCTGCCGCATCCGCTCTTGCCAGCGGCCTGGGCTTTGGCCATCCTGGCCGGACACCCGCAGTCGGCACTCTTCGTCAGTGTGGCCACCCTGGGCTACATCGCGTGGCTGGCCGTCTTCCGCCAGCCCACGCCGCTGCCAGCCGAGGGAATCGGCTCGTCCGCATGCGCCATCGGGCCGGCGCTCGGCCGACGGACGGCACTTGGCGAGCGAACGGTCCAGAAGGCAAGTGCCAGCTGCCTGCCGTTCGGCCGACGGACGGCACTTGCCGAGCGAACGGTCCAAGCAACGATCGCCATTGGGCTGGCGCTCGGTGCGTCGGCGGCTGGTTGGCTACCGGCATGGCAGTTCTGGCGACTCTCGAATCGCGCCGTCAGCGACTACGCAACGCTGGCGCACGGCTTTGCGCCTCGCGAGCTGCTGGGGCTCGTCTGGCCAACGATTAGCCATTGGGCTCCCCTATATGTGGGCCTTGTGCCCTTCGCGTTGGCGCTGGCTGCCGCTTGGCGGGCGGTTGCCCGAACCGACGCCGCCGCACGCCACGATCGCTTTTGGGTGTCGCTCGCCCTTGGCGCCCTCTTCTTGTCGCTTGGCGGGCACAGCATCGTGTTCCCCTTGTTCTACCGCTTCGTACCCGGCTTCGCGCTGTTCCGCGGCCAGGAGCGGGCGGCTTTTCTGGTGAGCTTCTGCCTGGCCATCTTGGCCGGCCGCGGACTGACCATGCTCCTTGCGCGCCTGCCGCCGATCGCTAGCCGACGGCGACTCGCCGCCGCAGCGCGGCCTGTCACCCTGATGGTGGTGCTGGCCGCGACGGCCGTCGACTTGGGCCAGCACAACGGTTTGCGCGGCTGGGCGAACGAGCCGCCCGGCGAGCTCGCCCGCTCGCCGGTCATCGCCTCGTTGGCTGCCAGCGATGCCACGCGCAGTGCGAACGAGGACCGGCTGCCGGCCAACTTCGGGGTGCTGCACGCCGTAGAGAGCACATCGGGGGCCAGTCCGTTGCGTCTGCGGCGCTTCGAGGCGCTCTACGAGGCGCTGGACGGCGAGCTCGAGGCGCGGCGCTGGGACTTGCTGGCGGTGCAGCGCGTTCTCACCGTCCGCCCGTCGCTGGCCGAGTCCTCCACCGCCCAACCGTCGATCGATCGCCAGGGCGTCCGGCAGTACGTGCATCGGCTGCGCGAGCCGAATCCGCGGGCCTGGTGGGTCCCCAAGGCTCGCCTGGCAACCGACGAGGCCGAGGCGCTCGCCCTGGTCGCCAGTGCCGGCATCGACATGCGGCAGGTGGTGATCCTGGAATCGTCTGCGCCCGAGCTGACTGCCACCACGGCGGTTGGCCCACCGCCCAACGCCTCGGTGCGGGTCATGGATCGTCAGGCCGGACGCATCCGCATCCGCACCGCGGCTAGCCGCCCTGGCTGGCTGGTCGTCTCCGAGATGTTCTACCCCGGCTGGCGGGCCAGCCTCGATGGCCAGCCCGTTCCCGCCCACCGAGCCAACGTGGCCCTCCTGGCGGTGGCCGTGCCCCGCGGCGAGCACCTGATCGAGCTACGTTTCACCGCCCCTTGGGTGAAGGCCGGCGTGGCCCTGACGCTCCTGTGCGGCTTGCTCCTGGCCGCCCTTTTCGCAGCGCAGCGTCCCTGACGGCTCGAGCGCCGCAAGCGACCAGACGGTGTGATGGGCGCGCCCGTGCCTCAGCCATCCGCCAGCGCCTGCTTCAGGTCGGCAATCAGGTCGGCCACGTCCTCGATGCCCACCGATAGCCGCACCAGACCGTCGCTGATCCCGGCCTGCTGGCGATCGACGGCGGAGAGCCCGGCGTGGGTCATCGAAGCCGGGTGTTCGATCAACGTCTCCACACCACCCAGCGACACCGCCAGCGTGGCCAGCCGCACTCGGTCCATGAGGCGCTTGCCGGCCTCGAAGCCCCCGCGCAGCTCGAAGCTCAGCACGGCCCCCGGACCGGACATCTGCTGCTGCGCCAGGTCATGCTGGGGATGGGAGGCCAGACTGGGATGCCGGACCCAGAGGACGTCCGGCCGCGCCTCGAGCCAGTGAGCGATCTCGGTGGCACTGGCTTGCGCCCGATCCAGCCGCAAGGCCAGCGTCTTGAGGCCACGGTGCACCAGGAACGCCTGGTGCGGGTCCATGTTGGCACCGCAGTTGATCATCATGTCGCGCAAGCGCCGATGATGAGCCGGATCGCGGGCGATCAACAGGCCGCCGACGACGTCGGCGTGGCCGTTGAGGAACTTGGTGACCGAGTGCAACACGATATCGGCGCCGAGTTCGAGCGGCCGTTGGAGGTACGGCGAAGCAAAGGTGCTGTCGACCGCGAGCAGGGCACCCCGGCCATGTGCCAGCTTTGCCAGCGCCGCAATGTCGGTGATCTGCAAGAGCGGATTGGACGGTGTCTCGACGTAGACGAGGGTCGTGCTGGACTTGAACGCATCGTTCACCTGCCCCAGGTCCGAGGTGTCGACGAAGGTCGCCCGAACACCAAACCGAGCGAGATGGTTCTGGATGAGGGTGCGCGACGGGCCATAGAGCGAGGCGGTGCTGACCACGTGGTCGCCGCCGCTGAGCAGGGCTAGACAAAGCGTCGTAACCGCGCCCATGCCGGAACTGGTGGCCACCGCGCCACAACCGCCCTCCAGCTCGGCCACGCATTCCTCGAGGGCACGGATGGTGGGGTTTCCCAGCCGCGTATAGATGTAGCCGTCGACCAGGCCGGCGAACCGCGCCGCCCCATCGTCCGCACTCGCAAAGGCGAACGTTGAGGTCTGGTAGATGGGTGTCACGGCCGACCCGTAGGCGTCCGGACGTTGCCCAGCGTGGACGAGCTTCGAGTTGAATCCCTTGGCCATAGTGGTCATCGGCATCCTCCGGAGGTCGGTTGGCAGCGACCTTGGCCCGTCAACGACCGGCGGGCAGCATCAAAGGACGGCGTCCCCGCTCGAGCCGGCCGAGAGGCGCTCCCGCGGGGCGATTGTCGGATGACGGCCGAGGTTGTCAAATCGGCTCGTCCTCCGCCCACTCTCCTCCCAACGACAGTCGGCCGCCTCGGCCTACCATGAACCGGCTGGCGGGGTGAACGCTTCGTACAAGCGATCGGTCTTGGCTGCGGCGATGAAGTCGTTGCGGTGCAGGCCGCTGACCTTGTGGGTCCACCACATCACCGTCACCCGCCCCCACTCCACCAAGATCGCTGGATGATGGTCTTCGGCCTCGGCCATCGCCCCGATGCGTTGCGTGAAGTCGAGCGCCGCGGCGAAATCCCGAAGCGCGAAAACGCGCTCCAACCGGGGCACGCCGTCGATCTCCACGATCCGCCAGCCGGGCACCGCTGCTGCCAATTGGGCGATCGCCGCCCCGTCCAGGCCACTTCCGGCCTGCGGAGCGGTGCAGCGCTCTTGGTCCAGTGCTGTTGCCATCGTTCGACCACCTTTCCCCCGTAAGCTCGGCCGGCGCCGCCCATCCGCGCGCGGCGCCTCCCTATCGGCCAGGCCTGGCGTGCCCACTGGTGCCACTGCTCAAGCAAGCGTGCCGCGCGTCCGTCCGTCGCCGTCCAAAGCTCCTGCTATCATAGGCCAAGATGCAACTTCGGGTGTCCGATCGGCGATCGCTCCGCCTCCGCGCCGTAGCACTGGCTTGGGCAGCGACCGTCGCCGGCATGGCAGCCGACGTCGGCCCGTCGCTCGGCGAACCTGTCGGCGCTGGAGCGGAAGCCGCAGCTCCCGCAGCGTCGTCTCTCCACCGTCCTCTGACAGCCTCGCCGGTGCAGGATCCCGCGGCGGCGACCGCCCTGGCAGCAGCCTCGACGCGGCAGGATCTCGTGGCTTCGACTGCCCTACCGGCAGCCTCGCCGGTGCAGCATCCCGCGGCGGCGACCGCCCTACCACCAGCCCCTCCGCCGCTCGGCCCCCGGTCCTGGCTCTTCTTGCCGCTGGTCAATCCTACGCCACGGACCGTTGCTCGCGTGCAGGTGTCGGCCGCTCACGGTCTGTACCATCAGCCGTTCGACCTCACCCTGCAGACGGCCACCGAGGAAGCCACGATTCGCTACACCCTGGACGGTAGCCCGCCCTCCGAGAGCCACGGCACCGTCTACCGGGCGCCGATTCGCATCGACCGGACCACGGTGTTGCGCGCCATGGCCACCCGCCCCGGCTACGCGCCGTCACCCATCACCACCCAGACGTACATCTTCCTGGCCGATGTGCTCCGTCAACCGGCCTGGCCAGCCAGCTTTCCTAGCACCTGGGGCGTCTATCCGCCGGGAAGCATGGGGCATCTATCTGGGAAGCCGGTGAGCGCCGACTATGGCATGGATCCCCGCATCGTCGAGGATCCTCGCTACCGGTCCGAAATCGAGCGCGACCTGCAGGCCCTGCCCTCGCTGTCCGTCGTGGCCGATCCTGCCGATCTGTTTGACGCCGTCCGCGGCATCTACGCCAATCCCTTGCTGGAAGGCGCCGCCTCGGAACGACCGGCCTCGCTCGAGCTATTGCCTGGCGCCGGCGCCGGCTTCCAGGTGGACTGCGGTCTCCGGATTGCCGGCAGCTGGAGTCGTCTGCCGGATAGCACCCTCAAGCACTCCTTCAGCGTCCGCTTCCGCTCGCGTTACGGGACAGCCAACCTCAGCTATCCACTGTTCCACGGCGCGCAGGTGGCGGAGTTCGACGTGCTGCGTCTTCGCGGCGGGCAGACCGATGCCTTCCCCTACTTCGCCGATCGCGCCCAGTATGCCTTTGACCAATGGGCTCGGGACTCGCAACGAGCCATGGGCTGGGATTCCACCTACGGGACGTTTGTCCATCTGTATCTGAACGGGCTGTACTGGGGCCTGTACAACGTCACCGAAGAGCCCACCGCCGCCCTCGCCGCCGACCACCTGGGTGGATGGGAGGAGGACTACGACGTCATCAAGGACGACCATGCCGTCGAGGACGGAAGCTTCGATGGCTACGCTGCGATGCTGGCGACGATGAGCACGCCGGGCCTTTCGGACCGCGAGCGCTACGAGCGCATGGCCCAGTGGCTCGACCTAGTTCAATTCTCGGACTACAACCTTTTACAGATTTATGCGGGTAATCGCGATTGGCCTGATCACAACTATCGGGCGATCCGGAACCGGGCATTGGGCCTGCCATTCCAGTTCTACACCTGGGACATGGAGAAGCTCGCCGCCATCTGGGCCCATGACGCCGCCGGCCATGACGCCACCCACCCCCAAGGTGCCAGGGTCTCGATTGCTGACACCGCGGGCGTCGACGGCATCCACGGCTGGCTGAAGCAGTTCGCCGAGTACCGCTTCTTGTTCGCCGATCGCGTTCGATACCACATGTTCGGCAATGGCGCCCTGACGCCGGACGAGGCTGGCGGTCGCTATGCCGAGATCAGCGCCCCCCTGGACGGTCCGATCGTCGCCGAGTCGGCACGCTGGGGCGACGCGGGGCCGGCGCTACGCACCCAGCTGGACAACCCTCAGATCTGGCTGGACTACTGGCGGCGGTACGGCCGTACTGCGCCGCAGGACCGGGATGACCAATGGCGACCGCGGCGCGACTGGCTACTTCGGGACTTCTTCCCCCAGCGAACCCAGGTCGTGTTGGGCGAGCTGTGCGCCGCCGGGCTCTTTCCGCCGGTTGCGGCGCCCGAGTTCCAGCCGGCCGATGGCGCCGGCGGGCCTTGGTTGCGCGTGTCGATGCGCCCAGGCATCGTTGGCTGTCCGGACACCGTCAGCGAAGGAGCGATCTACTACACCACCGACGGTAGCGATCCGCGACAGCCTTGGTCCGAGACACCCGGCACGGCCTGGTCGGGCCGCCCCTCGCCCAGCGCCCGGGTCTACCGCGAGCCGATCCCGGTCACCGGTTACACGCTGCTGCGAGCCCGCACCCTGGCCGCGGATCAGTGGAGCGCCCTCACCGAGGCAACATACGGCACCCCCCGGATCGTCATCACCGAGATCATGTACCATCCCCTGGGGGGTGAGGATTACGAGTTCCTCGAGCTCCAGAACCGTGAGCCCTTCGCCGTCCGGCTTGGCGGCATGCGCCTCAGTGGCGTGGCGCACACCTTCGCCAGCGGAGTGAGCCTGCCGCCTGGCGGCTATGGCGTTCTGGCGCGCGACGCCGCCCACTTCCGGGAACGTTACCCCGGCGTGCCTCTCATCGGCATCTACGATGGCAAGTTGGCGAACGAGGGCGAGACGCTAGCGCTTTGGGATCGACGCGGGCGTCTCGTGACCGAAGTGGCTTACGACGATGGCGGGTTCTGGCCCTTTGGGCCCGACGGCGGCGGTTGGTCGCTGGTCGTTGTGGACCCCGACGGCAACCCCAACGATCCCGAGAACTGGCGTGCCAGCGCGCGCTACCATGGATCACCAGGCGCCATCGATCCCGATCGCGGCTACCCTCGTGTCGTCGTCAACGAGATCCTGGCCGAGCCGGAAGGCCAAGAAGAGGAGGCCATCGAGCTCCACAACTTGACCGATGGCTGGGCCGACATCGGCGGCTGGTTCTTGAGCGACGACCGCCGAGCGCCGAAGAAGTACCGCCTGCCGCCCGAAACCATGCTGCGGCCGCGGGGCTACGCGGTCTTCTATGCCCAGCAGTTCGGATCAGCTGCGCCAGTCGCCTTCGGCCTGAGCGGCCAGGGCGAGACGGTCGTTCTTAGCTCGGCGGACGGTCGCGGCCAGCTCACTGGGTACATGGCGGGCTTCGCCTTCGCTGCCAGCGAGCCCGGCATCTCCTGGGGACGCGTGCCGACGACGGTCGGCGTGGATGCCTCGCCGCTAGAGAGCCCAACCTTCGGCGTGGTGCACCCTACGAGCCTTGAGGATTTCCGGCGCGGCACAGGCGGGGTGAACAGCCCGCCACGTGTTGGGCCGCTCGTGATCAACGAGGTCATGCTCCAGCCGACGGATGGGCGCGCGGAGTACATTGAGCTCTTCAATCGGACTGCCGAGCCTGTGCCGGCGCGGGCGGACGCGGATTCCAGCCATCGCTGGCGCCTGGAGGGGGCAGTGGCCTTTGTCCTGCCTCCCGAACTCGTGGTGCCGCCCGCCGGTTACCTGGTAATCGCCGGCACCGATCCGTCCACCTTTCGGCAGCAGTATGCCGTGCCGAGCTCCGTCACCGTGCTCGGCCCGTTTCAGGGCGAGCTGGACGACAGCGGCGAGGAGCTGCGCCTGGCGAAGCCGGTGGTGCGGGCCGATGGTGGCGTGGTTTACGTACCGGCCGATCGGGTGGCCTACCGCAATCGCTCGCCGTGGCCTCTGGGCGCCACTGGCGGTGGGGCGGCCCTGGAACGCCGCCAGCCACACGGCTATGGCAATGAGCCGGCCAACTGGACGGCCTTGCGGCGAGGTGGTACCCCAGGGCAAGCGAACCCGGCGCCCCGGTGGTTGGTGCTCCCTCTCCTGCCGAACGGTTGACCTCCCCCCGCATTGCGCCCGACCGGCGCACCGTGCTCCGCCTCCCGGCAGCGAGGGCGCTGCGAGCTCATGGCGTCGAGAGCACCGTTGTCCAGTCGCCGACCGCCCATAACCGCCCCTCAAGGACAGAGTGATCCACGGTCAGGGCCGCCAAGGGTACGCTGACGGTGGCCACTTCCGACCAGGCGACACCATCGTTCCGCAGGACGAGGCTGTACTCCCGATCGGGAGTGGGCAGACCGCCGCAGCACTGGGCCACCGCCCAGCATACCTGGTTGGCAGCGGCTACGGCCACCAGATGGGCGCCGTAGGGCAGAATCGCCGTCCCGTCGGCGCGGTATAGGCCCAGGAGCGTCACGCCGGTCGGTGTGGCCTCAACGAGATAGCTCTCCGCTGCCGCCAGGACGCCGTCGCGGCCGACGGCGGTGACATCGACCAGGGAGCCCGGGACGGCCACTTCTGTTGCGCAAGCCGCTGACGGCCCAGCCTCACAGCCTGGCTCCAAGCGCAACAGACACCCTTCCCCGGCCGCCCAGACCGCCCCGTCGCCGGCCATGGCAACGGCCTGCAGTCGAGCTGGGGCACCGGTTCGCGCCCGCTCCTGCCAGCCGCCGGAATCCACCGACCACAGCCGTCCCCAGCCATCGCTGCCCACGCCCACCACCCAGAGGCGGCCAGAGCCATCGGCAACGGCATCAAGGAGGTCGCCGTCCAGCCCCCTACCCGGCGACCACGGTTCCCAGGCCCGGAGGCTGCTGCCCAATCGCAGAATGGTGCCCGCGTCCCCCACCGCCCACACCGCTTCCCCTGCGCTGGCCAGCGCGTTCTGTCGCGGCAGCGGCTCGGCCAGCTCGCCGCCGGCGACGGCGTACAGCCCTGTGGGACCGTAGAAGAGCAAGGCCGAACCGTCCCCCTCGTCCGCCAGCAGCCAGAGGCCCCTGGGCGTTGGGGCAGCGTCGCGCAGACGCCAACGGCTGCGCAATCGGGTCCACGTACGATGTGCGGCGTCAAGAAGCCAGACCTGATCGCCCCAGGCATAGAGCACCGAGCCGTCAAGGAGCGGTGCCACCGCCCGGTTGGCGGCATCGCGCGTCTGCGGTGCGTCGCGAAGGGCCGGACCCACTGGCTCCGGGATCGGGCTGCCCTTGGGAATGCGATAGACTACGGGCGCGGCCGGATCGGTCGTCGAGGCCGCCAGCCAGACCTCCGGTTCTCCCTCGCTCGGGCTGACGAGGTAGGCATCCACAAGCTGCCGGCCTGGCAGCACGAAGTCATAGGGCCACCAGGTGCCCGGCTGTCCGTATCGCCAGCTGAGCAGTCCTGGCGTGGCCTGGGGCGATGTCTGCCCGAAGCCGAATGCCCAGCCGTAGCTGCCATACTCCGCCAAGGCCAGCTCGCGCGGTGCTCCGCTGACTTCCTGGGCAATCTGCCAGCGCCAGACCTCGAATGCGTCGGGACCACCCCGCACGAACGTGCCCCGGCCGTCCGTGCTGCCCACGGCCCAGGCTGCGATCTCCTGGCCCAGACCGTCGACGAAGACTTGGACGTCGCTGAGCTCGGGCAATTCGGCCGCCACGTCGGCGGCGTCGAACCAGCCGAGCCCGTGGGCAGTGTGCCGGAGCACGCGCAACGCCGCCGTCACGCCGCTCTCGGTCTCGAAGCGTCCCACCGCCCAGCCCTCCTCAGCGTCGCTGATGTCCAGCGACAAGAGCTGGACGCGGCCATCGTCGCCGCCGCTGTGTGGCCGGAAGACGGCATCCGCATAGCGGACGATGCGATCGCCGTCACCGACCGCCCAACCGCAAGGTGGCCGCGGGCACTCGGAGCTGGCAACGTGGGTGAGCGCCAGGGCGTTCAGTCCGACGAGCGCCGGCCCGAGTTGGGTGCTCCAGGCCCAGTGGCCTTCCGTACCGCTGGCCAGAAGCTGCGCTACCCCGTCGCCCACGGCAAGCGGACCGCTGGCCAGCGAGCCGTACAGGTCGCGGATGCGTCCAAAGCCACCGCAATGGACCACCAGCCCGGCCGCCGCGTCCGGCTTTGCCTGCATCGGGCCAGCGGCGGCGCAGACCTCCATCGGCGTGGCCGTCAGAATCGGTAGATAGGCTTGGCCCGCGATGTCTCGCTGGCGGTCCGCTGGCTGCTGCGCCACGCGCGCTCGCGGCCGGTGCTGGTCCGCTGGGCTGGGCACCGCGCCCCTTCCGGCCGCCTCGCCGAACCCGACATCCCCGACGCGGTGCCCCGCTGGGCGAAGCGCAATTCCGGCGGCGGACTCCGGCGCGCCGGTGAGCCAGGAGACCAGAAGGGCGAGCAGAGCGAGTGTCGCCAGGTTGCGCTGGTGGCACCTGCGGCCCAGCACCGGCAACGCCCTAGGGGCGAGGTGCCCCTCCGGTCGGACTGCCTTGCCGCAGCCTCGGCCCCACGGACTCGCCCGCGGCATCGGTGGGCTGCGGCCTGGGCGTCGTAGTCGGGCGACCGGTAGAGGTTGGCTCCGGCGTGGAGGTGGCTGGTAGCCCAGGGGTGGCACTCGGCTCCGCCGTTGCCGTCGCCGGTGGCTCGTCGGTGCCCGAACTGGGTGTGACCTCGGGGCTAGGCGTCGGCAGGCTGGGCGAAGACGTGACTGGCACGACCGAAGGCTGCTGCGGCCTCGCTGGAGCCGATGCGCGAGCGGGCTCGGCGGCCCGATCGACGCCGGTAGCGGGGGAATGAGCGCCCGGATCCAGGAGCGCCCCCGCCGGCGAGGCAGCCGGCGACGCCTGGAGCCCCGACGGCGCCTGCGGGGAGGTGGCAGCGCTCGGCAGACCCAGCGGCCGATGAGGCATCGGATTCGGCGCGTCCACAGGCCGGGCATCGAGACTGGCGCCGGCAGCGGTGGCACGGGCGCTCCGTTCGCCTTCGCCAGCCGGCCGCTCCTCGGGGGAGGGGGCGGTCGTGAGGCTCGGCGCAAGCCTCGCTGGCAACTGGGGTGAACGGCGGCCGCGGCCCAGGGAGACCGCGCTACCGACCGCCAACACCAGCGCGAGCAGGGCCACCAGCAACACCGGGGCCGGCTGCCGCGCGAGACGGGCCAGCGGCCGCGGACCCGAGGGACGGTTCGTCGCCAGCGGCCTGCCTTCCACCAGGGCGAGGCGCAGCGCCGCGCGGAAAGCGGGCGATGGCTGCCGCTTCTCCTCTGGCCGCAATCGCTCGGCCAGCTGCAGCTCACGGTCCAGGTCATCCGGCTGCGTGGGCACCAACGCTTCGCTCCCCCTCAAGCAACAATCGCAACCGACGACGGGCGCGCTGCAGGCGCTTGAGCACGGCTTCCTCGCTGCACGAGAGCACCTGCGCCATTTCGGCCGTCGTCAGGTCGGCGAAGTAGCACAGGCCCAGGACTTCCTGATCGGCCGCCGGCAGCCGTGCGTAAGCCTCTCGAACCGCCACTCGATCCTCGATCACGCCACTCCGATCGCCCGTCGTCTCGCGCGCCGTCAAGCCGACCATCTGCAGCAGCCGTTGCCGTCGGTAGTGGTTCGCCACCACATGGCCGGCAATGCGATACAGCCACGCCAGGAAGGGCACGCCCCGCTCCTGGTACTTGGCGACGGCCTTCAGAGCTCGCTCCCAGACCACCGCCGCCAAGTCCTCCGCCAATGCATCGTCCTCCACGCGGCTGGCAATGTAATGGTAGATGGCGTCGCAGTGCCGGTCATAGAGTGCACCAAAGGCCTGCCGATCGGTGCGCGCCGCCTGCACTAGCGCCGCTTCGTCGGCCGGGCCCCAGCCCATATTCCTCGCAACCGTATTAACACCCGACGAGCCTGCGGTGGACTCTGCGGCCCTGCCGGCTTCCCCGTTGGCCCAATCGTCACCTTCCCGCACGGTGGCGCATTATAGGCCCGGCACCGAGCTTCAAGCCGACGGCCATCGCTTGGGGCTCCCCCGTCCGGGACGGCGTACCGGCTCGGCGTCTTGCCTCGTCGGCCGGTCGGCAGTCGCGCCGCCGCCAGCGCGCTCGCCTCCTGCCGGGCAGCCCCGCCATGGCCGACGATCTCCTTGAGTCGCGCGACACGGCAGGCTAGCATTGGGCCGCGGTGAAGGACACCGGCGCCTGGATCGTCGAGGCAGCCCACGAAGTCGGCCTAGATGCGGTGGGCGTGTGCGCGGCCCAACCCTCCGAGCGGGCTGCGGCCGCCCTCCGGGACTGGGTCGATCGAGGCTTTGCCGCCGACATGGCGTACCTGGCGCGGCCCGACCGCTTGGCTCGGCTTTTCTCGCCAGAGACGTGGGATCGCCCGCACCACGCTCTGCTTCTCGCGGCCGCGAGCTATCATCCGCCGCCTCCGATGCCCGCCGAAGGCTCAGCCGACGGCAGCGTCCGCATCGCGGCGCACGCTTGCGGGCCGGACTACCATCGGGCCCTGGGGCGACGGCTGGACGCGCTTGCCGAACGCTTGACCCGGCGCCTGGGGCCAGTCGTCGTGGGGAGGAGCGTCGATACCGCGCCCATCCTCGAACGGGATGCGGCCGCGCGGGCAGGTTTGGGTTTCATCGGCCGCAACGCGATGCTCATCCATCCGCGCTTCGGCTCCTGGCTGCTGCTGGGCGAACTCCGGCTGGCCCGGTCGCTGCCGATCGAGAGGGCGCCGTCCACGGGGACCTGTGGCCAGTGCCGGCGGTGTCTCGACGAGTGCCCCACCCGTGCCCTCGTCGCCCCCTACGTGGTGGATAGCCGACGCTGCATCAGCTACCTGACGATCGAGCATCGCGGCTGGATCCCGCTCGAGCTGAGGCCCCTCCTGGGCAACTGGGTGTTCGGCTGCGACGCCTGTGCCCTGGTCTGCCCTTACAACCAGCACCGCAAACGTCGCCTGGCCGGCCCCCAGGTCGATGGCGGCCATCGGGAGCCGCGATCCGGGGGCGCCGGAACGAGCGCGTGTGTCGATCCCCGGCCTTCGCTCACCGAGCTCATGGCCCTGGACGAGACCGCCTTGCTGGCCCGCTACCGGGGCACGCCCGTTCGCCGCGCCGGGGCTGTGGGATTGCTTCGCAACTTGTGCATCGCGGCCGGCAACTGGGCCGCTCCCGAACTCGTGCCGGCCCTGCGGTTGCGCCTGGCCCATGCCGAGCCGATGGTGCGCGGCCACGCCGCCTGGGCGTTGGGTCGCATCGGCGACGCCGCGGCCAGGCGAGCGCTCGCTGCCGCTCTCCGCTACGAGGACAATGGCCTTGTCCGTCGAGAAATCGTGCAGGCGCTCGATGGTCCGTGAGGCCGCTTGCGCCGTGCGAGGGCCGCCGCCCCGGCCTAACCAGCGGTGGTCTCGACCTCCTCGCGCAAGCCGGCCAAGGGCCGGCTGATGGCTTCGAGAAGAGCGATTTCGGCGCGCGCCCCCTTGGGAAAGACGGCCGGTACCCGATCGCGGTAGCGGCGGTATTCCTCACCAAACCGCTCGATCAGCTCCTGCTCTTCGACACCGTACCAACGGGGATGGTAGGCGAAGATGAACAGGCTTGCCAGAAGCAAGGCGTAGGCCGATCCGTTCCACAGCGCCAAGGCCAACACCCCGCGGTCGATGCCGGCATACACCGGATGACGGATGAGTCGGTAGAGAGAGCTGGACAACCGTCGCCCCTCGTCGGGGTAGTAGTTGTAAACGAGCGCCAGCGTATCCACGCCGGCCAACTGCAGCGATCGCAAGAAGAGCAAGGCGCCGGTCACGAGGAGGTAGAGAGCCAGCACTCCGGCCAGTGGCTTGGGCACCAGGCGCACAACCTCCTCTCCGCGTAGCCAGCCGCCCCCCAGCCACACATAAAGCACACTCGCCAGGTTGAGCCCGGTGGCCGGCAGGAAGCGCATGAAGAAGGCGTCGGCATAGGCCAGTCGCAGTTGCCGGCCATTCACCGCCTGACCGATGATCAAATAGGTAACGACGTACAGGGCGATCTGGAGTCCCAGCGCCGCGACGGGAGCCCACGTCTCCACGTACAAGAGAGCCCCGAGCGGCACGCCGAGGGCCACCAGCACGATGATGAGGGCCCGTACGAAGCCGCGAAGCGATGCCAGCTCCGGCACCTTATCCACGAGCCGGGCCAGGCCAGGGATCAGGTTCATCGGCGCACCTCCCTTGTGCGTGCCGCGCATCGTGCTGACCACCGACACCACCATCCGCCAGCCAGCAACGGGAAAGTACGCGCCCAGCCTTCGGCTGTCAAGCTGGCCGGCCAGGCGTTGTGGTATCATCACCTCTCGCCCACCCTTCCGCAAGAACACTCCGAGAGCGAAGCGACGATGCTGCCGTCCCACCCCATCGAGCCGTTCAAGATCAAGTCCGTCGAGCCCATCAGCCTGTCGAGCCGCGCCCAACGGGAAGTGTGGCTGCGCGAGGCCGCTTACAACGTGTTCAACCTCAAGTCAGGGCAGATCCTCATCGACCTGTTGACCGATAGCGGCACCGGCGCCATGAGCGACTCCCAATGGGGTGAACTCATGCAGGGCGACGAGGCGTACGCCGGATCGAAGAGTTTTGATCGGCTGGCCGATGCCGTTCACGACATCTTCGGCTTCCCGCTCTTCGTGCCGACCCATCAGGGTCGAGCCGCCGAAAACATTCTGTTCTCCCTCACTGTCAAGCCAGGCGATGTCGTGCCTTCGAACCAGCATTTCGACACTACCGAGGCCAACATCGTAGCTGCCGGCGGTGAGCCGGTGAATCTGGTGATCGCCGAGGCCATGCAGGCCCGCCTTCGGCATCCGTTCAAGGGCAACATCGACGTCGCGGCGGTGCGGGATCTCATCGACCGCGTGGGCCCGGAGCGCATTCCGCTGGCCATGATCACCATCAGCAACAACGCCGGCGGTGGGCAGCCGGTGAGCCTGGCCAACCTGGCGGAGTACCGCGAGCTCTTGCACCGCCACGGCATCCCGCTGTTCATCGATGCCTGTCGCTTCGCCGAGAACGCATGGTTCATTCGTGAGCGCGAGCCCGGTCATAGCCACCAGGCGCCCATCGAGATCGCTCGCGCCACCTTCGCCCTGGCAGACGGCTGTACCATGAGCGCCAAGAAGGACGGCCTGGCCAACATTGGCGGCTTCCTCGCCATGCGCGATGCTGAACTCTTTGAGCGTGTGCGCCGCCAGCTCATCCGCACCGAGGGCTTCCCGACATACGGCGGGCTGGCCGGTCGCGATCTGGCCGCTATCGCCCGCGGTCTCTACGAGGCCCTGACGCCGGAGTACCTGGCCTATCGGATCGGTCAGACGGCTTACCTGGTCGAGAGTCTGGATCGCGCCGGAGTGCCGGTTGTGCTGCCGCCGGGCGGTCATGCCGCCTTTATCGACGCCGGCGCGTTGTTGCCCCACCTGGACCGCTCCGAGCTGCCGGGACAAGCCCTGACGGTGGAGCTCTACCTGGCGGCCGGCATCCGGGCGGTGGAGTTGGGAACAGTGGCCTTCGGCCATCGCACTGCCGACGGCGGTTGGATCTATCCGGACCTCGATCTGGTGCGTCTGGCCATTCCCCGACGGGTCTACACCCAGTCGCATCTTGACTACGTGGTTGCCGCGCTGGCAGAGATTGCCGCGCACCCTGAATCAGTGCGGGGAATGCGCATCGTCTACGAACCGGCAGAGCTCAGGCACTTCACGGCCCGCTTCGAGCCGATCGGCTAGCCCGCTGGGACGCCTTCCCGATCGCGCGTGCCGTCGAGGGACGGCGCGGCGAGGAGCGGGCCGGCAGCTTGAACGGGTCATGCTGGCGACCGGGGGACACAAGCAATGGTTGGAGGGCAGAAGAAGGCGGCCGCGGAGGCGATCGGCTGGATCGGAACCGGCGTCATGGGGGGTCCCATGGCGCAACGCTTGCTCGCGGCCGGCCATCGCCTGACAGTCCACAACCGCACGGCCGCCAAGGCGGCACCACTGCTAGCGGCAGGGGCCACATGGGCCGACACCGTGGCCGAGGCCGTGTCCGATGCCGGCATCGTGATCACCATGCTTGGCATGCCCGAGGACGTGCGCGCCGCGTACTTCGGTCAGGACGGCGTCCTGGAGAATGCGCCTGCCGGGGCGTTGTTGGTCGACATGAGCACCAGTCCTCCATCGCTGGCCCAGGAGATTGCCGCGGGAGCCGGCAGCCGGGGCCTTCTGGCGCTGGACGCGCCCGTCTCCGGCGGTGACATCGGGGCCCGCGAGGGGAGTCTTTCGATCATGGTCGGTGGCGAGGCAGCCGCTTTTGAGCGCGCATTGCCCATCCTGAAGATCCTGGGCACGACGATCGTCCATCAGGGACCGAGCGGCAGTGGCCAGCACACCAAGCTCTGCAACCAGATCGTGGTCGCCGGCAATATGATCGGCGCCTGCGAGGCGCTCGTCTATGCCCGAGCAGCCGGTCTGGATCCCATCGCCGTTCTGCGCTCCATCGGGGCCGGCGCGGCGGCCAGTTGGACGCTCAGCCACCTCTATCCGCGGATGGCCGGTGGCGACTTCGCGCCCGGCTTCTACGTCCGGCACTTCCTCAAGGACATGGGCCTCGCCCTGGACGAGGCCAAACGACTGGGTATCCAGTTGCCCGGCCTGGCGCTCGTGCGTTCGCTGTACAGCCGGGTGGTCGAGCTGGGTGGGGCCGACTTGGGCACGACAGCGCTGGTGTTGGCGCTACAGGACGTGGCCGCCAACCCGACGGCGTGCCGGAGCGGGGAACCGGGAGCATGAGCGCCGCAAGGTCGAAGCGGCTGGTGATGCTGGCCTTCCTGGCCGGCGGGGTCCTGCTCGGCGTGACGCTGGCCGGCCGGACAGGTCGGCGGGTCACTGGCGAGCGTCTTCGTCCTTACGTGCCGTCTGTGATGGAGGTGGCCACCGTCTCTGGGGCCCCACCCGATCGTCTTCGGGCGGTGGCACCGCCGATCAACCCGGAATACGCCGAGACGGCGGCGCGCGCTCTGAGCCGCAATCGGCTGCCGCTGCCCGACGATCGGGCCGTCATGACCTTCCGGCGAGAGGATCGCGAGGGGGAGACCACCGTCGCCTTGCTGCTCTACGACCGACCGGCCGACGCTGACGTGGTGGAGCAGACGGCCGGCTCCCTTCTCGAGCAGGCCCTCGGACTCGAAGCCGTGCCCGAATCGCCCTCCGCTGCCCGCGTTGGAGCGCAGCACTGGCGGGGTCCTGGCTATCGAGCGCTCACCTTCCGCGTCGGCAACGTCATCGGCCTTGCCGGCAGCACCGATCCGCAGGCCGAGGAGTGGCTCGACGAGCTGAGCGCCTTGATCACGCGCAAGTTGCTGGCCCAACCGCCCCCCACCGCGCCAACCGCCAGCGGCCCGTAGTATCGGCCCGAAGACGATCGCGGAGCCAGAGGCGTAGGGCCGCCATGCCAAGGCAGCGGGTCGATGAGGCCGAGGCCCGGGCCAAGAGCGCCATCGCCGTCGGTCGTCGACGGGCCGCCAGCTTGTTCGGGGCTGGCTCGCCGGGCTATACTGCGAGTTCCGTGCCCCGGCAGCGGCCGGCAGGGAAAGCGTCGGTCGAGCCGCTGGCCCGAGTTCCGACCCTAAGGAGGCTGGCTCGTTCATGAAGCAATATCCCGCCGATAAGATCCGCAACATCGCCCTGGTTGGCAGTAGCGGCGCCGGCAAGACGTCCCTGGTCGAAGCGGCGCTTTACGTCACCAAGGCAATCACGCGGATGGGCAAGCCTGAGGATGGCAACACCGTCGCCGACTTCGACCCCGAGGAGGTGCGGCGCGGTATCTCGGTCAGCACGAGCGTGGTGCCCATCGAATGGCGTGAGCACAAGCTCAACTTTCTCGACACGCCCGGCTACGCCGACTTCCTGGGGGAGGTCCTGAGTGCCCTGCGAGCCGTGGAAGGCGCCGTGGTCGTGGTCGACGCCTCGGCGGGCGTTGAGGTCGGCACGGAACTAGCGTGGCAGTACCTGGACGAACGGAAGCTGCCGCGCATCGTGGTCATCAATAAGATGAACCGCGAACACGCCAACTGGACCAAGGTGCTTTCGGATCTGGAGGAGGCCTTTGGGGCGCGCTTCGTTCCGCTGCAAGTGCCCATCGGTGACGCCCTGCAGTTTTCCGGCATCTACGATGTCGTTGGCGACGCTGCCTACACCGGCACCGAAGCCAAGAAAGGGGCGGCGCCGGCCGAGGTCGCCGGCCGCGCCGAACGCTATCGCGAGGCCATCATGGAGGTGGCGGCCGAGGCGGATGATGAGCTTATCATGAAGTACCTGGACGGCCAGAAGCTGACCACCGAGGAGGTGCAGCGCGGCCTCCAGGCGGGAACGCGCGCCGGTCGCTTCGTGCCCGTGCTATTCGTGGCTGCCAGCGAGGCCTACGGCGTGGCTCCCCTGCTGGACGCCCTGACCACGCTGCTGCCGTCACCGGCCGACGTGCCGCCACCCTCTGCCATTCACGCCGCCACCGGCGAGGAAGTGCCGCTAACCGCCGAGATTACCGGTCCCCTGGCAGCGCTGGTGTTCAAGACGGTAGCCGATCCGTACGTCGGTAAGCTCCAGTACGTGCGCGTGTTCTCAGGTGCCTTGGAGGCTGACTCGCGCCCGTACAACGCCCAGCGCCGCGAGGAAGAGCGGGTGGGCCCGGTCTACGTCGTGCGCGGCAAGGAGCAGATCACCGTCGGCAAGATCGGCACGGGTGATATCGGTGCCGTCTCCCGCCTGGCACACACCCAGACGGGCGACCTCTTGGCCGACAAGACCCAGCCTCTCCTGTTTCCGCCGCTGGTCTTCCCGCAGCCTCTCTATGCCGTGGCCTTGACGCCAGCCACCCAGGCCGACAGCACCAAGCTCGGCGCGGCGCTGCATCGAGTCATCGAGGAGGACCCCAGCCTGCACTCCGAGTACGACTCCTCGACACGCGAGTTGGTCTTGTCGGGCATGGGCGACGCCCACGTGGACGTGGCCGTCCGCCGTCTGGCCGAGAAGTTCGGCGTCCACGTCCAGACCTCCGTACCTCGGGTGCCCTACCGCGAGACGATCACCCGCACTGCCAGCACCCAGTATCGGCACAAGAAGCAGACCGGGGGGGCAGGCCAGTTCGCCGAGGTGCACCTGCGGGTCGAGCCACTGGCCCGCGGAGCTGGCTTCGAGTATGCGAGCGAGGTGTTCGGTGGTCACATCTCGCAGCAATTCATCCCATCGATCCAGAAGGGCATCACCGGGGTGCTCAGCGAGGGCGTCATCGCCGGCTGTCCGGTGGTCGATGTGAAGGCCGTGGTTTACGACGGCAAGGAGCATCCCGTCGATTCCAAGGACATTGCCTTTCAGATCGCGGGCCGAGAGGCATTCAAGGCGGCGGTCCACGAGGCAGGTCCGGTATTGCTGGAGCCTATCTACACCGTGCGGATCGTCGTTCCGGCAAGCCAGATGGGTGATGTGCTCGGCGACCTGAACACGCGCCGCGCCATCGTGCAAGGTACGGAACAGCACGGCGGCAAGGCGATCGTCACCGCCAACGTGCCGCTGGCCGAGATCCTGCGCTATTCCACCGACCTCCGCTCGATGACCCAGGGCCGAGGGCACTACTCGGCCGAGTTGTCGCACTACGCCGAGGTGCCGCACCAGGTGGCCGAAGCAGTGATCGCCAAGGCGCAGAAGGAGAAGGAGTCGGGAGCGAGCTAGGCGCTGGGAGCCGCCGCACTGGCCGCCCGGCAGTCCATTGGCGAAGAGGCAGACGAGCTTGCGAAGGAGGTAGGTTCATGCCGGTTGATCCAAGCGTGGGTCGCGGGCGGGTGGCCATTTTGCGCACCCACCCACAGAGCGTTGTCGAGGACTTTGGGCGCTTGATGCGCCTGGCTGGCTACACCGCGGCGCTGCCGAAGGACCACGAGACCATCCTCAAGGTCAATATCTCCTGGCAGACATGGTATCCGGCCTGTTCATCCACGCCATGGCAACTCGACGGCGTCATCCGGACGCTGCTGGAGGACGGCTACCGACGCGAGTCGCTTCTCGCCGCCCACAATCGCACCGTCGTCGTGGACGCCTACGTGGGCGAGGTCAACAACGGCCACAAACAGGTGATCGTGGACACGCATCGTCTGCGCAACGTCCATCTCTACGAGCCTTGGGTCGAGTGGGTGACGTACGAACCGAAGGCTCAGATGCTCGTGCTGCACGACATCTACCGGGACGGAATTCGGATTCCAAAGCTATTCCTCGACCGCAATATCATCCAGCTGCCCACGGTGAAGACCCACGTATTCACCACCATCACGGGGGCCATGAAGAACGCCTTCGGGGGACTTCTGTGTGAAAAGCGGCACTGGACGCACTCGGTCATCCACGAGACGGTGGTGGACCTCCTGGCCATTCAGCAGGAGATCCACTCGGGGCTGTTCGCCGTCATGGATGGCACGTTCGCTGGCGATGGCCCGGGGCCGAGGGCCATGCGCTGGCACGAGAAGGATGTCATCCTGGCTTCGGCCGACCAGGTGGCTATCGATGCCATTAGCGCCAAGCTGCAAGGCTTTGATCCCTTGTCTTTGGACTTCATCCGCATCGCCCATGAGCGCGGGCTGGGCGTCGGCGACCCGCGACAGATCACTGTGCTCGGCGATGCCGAGCTTCTAGAGCGGCCGTGGGGTTTCGTGCGCGAGGATACCTTCGCCAGCCGCGGGCAGTACTTGATTTACCACGGCCCCCTGAAGCGGTACGAGAACCTCCTGCTGCGCAGTCCGCTGGTTCCCTGGTCCTATGCTGCCAGTCGCCTGTACCACGATGTGTACTGGTATCCGGTCGTCGGTCGCAGGCGCGTGGACGCGGCCCTGGAGACCAAGTGGGGTCGGTTGCTCAGCGATTACATGGGCGGCCACGTCATCCGCGAGTCTTCGCCGTGGCCCAAGGCCGCCGGCATTGGCCTCGCTGCCGGCGCAGCGGCCACCGCTCTGGCTATTGCCCTGCGGCGCCGAAGACCGCCCGACGCGTAGGGTCCCGCGATCGCCGTGAGTCGGCGGCAGCCAGCGCCCGGCGGCGAGTGGGCGATTGTAGCCATCACGCTTGTCGCCCTGGCCTTCCGCCTGCTCGATCTGGATCGCCACAGCCTGTGGTTCGACGAGGCTCTCGAAGTGGGACGGGCTGCAGGCAATCTCAGCCTGACACTGCGCGGCCGACCGATCGATCAGGATCCACCGCTCCTGGCGCTTGGCCTTCACCTGTGGTTGCGGATCGGTCGCGGCGAGTGGTGGCTGCGCGTGCCGAACGCGCTCGTGGGCGCGGCCACTGTCTTCTTGGCCGCCCGCTGGGCAAGTTGGCGCTTTCACGCCCGCATCGGGGTGTTCACGGGGCTGCTTGCCGCCTGCGCGCCGGTCCTGGTGCACTACAGCCAGGAGCTCAACCAGTACGCGCCGCTGGTATTGGGCTCCGTGGTGCTGCTCCTTGGTTGGGACGGCGTTGTGCGGCGCAACCGGCGACGCGACTGGGGCCTTGCCGGCGCGGCGAGCGCCCTCGGTCTCGCCACGCACTACGGCATGGCCTTTCCGGTGGCCGCCACGGCCTGCCACCTGACGGCCTGGACGAGGCGGCAAGATCGTGCCACCCGGCGCCGACTCGGGATCTACCTGGCGGTTCTCGGCGGCACCACGCTTCTCCTTATGGCCCTGGGATTGGCCGAGCGCCTAGGCGTCTGGCACCTGCAGCGTCGCTTCGGCGGCACCCATTTGGCCAAGGAGATCGGCTACCTGAGCGACATCCTCTGGCGTGAGGTGCTGGTCTTCTTCCTGTTGCCCTTCAGCGGCGGCCCCAGCCTTTGGGCGGTACGAGTGCTTGCCGCCATCGGTCTTCTCGGAGCCTGCCATCTGTGGCGCTGTGGCCCTAGTGGCCGAGGCCTCATCGGCGTGTCGTTTCTCCTGTCCCTGGCGATGGTGTACCCATTCGACGGACTCGGTCTTTACCCCATCGGTCACCGCTACGTGCTTTTCGCAGCGCCACCGTTCTTTCTCGCGCTGGCTGCCGGTCTGGATCGCCTGACCACCTTCCACCGCCGGCTCGGCCTGGCACTGGCCGCGTCGAGCATTGCCCTCTTCGTCGCCTTTAGCCCCCAAGGGCGGTGGCCGAACCCGTGGCTCGCGGTACCTCGCGAAGAGATGCGGCCTGTGGTGGCCGCCATGACCGCCGCTCGGCAGACCGACGAGCTCCTCTACGTGTACTATGCCGCCCAACCTGCCTTCGCCTACTACGTCCCCCAGACACCCCCGGGAACGATGCTCGGCACAGCCATCGCCGACGAATCGTCGGCCGCGGCCGAGGCCCGGCGCATCGCCCTGGCCGCCAATGACCGGCCTGCGTGGCTGCTCCTGGCCCACGAGGGAGCCGGCGATCGCCAACGACTCCTCACCGCGCTGCGGCACCAGGGATACCGGACGGACACCGCCCTCGAGGCACAAGGCGCCGCCGCGATCCGCATCGTCGCCAGGCCGGACGGGGCACGGAAACCTACGCCGCCGTCGCGGTGAAGCCCACGAGCCCGCGCCGGGACGCGCGCCCGCTGCCCGGGCGACGACATCGACCCGAAAAGCAAGGCGCCCTCCTCATCGGAGGGCGCCCCTGTCTCACCGCGCGGCAGCCGTCGCCGGCTGCCGATGGCTTCATGCGGTCGTTACGGGCAACCGCACTTGTAGATCAGGCCATTGAACAGCGGATGGTACGGCACCGGCCGGCGCAGCGACAGATAGTGCCGCGTCAGGTTGTAAGGGCTGGGCGGCTGGCTCGGGTAGCAGCGGGCACCGTAGCCCTGCACCGAGCTCGGATTCGCCAGCGCGTCGTTGATCACTTGCTGCGGCACATACTTGTCCAACCCTCGGCAGGCGATCGGCTGGTCGCCACCGCCCGGCCTAGTGGTGGCTGTCGGCTGGACGACGACTTCCTGGCACTCCAGACCGTACGTGGTCTTCTGCGTCGACGCCTGCGGAGTGCCCTGGTTGAAAGTCAGCTTCTTGCGGCCCAGCACGAACACGTCCGCCTTGTGCAGACCGAGATAGACCATGCCACCGCCGACCCGGTCGCCCGGGCTGGTCGCCGGTCGCAGGTCCGTCCAGACGGGCGGTGTCTTGCTGAAATCGATGGCGTAGGTCGAGGTGTTGGTGGCCTCGTTGGCCTGCATGAAGTTCTGCGTCGTCCCGCCGTACAGGACCAGCCAGTTGCGGTCCGAGTCAAACGCGGCACCGTGGAAATAGAGGCCGCGCGTGCCGGAAACCGCAATCGTGGACAGCTTGGCCTTGGCCGGATCGGGGTCGGACAAGTCCAGCGCCCGGAGCGCGTTGTCCGCGCTAGTGATGTTCGTCGTGCCGCCGTAGATCAGCAGCCGCTTGCCGGTCGGATCGTAGGCCATGGCATGGCCAAAGAGCCGCATTCCGCCGCCAGTGAGGGTGTTCCACTTCGGCTCCCCGGTCGCCGGATCGAAGCTTAGATACTGGGTGTCGATGGTGGTGGCGTTGCACGGCTGGCCAGCCAGCACGTCGTTCAGCTTGCAAGTGCCGATGCCGCCGGTCACCCAGATGACGTCATGCACCGGATCGTAGGCCGCGGCAGCGAAGGCGCGCTTGGTAAACGTGCCAGCCGGGTTGAGAACTTCCCAGTTGCGCGTCTTCGTAAGATAGCGCTGCACGTCATTGGTGGCGTTGCCGGACGCCGGATCGTTGATGCCGCCGAAGAAGTAGGCCGCCGACAGGTCATTGTCGGCGCCCTTGGCCCGATACGCCCCAGCTGCCCCGACGAGGCTCCGGGCCCCACCGACGGCAATGGGCGCATGATTCGCGCGCAGGGTAGCGCCGGACAGATCGGCCACCTCCAACTGGGACTGGGTCTGGAACTGCTCATTGACGCCACCGTAGATGTACAGCCGATTGGCGTCGGTATCCAGCGCCGTGGCGACATGGAACACCGTCCGGTTGGAGGAACCGATGTTCTTCCACGTGCACTGCAGCTGCTGCTGGTATGGGCCGGCCTGCGCCGTGGTGGCGGCCATGGCCACCAGGCCGATCACCGCGGCGATCCCTAGCACGACCAGCATGGGTCTGATTGCGTTGCGCTCTGCCTTCACGATCTCTCTCCTTTGTGGAATGGGAATGGTGGCTGAGGGAAGGCCACGCCTCCCCCGATTTGGGACACAGTCAGCGGTCTGTCGGCTCGGGAAGCACCTTGCCCCGCGGTCACGTCTTTCCTCACGCTGCTCGCTACGAGCCGATCGAGCCTACACCTTACAGGCGTCGGCGTCCGACGGCAAATGCCGCCCTGCCGCTTCCCGAGCACCGCACCGCGGCTACTGGTATGGACAGCCAGGGGTTACGCCGCGGACCATGGTCAGCGGCAGCCACACTCGTAAACCACACTGTTGTACAAGGGATGGAAGGCCACGGGTCGGTCGAGGACCAGCCAGGTCCGACGCACATTGTACGGACTCGGCGGCTGGCTCGGGAAGCAGAGCTGGCCCCAACCCTGGATCGTCGTCGGATTGGCCAGCGCATTGGCGATGACCACCCCGGGCACGTAGCGGCTCACGCTCGGGCAGGCCTTCGGCACCTCGCTCCCCGAGTACGGCGGCGTGGGGACGGGTGGCGGCGCGCCGGCGACACATTCGAGCGCCCACGTCGTCCGGGCCACGTCGAACTGCGGCATGGGCGGCGAGCCACCCCAGGCAACCTTGAGGCGACCGAGGGTTACAACCGCCACACCGTGCAGTGGCTCGAACCCCATGGCGCTCGCGATCCGATCGCCAGGGCTGCCAGCCGGCCGCAAGTCCACCCAGGCCGGCGGCGAGGCCCGCAAGTCCAGATAGTGCGTCATGTTGTTGGCCGACTCGTCTGGTCGCAGGAAGGCAGAGCGCACGCCACCATACACCACCAGCCATCGGTAGTCGGTGTCCAGCGAAGCGCCGTGGAAGTAGAGCGAGGGCACCTGTCCCGAAGTCGGCAGCGTGGACCAGGTGGCCATCGCCGGGTCGCCGCCCGACAGATCCAGGGACCGAACCACGTTGCTGCCGGCAGTGCCATTGGCGGTGCCACCGAACACCAGCAACCGCTGCCCTGTCGGATCGTAGACCGCCGTGTGCCCATAGAGCGCCAGGGCACCACCGGGCAGGACATGCCAGGTGGCACGATCCTGGGCGTCGAAGGTTAGGTAGACGGTGTCGATGGCCCGGGCGGGGCATGGCTGGCCAGCGGCGAGGTCGGCGAGCACGCACTGGCCGATGCCGCCAACCACCCACACGACGTCATGCCGCGCGTCGTAGGCGGCGGCGGCGAACATCCGGGCGCCAAAGAGCCGATCGTTGGCTGGCACCACCCGCTCCCAGCGGCCGAGCTTGGTGAGGTAGCGCTGCACGACGTTGCCGGCCTGCCCGCGCGTGGCATCCCCCATGCCGCCGAAAAAGTAGACAGCCGAAACGTCGGAGTCTGCGCCCTTGGCCCGATAGGCCGCCGCCCCGCCGGCGAGCGGCAAGGCTCCGCCCGCGGCCACTGGCAGATGGGTGGCCACCAGCTCCGCCGACGACAGATCCACCGCCTCCACCAACTTGTGGACCTGAAGCGACTCATCCAGGCCACCATACACGTACAGTCGCTTGGCGTCGGTGTCCATCGCCGCCGCGGCATGCATGACGTCGCGGGTCGACGAGCCGATCAGCTTCCAACTGCAGTCCAGCGCCTCCCGTGTGGGTGCCGGCCGGGCTGCCACCTCACCCAGCGGCTCATCCGCCCGGGCGCCCATGGGCGCGCTGAGTACAAGAATCGCCAGGACGGCAGCCGGGCCGAGCATCGCGGCGGGCATCGTTCGCGGAAATAGCTTACGGGCTGGCCTCGTCACAGTGTCCCTCCTTGTCGAGTGGCTGGCAGTGCCCATGGTACCCCAACCGCATGACGAAACGGCGCGCGCCCGCCGCTTCCACCTGTCAGCCAACCAGGCGCACGCCATGACTTCGATGGGGCGGACTTGCAACTCTCGCGCGCCGACCATTAGGATAGCCGCCAGGAGGGCAGCAAGCGAATGGCCGATCGAGACGCACTGGTGGAATGCGTCCCCAATTTCAGCGAGGGCCGTGATGCGGCCGTCATCCGCCAGATTACCGATGCCATCGAAGGCGTGGCCGGTGTCCGGCTGCTGAACACCGATCCGGGCCAGGCCACCAACCGCACTGTGGTGACCTTCGTCGGCTCGCCAAGTGCCGTCGTCGAAGCCGCCTTCCGGGCCATTGCGACCGCCGCCGAGGTCATCGATATGCGCCGTCACCACGGCGAGCATCCCCGGATCGGCGCCACCGATGTCTGTCCCCTGGTACCGATCCGCGGCATCACCATGGAGGAAACGGTCGAGCTCGCTCGCCAGCTGGGCGAGCGCGTCGGTCGGGAGCTCGGGATACCGGTCTATCTGTACGAATACGCCGCCTCCCGGCCACAGCGGCGCAACCTGGCGACCATTCGCCAGGGCGAGTACGAGGGCCTCGCCGAACGACTGCGGGACCCCAACTGGCAGCCGGACTACGGCCCAGCCGAATTCAAGCCGCGCACCGGCGCCACGGTGATCGGGGCGCGTGACTTCCTCGTGGCTTACAACGTCAACCTGAACACAACCTCCGTCCGCCGGGCCAACGCGGTGGCCTACGACATCCGCGAGAAAGGCCGCCCTCTGCGCAAGGGCGACCCCATCACCGGCGAAATCGTCCGCGATGAGGCTGGCGAGCCCATCTGGCAACCAGGCAGCTTGAAGGCGGTCAAAGCCATTGGCTGGTACATCGAGGAATACGGCATCGCGCAGATCTCGATCAACCTGACCAACCTGCGCATCACGCCGCTCCACGTGGCCTTCGAAGAGGCCTGCCGGCGGGCCGAGGCCCGTGGCCTCCGGGTCACGGGGTCCGAGATTGTCGGCATGGTGCCGCTGCAGGTTATGCTGGACGCCGGTCGGCATTTCCTGGCCAAGCAACAGCGCTCGCTCGGCGTCTCGGAGGCCGAGCTGGTGAAGATCGCCGTTCGTTCGCTGGGGCTGAACGACGTTACGCCCTTCGAGCCGCGGCAGAAGATCATCGAGTACTTGCTGGCTGACCCCCGCGATACGCGTCTGGCCGACATGACGCTTCGCGGCTTTGCGGACGAGACGGCCTCCGAATCACCGGCGCCGGGCGGCGGATCGGTGGCCGCGCTGGTCGGCGCGCTCGCCGCCGCCCTCGGCACCATGGTGGCCAATCTGTCCGCCCACCGACGCGGATGGGATCACCGCTGGCAGGAATTCTCCGACTGGGCGGTGCAAGGCCAAGCCATCAAGGATGGGTTGCTGCGGCTGGTGGACGAGGATACGCGCGCCTTCGAATCCCTGATGGCGGCGCGCCGCCTGCCGCGCGGCAACGCCGAGGAGACGGAGGCAGCCGAGGCAGCGATTGCCGACGCCGTGCGGCGAGCCATCGACGTGCCGTTGGCGGTGATGCGCCAAGCACAAGAGAGCCTGGACCTCCTGGCCGCGATGGCCGAGGTCGGCATGGAGAGCTCGGTGTCCGACGCCGGCGTCGGCGCTGCCTGTGCCCGAGCCGCGGTTCAGGGCGCGCTTTACAATGTCCTCATCAACGCCGGCGGCCTGCCCGACGCCTCGGCCCGCGAGGCCATCCTCGGCGAGGCCCGCTCCATCGCCAGCCAGGTCGAAGCACGCGAGGCCGCCATCCGAGAGGCTGTCCTACGGCGGATGAGCAGCTAGCCAGCCGTCAGGACGGGGCTTGCTGGCGCAGATCGATCACCCGGCGCGCCTTGCCCAGACTGCGCTCGATGGACCCCGGTTCCAAGAGCTCGACTTGGGTTCGAATCCCGAGGACCGCAAACAGCCGCTCGATGACGCGGCCGCGCAGTTCCTCCTGATCCGCTTCGGTCATGGCAAAGACCCGGTCCTCGGCCTCGACCCGCACCGTGAGCCTGTCCAGCGGTTGTCGATCGACGAGGATCTGGTACTGGTCCCCGAGTTCGGGGATCTTCATGAGCACGTCCTCGATCTGACTGGGGAAGACGTTCACGCCGCCGACGATCAGCATGTCGTCACTCCGACCGGTGACCCGGAGAATGCGCGGATGGCTGCGGCCACAAGGACAGCTCGACCAGTCCACGACCGCCAGGTCCTTGGTCCGGTACCGGAGCAGCGGCATTGCCTCGCGGGTCAGCATGGTGAACACCAGCTCGCCTCGTGTCCCGGGCGGCAGCGGCTCGCCGGTGTCGGGATCGATGGTCTCCGCGAGGAACTCGTCGCTCCAGATGTGCAGGCCGTTCTGCTCGCTGCACTCCACTGCCACGCCCGGTCCGTACAGCTCGGACATGCCGTAGACATCGTGAGCCCGCAGGCCGAAGGTGTTCTCCAGCTTGCGACGCGCCTCTTCCGACCATGGCTCGGCACCGAACATGCCAATTCGTAGACAGAAGTCGGCCTTCGGATCGTAGCCCTCCTGGACTGCCGCTTCTGCCAGAAAGACAGCATAGGAAGGGGTGCAGGCCAGAACGGTTGTCCGCATGTCCTTCATGATCATGAGCTGGCGAATGGTATTGCCAGTGCTGGTGGGTACGACCGTCGCGCCCAGCGTCTCGGCTCCATAGTGAAAGCCAAGCCCGCCGGTGAACAGGCCATAGCCGTAGATGTTCTGCACGATGTCACCCTTGGTCACACCGGCCGCGGCATAGGTACGGGCCATGAGCCGATTCCAGGTGTCAAGATCCCCCCGCGTGTAGGCGACCACCGTCGGCTTCCCGGTGGTGCCCGAGGAGGCGTGGAAGCGGATGACGTCCTCCCGTGGCACCGCCAGGATCCCGTACGGATAGTGATCTCGCAAGTCGTTCTTGACGGTGAAGGGAATCCGAGGCAGATCCTCCAGGCCCCGCACATCTTGGGGCCGCAGGCCGACTTCATCGAAGCGGCAACGATACATCGGCACCCGGTCGTAGGCATAGCGCACCATGCGGCGCAGACGTTCGGCCTGCAGCTCCCGCAGTGCCTCCGCAGACATCGTCTCGATCGCTGGTTCGAACATGGCTCCTATTCTCCCCTCGTGCGCGGCCAAGTGCCGCAAGATCAGCATGGCATGGACCTAGCGAGTACCAACGCGCTGCCTCTTCGGGCTCCGCGGCCGCTGCCGGTCCTGGGAACCATAACGTAGACCCTCTGAGCCCACGCGCGCTGCGTCAGGGTGGACGTGTGCCGCCTCACCAGCCCAACCCGATGTATAGGGCCGTGAGAAGGCCGGTGGCCAGCGTCAAGAGCACAGCCACCACGAGCAACTTGCGCATCACCGCCGACTCGATCTCGGTGCCCGCGGCAATCGTCGCCACGGCGTTGTTGACCTTGGCAGGCGTCACGGCACTGGCCACCCCGCCGGCCACGGCATGAGCGCCGTACAGCGTCATGAAGGCAGGATCGCCCAGGCCCAAGGCGCTCGCCGCCTGCCTCTGGATGGGATAGAACATCACGTTGGAACTTGCCTCCGAGCCCCCGACCACCGCGCCGAAGAGCCCCAACCAGGCACCGACTAGGACGTAAGCAGTCCCAAACAGCGCCGCCAACGTCGAGCCGACGATCACGTTCATGTTCAGCGTATCGTACTGCGCAGACTTCACCAATGCACCGTCAACCACCTCCATGGCCGAGAACTGCATCACGTAGGCGATGCAGAAGTAGACAGCGTAGGCCAGGAATGGCCCGCCGGCGCGCGCCAGCCAGGTGCGGCTGGCCTGGGCAAGCTGAGCCCGATTGGGCCGCAGGAAGGGCAGGCACAAGAGGATGCTGGCGAAAATGGCGGTGTAGATGGCCGCGAGAACGTTCAGATCCACCGTCTGATTCGAGTAGAAGCGGATGGCCTCGATCGGTCCGGGTAAAGCGGCCAGCCAACGGTTGACCGCCGGCACGCTGATGGCGATCGCCAGGACGGTGAGGATCACCCACGGCGAGACGGCACGGGCGAAAGAAAGCTGGGCCGGCGCGGTGCCAGAAGCCATCGGCAGCGAGGCTTCCGAACGGACCTTGCGCTGCCAGCGATCGTAGAGCTGCAGCACTGCCATCGCCACCAGGCCGGCGAACGCGCCCACCACCCGGACCGGAATGACCTCTGCCCCACGCCATTCGTTCACCCCGGTGAACAGGAGGCAGGCGAGGGCCAGGACCAGGCCGATGATCACCGCCGGCACCCAGCCACGGCGCATGGCGGCGCGACCGCCGATGAACCACAGCAGGGCAAAGGCCAAGCCAACGCTAATGATCGGCAAGAAGAGCGAGATCTTGAAGGCCAGGGTAGCGGCCGAGAAGCCGAACACCTCCGCCGGCAGCGTCACTGGGATGGACAGGAGTGCGAAGGATGTGGAGGCGTTGTAGCCCAGCACGGCAATGGCCACGGCACAGAAAGGGGTGAAGCCCATCACGACAAGCAGCGGCGGGAAGAGGGATGGCGTAACCACGCCCAGACTCGTCAAGAAGGAACCGAAGCCGACACCCACGTAGAGAGCCTGGTTCTCGGCGCCGGTCACGGCACGTTTGATGCGATCGGAGACGACTTCCAACGCTCCGGTGGCGCTCATCAGGAAGATCATGTACATCGTCGCCACCACCGACACGGCGATGCCGAACGACTTCAGAAAGCCAATCACGCTGGCCACCAGAGCCACCTCGAGAGAGGTGTGGCTGTAGAGCACGGCCACCAGCACTGCCGCGACCCAGCCGACGAAGGCCATGCGCAAGCCACTCTGACGAAAGACGGTGATTCCGGCCAGGATGAGCAGCAGGGGGCCGATGGCCAGCAGGAATGCGATCACGTTCTCCCTCCTTGCGGCCGAAGGAGCGGCCCGCGTTGCCGCCCTACGGCGGGGCGCGAGTATACGTTCGCACCTCTGGCTGTCAACTCCGCTCGCCGAGGGCACGCCACCTCGCCGACTGGAGGTGGCAGAGGGCGATTGCCAGGGCATCGGCCGCATCATCGGGTTCGGGGATGGCGCTCAGGCCGAGCAAGCGCACGAGCATTTGCTGCACCTGGCGCTTGTCGGCGTTGCCGTAGCCGGTAAGCGCCAGTTTCACCTGCCTTGGTTGGTACTCATGGACGGGCAGCCCCGCCTGTCCGGCCACTAGCAGCACCACACCCCGCGACTGGCCGACCGCCATGGCGGTGGAGACGTTGCGAGCGAAGAACAGCTCTTCGACGGCCACCACATCCGGCTGGCAGCTCTCGATGAGGCGCGTGAGAGCACCATGCAGCTCGGTCAGGCGAACCGCCATCGATCGGTCGGCCTCGGTGCGCACGACTCCGAACTGGAGGACCCGCGCCCTCTCGCTAGCGCCGGAAATGCCTTCCAGGACGCCATAGCCGGTCGCTGCTGTGCCGGGGTCCACGCCAAGCACCCGCAGCACCGTTCGCTCGGCCGACAGCGATCGGCCACCCGGCGATGCAACGGGGGGCAGGGATGCGGGTGCGTCCGGCGCCGCTGCTGGTGGGATTGCTGCCGCCTCAGGCCACAAACGCGGCGATGGCCTCGTCGCTGATGGCGACGTTCGTCCATACCTGGTCGACGTCGTCCAGCTCCTCCAGGTGCTCGATGAATCGCATCACCTGCACCGTTTGCTTGGGCTCGAGGTCAATCTGTGCCGTGGGGATCATCGCCAGCTCGGCCTGGCTGGTGTCGTAACCGGCACGGGTGAGAGCCTCCTTCACCTCACGAAAGGTGGCTGGCTCGGTGTAGACGGTGACCAGCGTGTCCTCGACCTCCACGTCCAGCGCGCCGGCATCGATCGCCGCCAGAGCCAGCTCCTCCGCGTCGACGCCCTCCACCGGGATACCGATGGTGCCGCGCTGCACGAACTGCCATGCTACGCTCCCCGACTCGCCCAGATTGCCGCCATGGCGGCTGAACAGGTGCCGGATCTCACTGACGGTGCGATTGCGGTTGTCCGTCACCGCGGACAGCATGACCGCCGAGCCAAAAGGACCATAGCCTTCGTACAGGATCTGCTCCAGGCGCGCGCCCTCCTTGTCGCCACCTGTGCCACGGGCGATGGCGCGCTCGATGTTCTCTTTCGGCATATTGGCCGCTCGGGCCTTCTCCACGGCCAGCCGCAAGGCGAAATTCGCGTCCAGGTCGCCGCCACCCTCGCGAGCGGCGATGGTGATCGCCTTGGCCAGCTTGGTGAATGCCGCGCCGCGCTTCTTGTCCGCACTCTCCTTGCGGTACTTGATGTTCGCCCACTTCGAGTGGCCAGACATTTCCTTCGCTCCACCCTTTCGGCTCGATTATAGCGGCCTATGTCCGCGCCTGCGGCCGGGACGTAACGCCCCTCACCGACCGGGCGGCCTCATAGGGCCGATCTCCGCGCCCGCGGCCGGGACATGGCCAGCCTCCTCGATCGTCTCCGGCTCCACGGCCGATCTCCGCGCCCGCGGCCGGGACACCGGCGATGCCAGGCAACCCGCCACCCGACGACCGCTCGCCGGCTACTCGCTACCTACCTGCCGGAGGCTCAGCCCCAGTCGCCGGGCCACCGGATCTACGTGCAGAATCCGAACCCGGACCTGCTGCCCTTCGGCGACGATCTCGCGCACGTCACCGAATTCGCGATCGGCCATTTCCGATAGATGGATCAAGCCCTCCACGCCCTCGGCAATTCGCGCGAAGGCGCCGAAGGACACCACATGAGTGACGAAAGCATCGGTAATGTCGCCCGGGTGGTAGACCTCAGCGATGTCGGCCCAAGGATCGGGCTCCAGTCGCTTGAGGCTCAGCGCCACGCGCCGCTCGTGCCGATCCACGTGCAACACAAGCACGGAAACCTGGGCTCCCGGCACCACCACCTCCCTAGGATGGCGGATGCGGAGCCAGCTCAGCTCAGAGATATGGATGAGTCCGTCCACGCCGCCAAGATCCACGAAGGCGCCGAAGTCGCACAGCGCTCGCACGCGGCCGCTGACGACCGTCCCGATGCGCGCCTCCAGCTCGTCGAGGCGACGATCGATGACGTCACCGGCACAAGCCGTGGCGCGCTCCGAGCAGATGATTCGGTTGCGCGAGCGATCGACCTCGATGAGGCGTAGACTCAGAGTGCGGCCGATCCAGGCTTCCAGATCCACCGCAAGCTCGTCCGAGCCGAGACTGGCGGGCACATCGACGAGCTGCGAGGCGGGCACAAAGCCGATCAGCTCCCCGATTCGGACCAGTAGACCGCCTTTGTTGGCGCCGATCACCGGTGCTTCGAAAACCTCACCGGCCTCCGCCCGGGCCCGCAGCTCCTCCCAAAAGGCTTCCTCCCGGCACGCCCGCTCGTCCCGCGCGCGCTGACCACCGGGCCAGAGGGAATGGACGTCCACCCCTTCGGCGTCGGGGAACGAGGCGAGGGTGTCCGCCGCTTCTGTGGGCGAACAGGGACACTCCTCGCGCAATAGCGCCTGCCAGTGGGCTTCGTCGAGCGGCTGCTCCCAGGGTGGACGTTCCTCGTGCATGGCCTCTTCCCTACGCTCGTTCAACGATCGACGTCGGCGCCGCCTACCGCCGGTTGGCACCGGCCATGGGAGCACCGCCCGCACCCCAATTGGAGCACCGGCCTCGCGCCGTGTCAAGCAGCCGCGCCGGGCACGCGGCGCGCGAACGTTTGACCGCCCGCCAGGCGTGCGCGGCATCGCGCGACGAGCCGGCCCGGGTACGCGGCGTGCGAGCGTTTGACCGCCCGCTCCGGCAACCGTAGGATTGGGTGATTGCCTGACGGCCCGCGGCACCATTCGAGGGGCGCGGGCCATCGATTCGCCGCCATGTTCGATAGCCTGACCGATCGACTACAGCAGTTCTTCGCCCAGCTCGGCCGCAAGGGGCATCTGACCGAGTCCGACGTCGATGCTGCCATGCGGGATCTGCGGCTCGCCTTGCTCGAGGCCGACGTTCACTACGGCGTGGTGAAAGAGCTGGCCGGTCGGGTGCGCGAGCGCGCCGTGGGCACCGAGGTCCTGCACTCGCTCAGCCCGGCGCAGCAGGTCTTGAAGATTCTCTATGAGGAGCTCGTGACCACCCTAGGCGCTCCGGCACCGCTGGACCTGGGACGAGGGCAGCCGCCGGTGATCCTGTTGGTGGGCCTCCAGGGATCGGGCAAGACAACCACGGCCGCGAAGCTGGCCCATTTCTTGCGGCAGCGCGGCCGTCGGCCGCTGTTGGTGGCAGGGGACACGCGTCGCCCGGCGGCGGTCGATCAGCTGGCGGCACTCGGTCGCCAGCTCGAGGTGCCGGTCTATGAAGAGGGTACCACGGCTCCGGTGGCCAACATCGTCGCCCGAGCCATCGACGCGGCGCGGCGCGGGGCGCACGACGTCCTCATAGCGGACACCAGCGGTCGGCTGCAGATCGACACGGAGCTCATGGCCGAGCTGCAAGCCTTGGCGAAGCAGGCACGACCAGCGGAGGTGCTGCTGGTCGCCGACGCCATGACGGGGCAGGAAGCGGTCCATGTGGCGCAGGCGTTCCACGAAGCCGTTGGGCTGACGGGCCTCATCCTTACCAAGGCCGATGGTGACGCCCGAGGCGGGGCCGCGCTGTCCATGCGTGCCGTGACTGGCGTGCCGATCAAGTATCTGGGCGTAGGCGAGAAAAGCGGTGCTTTGGAGGTCTTCGAGCCGGACCGCATGGCCAGCCGCATCTTGGGGCTGGGTGATATCCAGACCCTCCTCGAGCGTGCCCAGGCAGCGGCCGGCGAGGCCGACACCGCGGCATGGGGGCGCCGGGCCATGTCCGGTCATCTCGATTTGGAGGACTTTCTGTCGCAGCTCCAGCAGCTGCGGCGCATGGGACCGCTGCAGGACCTGCTGGCCATGATTCCTGGCATGCGCGGCCTGCTTGGCAAGGCACCGGCCATCGAGGAGGGCCACCTAAAGCGAATTGAGGCCATCATTCTGTCGATGACGCCTCAGGAGCGTCGTCGACCGCGCATCCTCGACGCCAGCCGCAAGCGGCGAATTGCCGCCGGCAGTGGCACCAGCGTTCAGGAGGTCAATGCGCTGCTGCGCCAGTTCGAGCGCAGCCAAACGGTGTTCAAGCAACTGGCACGCGGTCGCATGCCGCGTGGCATCTTCCCGCAACTCTGAAGGAGACGTGTTCCCATGGTTCGAATCCGACTTCGCCGCTTAGGGGCTAAGAAGCAGCCCGCCTACCGGATCGTGGTTGCCGACAGTCGGGCACCACGTGACGGGCGGTTCATTGAGGTCATCGGCCACTACAACCCGCGAACCGAGCCGCCGCGGGTCGTCGTGCGCGAGGACCGGGCGCTGTATTGGCTATCCCAAGGCGCCCAGCCATCTGGTCCGGTGGCGGCGTTCTTCGCCAAGCTTGGCTTGGCCGAGAAACTGGCACAGGTCCGCGCCGGGGCGACCATCGAATCGGTGGCCGCACCGCTGGCTCAGGAACCCAGCGGTACAGCGGCCCGCCGCCGCCGTCGCGGGCCGGCCCCAGAAGAGGCAGAGGCTGCGCCGGTGGTCGAGATGCCGCCCACACCGGCGGCCGAGACGCCGAGCGAAACGGTCGCCGAGGCGCCGCCCGCGCCGGCGGTGGAGACGTCTAGCGAACTGGTCGAGGTGGCGGCGGAGCCCGTGGCCGCTGCAGAAGCAGCGCTTGCCGCCGAGGCAGCACCGGCCGAGGCGCTAGCGGCAGCCCCAGAGTCCGCGGCAGCCGCAGAAGCTCCCGCGGCCGCCGAGCGTGCCATGGCGGCGGGCACTGCGCCTGGGGTAATACTGGGGCTGTCACCGCGGGTGGCCAAAGCCCTGGAAGCAGCCGGCATTACCTCCCTTGACCAACTGCGCGGTTTGCTGGCCGCTGGCGATGAATCCCTGATGCAGTTGCCGGGAATCGGTGCCAAGGCGGTCGAGGAGATCCGCGCTCACCTGGGCGGAGGCGAGGAGGCCAAGGAGGGCTAGCATGGCCGATGTGCCGGGTTTCGTGGTCTACGTCGCCTCGGCGATCGCCACCGCGCCCGAACGTGTTGCAGTGAGCACGGTGCGGCGCGGTCCGCAGCACGTGGTCCGCTTGACGGTAGCGCCTCAGGATATGGGACGCGTCATCGCTCGTGAGGGTCGCGTCGCCAATGCCATGCGTGCCGTCCTGCGGGCAGCGGCTACCGAGGATCGTTGGGGGTTGGAGATCGCTGATTGAGCCGTCGTCGGCCAGAGTACCTCGTTGTGGGTCGCGTCGGGCGGCCGCATGGCGTACGGGGCGAGCTTCGGGTCGAGGTGCTGACCGACTTCCCGGAACGATTCGCGCCCGGCGAGCGACTGCTGATCGGTCACGAAGGGGTCGCAGCGCCGCAGCCGGTCATCATCGTGAGCGCGCGTCCGCACCAAGGGAACCTGCTCGTCCGCTTTGATCTCGCCTCCGACCGCGATGCCGCCGCCCGATTGACCAATCAGCTGTTGTACGTCCCGACTGGCGATGCCCATCGGCTGCCGGAAGGGACCCACTATGCTTACGAGCTGGAGGGTCTTGAGGTCATGACTGCCGACGGCCGGCGCCTGGGCACGGTGCGCGAGGTGCTGGAGACGGGCAGTGCCGATGTCCTCCTCGTCTCCGATGGCCCGCGAGAGGTGCTGATCCCCATGATCGCCACCGTCATCGCGGCGATCGACATCGAAGCCGGGCGCGTGGTTGTGACGCCGCTGCCCGGCCTGCTCGAGGACGACGACAAGCCGCTGCCAGGCGCTGGCTAGACCCGAAGCACGCGATGCGCCAGCCGGCGGGGCTGCGATGTGGAAACGAACCGGCCTCCGCCGTGCGCTTGAGATGAGATTGGGAATCGCTCCCTTTGCGCACCTTCTGGGGGCATGGTAAGCGGACGGGGCGAAGCCACTCGTGCGGCACACCGGGAAGAGCTTCCCCGTCTCGCGCCGAGGGTTAGGCGACCACGAGTGGCGCTATCGCTGGCTTCAGGGCTACACCGCCGCCGAACGCTGGTTCGCGAGCGGATCCCTTGCCGCCGACAGCGCCCTTAAGGAAGTGTCTACGGCCGTAGACATTTCCTTAAAGACCGGGGCGCGCTTGCCAATTGTCCGGGCGACGACGGCCTCCGGCAGTGTGCCGCCCCCGGGAGGGGCGGAAGGAGTCTCGCGAAGCTGGCGCCGAGGCAGACCTGTACCAAGCCATGTGCCAGGGGGATCGACTGGGAACGCTGTCGTATGATCTCCGCGGGCCGTCAGGAGCGGCCGCAGTGCGGATGCCACAGTCGGTGGTGCCCCTGGCCGCGAGCGCTTCTTACGGGGATCGAGGACGGTCTGGCCGCACGAGGAGGCGGTGGCGGGGGGCGCTCGATCCTGCCGGCGGGCAACTGCCGACGCGGGACAATACGCGATGCGCTTGATGATCCGGGGGCGGGCCGCGCGTTTCGGAGGGGACGGGGAACCGGTCGCCGGCAAGCCCGGTCTGCGGGTGCGGTGTGTGGACATAACCAACGAACTTATCTCACACCTCGGGAAGAGCTTCCAGTCGTGGAACCAAGGTTCACGCGACCAGCAACGGCGGCACCGTCGGCTGCAGGGCTAGCGGCGCAGTAGAACCGGCAAGACCACACGATGGACGGGGACCGACCGCGGTGTCGGACTGGGCGGGCTGCTGGGCGTCCGGTCAGGAGGCACCTCGGTAGGCACGACGGCCGTGGGTGTGTCTGTAGCCGGCTCGGGAAGCGAGGTGGGCGGCATAGTGGGCGTGGGCGTCGTCGTGGCGGTCGTCGTTGGCGAGGGGAAACGCGTCGGCGGCTGCGTTGGCGCCAGCGTGGGGCCGGTGCCCGGCCAGCGGAACAACTGCAGCCGATTGTTGGCCGTATCGGCGATGAGGATCCGCCCGTCCGGCGCGGCCGCGATGCCGCTCGGCCGCCACAGTTAGCCCGGACCGGGCCCGATGTCCTCGCCGAATACGGCCACGACGGGCAAGCGCCTTGTGCCGCCCGACGTCAGCGCGAACACCTGCACCCGGCTGCGCGTCTCCCGATCGTTCTCCAAGACATACAGGTAACGATCGTCCGCCGCCAGAGCAACCGGCATCCACAGCGTGCCCACCGGCACCTCTGCATCGCCAGTCGGCCCAGTCGATGGCCCATCAGCCACAATCCCGAGGCAGGCACCGTCCGCCGAGAAGGCCCGTACACGGTTCCGCTGCCGCTCGAGGGTGTAGACGGTGCCGTCGGGGCCAACCGCCACCGCCACCGGGAACTGCAGCTCGCCCTGCTCACGTGGGCAATCCTGGCCCGTAATGACGCGCACCACAGAGCCATCGCCATAGGCCGCCCGGTGCACGATCCGATGGTTTAGGGTGTCGGCGATGAACACGTCGCCGTTGGGCGAGACCGCCACTGCCTGCGGCCCACGGAGGCCTTCGCCGCCGACGCGCGGTGTGCCATCTCCCCACGTGCCCAAATGGGCGCCATCCGGGCCGACCAGCACCACCATGTGCTGCTGGGGGTCGGCGATGTAGATCACCGCTTCGGGCAACGTCGGCCCAAAGCGCTGCACCGCCACGCCCGTGGGTAGGGCGAAGCTGTACGCTGGGCGTTCCAGGACACGGATAGCCTGGTCGCCAGCGTGCGGATCGATGATCGTCACCTGATCGCTGCCCAGCTCGGCAACCACAAAATGATCCTGGTCCAGCGCCACCGCTACCGGCTGGTCATAGTAGTTGGCATCGGTGCAGCGGCGCGCCAGGCGGACGACCTCGCCCTCGGGCGCAATCATGAAGAGACTCATCTCCGTCGAGAAGGCATCGGTCAACACCGCGCCGCCGCCACGCAGGACCGACGCTCCCTGGAAGGGATACGAGTCATCCAGGCTTTCACTCCCCAACACCCGCGGTCCATCGACGATCTCCAGCCGGGCATTGAAGCGCCAGATCCGCGGCAGGCGGTACTGGCGGTCGTAGTCACGGACCACCCCGCCGCCCTTGCCGTCCAGAGCCAGACCAGTCGGGCGATAGAAGCGGCCACAGTTCGTCCACGAATCGTCCGGGGATCCATCCGGCTTGAAGCGGGCAATGCGATCATTGTCTCGGTCGGCCACCCAAATGCGGCCTTCCGCATCCACTTCCACGGCCGTCGGCCGCATCAGCCCGCCGACTCCCGTTCCTGGCGACCCGATGCGTTGCAGGAACACACCATCTGGGCTGAACTTGTCGATCTCGTTGGTCGTCCAGTCCGAGACGTAGACGTTGCCGACAGCGTCGACAGCGATGCCGGTCGGCGTCAAGAAACCACCGTCGCCCCGGCCACGGTACCCCCACACCAGCACCGCCGCTCCACTGAAGCAGTCGCGGTGACCGTCCTCAAAGCACTCCGGGTCTGGCTCGAAGCGCTTCACCTTATGGAGGCCACGGTCGACGACGTAGACGTACTTGCCATCCGGACTCACCGCGACGTCGGTCGGATCAAAGAACTCGCCGGCACCTCGTCCCCGTCCGCCCCACATGCCCACCGGCAGCCCCGTCGACGTGAACACCTGAATTCGGGCATTGCCATGGTCGACGACGAAGATCCGGCCATCGGCAGCCGGCGAGGCCGCCACGCCCAGCGGCTCATTGAGCGAACCGCGAGGCGCCTGCCCGCTGATCAGCCGCACGAACTCGGGTGGCGCCACCTGCGCCGAGGCGACCGACGCCGCCCCCGCAGCGGGAATCAGGGCAAGCAAGAGAACTACGCCCCCCAGGCGGCCAACGGCCGCTGTGGCCACCACCCGCCGCAGACACACGGCAAGAGTCCCCCCCGCCGGACACCCGGTCATAGCCATGTGCGTAGCCTGGCAAGCGACAGCATTGCGCTTAACGCCCATTATACCTCGCCTGGGTAGCCCTCGTCCACCGCCTGTGGCAAGGCACGCCCACTCTGCTGGCCCTCAGACGAGCCGCTGGGCCGCGTCGGCTCGCCCTCGCCGGCGATTCCTGTGGCCGACGCCGCCATACTCTCCCAACGCGCACTTGGCGCGCGCATGGCCGGCGCGATATAACCTAGGACGCACAAGCGGCCCAAGACGTTTCGGTCTACCGCACAATGGCGACCGCACAGTCCGGTGATCGGTGAGCCTCTTCCCCCACCTCGAGCGCGATATCCTGTACCGGCGGCGAGCGACTCCCCGTTGGCCGCTGGTCGTCGCCGTCCTGTCGACCGCGACCATCACCATCTTGCTGGCTCGGCCTGACGCGGTGCGTGGTCGCCTGCTGGCTCTCTTCCCCTCGCCCACTCCCCAACCCACCCCAACCCCCGGCGCTCAGGCAGCCAGGGCCATAGCACAGGCAGCCACCGATCGAGGCGACCTGAATTCCGCGGCGGCGGCTTGGTCGACCGCCGTGGCTCACGACCCTGGTCTGGTCGAAGGCTACCAAGCTCTGGCCCGCATTCACGTCGAGCGGCGGCGCTATGATCTGGGTCTGGCAGCGGCCACGAGGGCCGTCCAGTTGGCGCCGCGAGACGCCGCCAGTTACGTGGCGCTGGCAACGGCCCAGGACTGGTCGGGCGACCCGAAAGCGGCGATCCGGACTGCCCTGCTGGCGGTCGACCTCGCGCCCGACTCCGCGGCCGCCCATGCCGCGCTGGCTGAAGCGTACGCCGGGGACGGACAGTGGGACGCCGCTCGCGAAGAAGCGGAACGGGCCGTTCACTTGGCGCCCAACCTGCCGGAAGCGGTACGTGCCTTGGGGATGGCCTACGAGGTCCGCGGGAGCTACGACCAGGCGTTGCACCAATACGAGCGTGCCGCCCAGCTCGCGCCCCGCCGCAGCCTGTATCGCGTGGACATCGGGCGAGTCCATCGGCTGCGGGGCGACGTCGGCGCCGCTCGCGCGGCCTTCGATGCAGCCCTCGGCATCGATCCCATGGACCCGGTGCCACACGACAGCCTAGGGTTACTGGCGCTAGACGCCGGCGACACCGATGCCGCGATCGCCCACTTCCGGCGTGCCATCGCCGCCCAGCCCGATTATTTCCCCGCCCACGGCCACATGGGTTGGGCCTACTACTCCGAACGGCGCTGGCACGAGGCCGAAGAGGCCTTCCGGGCGGCGATCGATCACGGTGCGCGCTCCGCCGAGTTCTACTACGAGCTTGGACTGTCCTTGGCCTACCAAGGTCGTTGCGACAAGGCCCGCCCCTGGCTTGAGCGCGCTGTGGCGCTGGAACCGGACTCGATCCCGGCACGCGAGGGGCTGCGCATGTGTCGCGAGTGAAGCCCACAAAGGGCCGCACCGAGGGGGGTCCATAGACGGCTCGCAGGCTTGCCGGTTGGCGCGTAGTCGTGGTATACTCGTTAGCGCTCTCCCATGGAGAGTGCTAATACCGCTTTCGGACGGCCCGCCAAGCGCGGGTCGCCACCGCAAACAGGAGGAATGACGTAGGCATGAGTGACGTCAAGCTGCAGCCGCTGGCTGACCGAGTTGTCGTCGAGCCGATCGAACACGAGGAGATGACGCCGAGCGGCATCGTACTGCCCGAGACCGCCAAAGAGAAGCCGCAGCGCGGGAAGGTTCTGGCCGTCGGACCCGGCCGATTGGAAGAGGGCAAGCGCGTGCCAATGGATGTCCAGGTGGGCGACACCGTCATCTTTGCTCGCTACGCCGGCACCGAGTTCAAGCTCGATGACAAGAAGCTTCTGATTCTCGGCGAGAAGGATATTCTTGCCAGGCTCGAGGGTTGAGTGACGAGCAACGGACGAACGAACGAAAAGCAAAGGAGCGAATCATTCCATGGCTAAAATCATCGTCTTTGACCAGGACGCACGACGCAGCCTGAAGATCGGCGTGGACACCGTCGCCAACGCCGTGAAGACCACGCTGGGGCCCAAAGGCCGCAATGTCTCCCTGGCGCGCAAGTTCGGGGCGCCCACCGTGACCCACGACGGCGTGACCGTCGCCAAGGAGATCGAACTCGACGATCCGCTGGCCAACGTCGGCGCCCAGTTGTTCAAGGAAGCGGCGATGCGCACCAACGATATCGCCGGGGACGGCACGACGACAGCCACGGTACTTGCCCAGGCGATGGTCGAGGAGGGCTTGCGCAACGTCGCCGCTGGTGCGAACCCGATGCTCATCAAGCGAGGCATCGAGAAGGCCACGGCAGCGGCGGTGGCCGAGATCAAGAAGCATGCGCGCGAGCTAAAGGACAAGGAGGACATCGCGCACGTGGCCGCCATCAGCGCCAACGACCGGGAGATCGGTCAGCTGATCGCCGACGTGATGGAAAAGGTGGGCAAGGATGGCGTGATCACGGTGGAGGAGTCAAAGGGCCTGCAGTTCGAGACGGAATACGTCGAGGGCATGCAGTTCGACCGTGGCTACATCAGCCCCTACTTCGTCACCAACATGGAAGAACTCGAGACAGTGATCGAGGATCCATACATTCTGGTGACCGATCGCAAGATCAGCGCCGCCTCCGACTTGGTGCCGGTTATGGAGAAGCTCATCCAAGTCGGTCAGCGCAGTTTCGTGGTGATTGCGGAAGACGTAGAGGGCGAGGCATTGGCCACCATGGTGCTGAACAAGCTGCGCGGCACCTTCAGTTGTCTGGCAGTGAAAGCACCTGGCTTCGGAGACCGCCGCAAGGCGATGCTGCAGGACATCGCCGTCCTCACCGGCGCCACGGTGATCAGCGAGGACATCGGCAAGAAGCTGGAATCGGTCACCATCTCCGACCTGGGCCGAGCCGGGAAGGTAGTGGCCACCAAGGACGACACGACGATCATCGAGGGCCGAGGGGAGCCCGCAGCCATCAAAGGCCGCATCGAGCAGATCCGCACCCAGATCGAGACGACCACCAGCGACTACGACAAGGAGAAGCTGCAGGAGCGATTGGCCAAGCTGGCCGGTGGTGTGGCGATCATCCGCGTCGGGGCCGCGACCGAGGTGGAGCTGAAAGAGAAGAAGCACCGCGTGGAGGACGCGCTGTCGGCGACACGGGCGGCGGTCGAGGAAGGCATTGTCCCTGGCGGCGGGGTGACGTTGCTGTTGGCCAGGTCGGCGGTGCAGGCCGTATCGGTCGAGGCTGGCAGTGACGAGGCCACGGGCGTGCGCATCGTGGAGCGAGCCTTGGCCGAACCGACCAAGCAGCTGGTCGAGAACGCTGGCGCCGACGGCGCCGTGATCATCAAAGAGATCGAGCGGCGCCACCAGGCAGACGGCAACCCGGCCATTGGTTACGATGTCCTGACCGAGCAGTACGTCGACTTGTTCTCGGCCGGCATCATCGACCCGGCCAAGGTGACCCGCGCCGGCTTGGAGAACGCCGCCTCCATCGCGGCGATGATCCTGACTACCGAGGCCCTGGTCGCCGATCAACCGGAGAAGGAGAAGCCGCAGCCGGAGATGCCGGAGTACTAAGGGCGAGCACCGGCTCTTGGCAGCAAAACCGTGGCGCGGAGCGCGGAGACGTGCTCCGCGTCATGCTTTGTCTGTACCAGCCGGTCCGCTGACGGCAGACCACTCCACCGCAGCCTTGGCCTTGCACTTCTTCACGTCGACGACACCGCTTCGGCGGCCCAGCCTAGCGCGGCCAATTGCGGTCCAGACGCGGCAGGAAGAGGGAGACCCAAGTTCCCGTAGTCGCCGTGGCAGACGGTGGCAGCGAGGCGGTCGCCGTTGCCGTCGGCGAGGGCTGCGGCTCGACGGCGGTTTCCGTCGCGGTGGCAGACGCCGTTGGCTCGGGCGCCGTGGTCCACGTCGCGCTGGCGAGAGGGCTCGTGGGGCTTGCGGTGGCGGGGGCCGTGGTCTGCGGCGTGCTGGTACCCGTTGGCGTCTCAGTGGACGTGCCGGTGGCGCTCGGTGAGCCCAACGGGGTGGGGGACGCCGGATCGCGCGGCAGTGTGCCGACAAGAGCCAGCGTCGGGTCTCCCAGCCAGTTGAAGCCCCGGATGAGATCCCGTAGCGTCGGATCGGCAGCGAACAAGGCAATCTTGGCAGCCGTCGCAGCCGCTCCGCCTCGCAGCCGGTCCTCATAGACGCCCTGCAGCCAGGCTCGAGCCAGGATCTCGTGCCCCGCGCCGACTCGCCTGCCGGCCGATGCCCAGCTGGCGATCGCCCCACCCACCGGGTGCGCGCTGTGCACTTCGGCCAGGCTGCGAGGCGTGGGGGAGCCGAAGTCGCCGCTGCCAGCCGTGAGCTCGAGCATCACCGGCAGGTTTGCATTGCGCAGCGCAGCGGCATCAGCGGTCGTCCAGACCGGCTCAAGAGCCCATTCCTCACGCTGCCCTTCCCCCAGGAAGGCCAGCACGCAGCGCCCCTCGTCCAGAACCTCGGCGATCCGAGCCCGCATCGTGGCCGCCGAGGGCTCCTCCGCCGTGCCGAGCACAAGGGAGTCGATCTCGAAGCCCTGCGGAAACCCGTCCTGGAGATACGCCGCCAGTTCGCCAAACGTGCCCTCCGCCGCCTCGGCCGGCCCATCGTCCGCGAACAAGGCGGCATGGCTGTGCCAGGTCGCCGGTCCTTGCCGCTCATAGGCCTGCAGCCGATCCACCGCCCGTGCGGCCTCTTCGGCCGTCGACACCGACAGCCGCCCGACGGCCAGGTCGGGCAGCACATCGTTGCCACTGATGGTCGCGAAGGCGTTGTCGGAGGGAATCTCTCCCCCACCGAAGTCATCTTCCACGAGGTCGACCAGCACCCGCCACGGCGCCGCGGTGGTGAACCCCCGGTAGTCCACGTGACCGTCGCCCAAGAGGACCAGGTAGGAGGGCGCTGGCGCCCGCCACCAGACGAAGGCGCCCGCAACCAGGGCACGAATAGCAGCCGGTTCGGCCTCGCCATCGGAGAAGGCGTCGAATGCGTCTTGCAGATCGACGACCCGCACGCGAAAGCCTTGCAGCATCCGGTAGGTGCGCAGCGTCACGGCTGCCATGCGAAGCTCTTGCGGGGTGAGAACGATGATGTCGGCGGCCGCCGGCGCCGTCAGGTCATCCGGGGCATCGACAGTCACGGCCGGAGATTGGTGACCACCTTCGGGCACCACGAGATAGCGTCGACCGCCGAGGACTTGGAATCGGGCGCTGTAAGGTCCCGCGCCCCCCACGATCGCGCCCTCGAGGCGGATGGGTGCCTCGGCCGAAGTCACGTCGAAGATCTCGACTTGCTTGCTGGGCAAGCCCTCGATCTGGCACGGCGCGTCGACCTCGGCTGTAAACTCCAGGCTGCTGCCGCGGATGCGAAAATCGCGCGGATAGTCGACCTCGAGCCAGTCGACCAGGAGCACGCTGTCGGCATCCCCCACTGACTCGAGCGTCACTTCGTTGCCTGTTTCCCGCCATTCGACCTCGGCGGATCGCTCCACTCCGATCCGATGCGCAATGGTGCCGCTCCATCGCTCCTCGGCCACCGGTTGACCATTCAGAAGGACACGCAAGCGGTGCTCCGCCGCCGAGGCCCCCTTCAACCGCAATCGCAGCTGCGCTGGGCCAGCCTGCAGCCCCGCCAGGTCGAAGGCGATCCGCAGGCTGCCCGTGCCCGTGCCCGGTCGCAACTCGCGCCAGTAGAAACCGTCCTCCTCCGGCAGTGGTGCCGTCCGCCCGTCATAGAAGGAGTCCTCCTCCAGGCGCAAGGTTTCGGTGAACGCCGCCAGCGTCTCCCCCGACCCAGGAGCTGCCGGCTGCCGCGGGATGCGAACTCCCGAGCCGCTGCGGACCACATCCAGCCAGTAGATGTTGGTGTCGGTGTACCTCGTATCCAGGCCCTGCCCATAGAACGCGATCCGATCCTGGCCCTCCAGACGGCCGTCCTCGCCCCCAGTGATCTGCAACGGGATCTCCCGGCCGCGGTCGTAGAGGCGGATGGCTTCCGGCGGCGTCCCGGGGGGCAGCCCGGTCTGGGTGAGGTTAGTCACTGCCAGCGATTGCCAACCCGTTCTCCGCACGGCCACCTTCCAGGCGCCACTGCCGGCCAACGGATTGACGGTCGGTGGCGCAACGTTGCCCTGGCTCAGTCGCCAGGCTCGAGCCGACTCCCAGTTGGCCACCGAACGGGCGAGCAGTGGCTCCCATTCTGGATCGGGACGACCGCCGTCGGCGGCTACCGTACCCTCGAAGTTCAGGTCAGCGACGATCTCCGGCCGCAGGACCAGCCCCTGCACCGCGCTGCCGCGCGCCAGAGGACGCAGCGTCAGTTGGACGACGCGCAGCTCGCGCAACCATGCCTGGCCCTCGATGGCTGCCGCTGGCGGGCGGCAACCATTCCCGGAGGACGCGGTCCGCTGAGCACCCCCGGCTGGCGCCCCAGAGAGAACGACCGGCGGTGCCGACTGCACGGCGAGGGAAATGTCGACCCCCGGGGGCACCCCGATCAGGAGGCCGATCCTTGGCAAGCCGCAGTCGTCGACCGACAGCACGCCCGGCCCATCCAGCCAACCCCCGATCGGCTCGGCCAGAAGGCTCGCTGCCGTATCCATCGGCATCCGTAGCTGGATGCTGACCCCGGAAGGATCTGACCTTACAACGCGAACTCCCGCCGCGGGCTGCGCACGGGTGGGCATGCCGGCCGCCAGCGAGGCCACGACCACCGGCGCCAACAACCACCCGTACCTCGCCCAGCGGTGACGCACGGACTTCCTCACCGCCCACTCCCAACCGGTGCTTGGTTCAGCAAGAGGCACCGGTTATAATAACGTTGCGAAGGGAATGGGGTTACGGGCGTCCATTCTTCGTGCCCGGTATGGTTGGCTTCACGTGATCTCCCACACGCAGGGTCGCAATGACGATAGGGCCAGTGTCCAAGGCGCAGGCGCGCTGGGCGACAAGTTGCTGGCAATCCGGCAGCACATCCTCGACTACGAGAACCGCCTGGCTCCCCGGATTCGTCAGGTGCATCCCGCCTACGCCGCCAGCGCCCGCAATCTCGTCCACTATCTGGCCTTGCGGCAACTGGACTTGCGACCCATTCAGGCCGAGCTGGTGACCTTCGGACTCTCGTCCTTGGGTCATAGCCACGGCTTCGTCATGTCCAACCTGGACGCGATCATCGGGCTCTTGCAGAGCGCAGGAGCAGCCAGCCTACCCAGCCGGCCGTACGAGCCGTTCGTAACGTTCGAGCAGAGCCGCACGCTCATCGAGCGCCACACCGAGGCACTCCTGGGGGGCCGCGATCGTCGGCGTCGGGTCCGGATCATGGTAACCCTGCCCATCGAGAGCGCCGACAACCCGGCGCTGATGAGGGACTTGCTGGCCGGCGGCATGGACTGCGCCCGGGTCAATTGCGCCAGCGGGGACGCCACCTCTTGGCAAGCCTTGATCGCTGCGGTACGGACGGCACAACGGGAGATCGGTCAGCCCTGCCGCATCCTCATGGACCTGGCGGGCCCCAAGCTGCGCACCGGGGAGATCGAGCCCGGACCGGCTGTGGTGCGCTGGCGCCCCCATCGCGACGAGCTGGGTCGGGTCATCGAGCCGGCTCAGGTGTGGCTGACGCCCCTCGAGGCGCCCGAGCAACCGCCTATCCCGGCGCCGGTGCTGCCCGTCAGCCGGAAGTGGCTGGCACGCGTTCGTCGCAACGATCGCATCACCTTCCGCGATGCCCGCGCTCGCAAGCGAGAGCTCACCGTCACGGGCGAGGTCGGCGTGAACCGCTGGGCCAGCTGCGATCGCACCGCGTACGTGACGCCCGGCACCCGGTTGCGAGTCGCCCCGTCGTCAAGGCACCGTCGCGCTGGACCAGCAAGCGGCATCGTTGGCAGCCTGCCGGTTCGAGCCGGCCGGCTGACGCTTCACGTTGGCGACCGCCTGGTGGTGACCGCTGCCCAGCAGCCGGGTCAGAATGCGGTCTTCGATGAGGAAGGGCATTGCCTGCAGCCGGCGCACGTCTCCTGTAGCCTGCCCCAGATCCTTTCTGAGGTGCGCCCTGGCGAACGTATCTGGTTTGACGACGGTCGCATCGGCGGGGTGGTGGAGGAGGCTTCGGCGGACGAACTGCTGGTGCGCATCGAACACGCCGCCGCTGCCGGCAGTCGTCTGGCCGCCGACAAGGGGATCAACTTGCCCGACAGCCAGCTGTCGCTCCGTGGTCTCACCGAACAGGACATTCGGCACCTGGACTTCGTCGCCCGCCATGCCGACACTGTGGCCATGTCCTTTCTCCGCTCGGCGGACGACGTCGCCCAGCTGCAGGCCGAACTGGGGCACCATGGCGGATCGAACCTCGGCGTCATCCTGAAGATCGAGACGCGGTCGGCCATGGAGCAGTTGCCCTCCATCCTCCTCGTGGCCATGCGAAGCTATCCCGTGGGCGTCATGATTGCCCGCGGCGACCTGGCTGTGGAGCTGGGCTTCGAGGAGCTCGCCCAGGCCCAGGAGGAAATCCTGAGCATGTGCGAGGCCGCCCATCTGCCAACGATCTGGGCGACGCACGTGCTAGAGAGCCTCACCAAGAGCGGCCAGCCCTCGCGTGCCGAGCTGACCGACGCGGCCATCAGCGTTCGCTCCGATTGCGTGATGCTCAACCGCGGCCCGTTCCTGGTCGACGCCGTGCAGGTCCTGAGCCGCATCCTGGTGCGCGCCAGCGAGCACCAGCGCAAGGCAACGACGCTGCTGGCGCCACTCGGCGTCGTGCCGGCCGAGAACGTCGGCGATGGGCTCTCGGCACGGCCCTCGTCCAGTGGACGTCTGGCTGCGCGATCGGCCGTCGAGGCAGGGGACGACGAGTTGGAGCCATGAGTGGAGAGCCGACGTTTCCCGGCAAGCTGATTGCCATCGAGGGGATCGATGGTGCCGGTAAGTCGACGCAGGTTCATTTGCTGCAACGCTGGCTGGAGGCACGCGGCTGTCGGGTCTCGCGCATCACCTCGGAGTCCAGCGGCCTCGTCCGCGAAGCCACCCGACGGGGAAAGAAGCAGCGACTGTTCACGCCCACCACTTACAGCCTGATCTGCGCCACCGACTTCGCCGATGGTTACGAGCGCCAGATCCTACCCATGCTGAAAGCCGGTTACCTGGTCCTTTGTGACCGGTACATCTTCAGCTCCTTGGCCCGCGATGCCGTTCGGGGCTGCGAACCCGACTGGCTGAGGGCGCTTTACGGTTTTGCGCACCGGCCGGAGATCACCTTCCTGCTCGAACTCCCGCTCCACACCGCGCTGGACCGGGTTCTGGCAGCGCGCAAGCCTCTTGGCTACTTCGACGCCGGCATGGACCTTGGCCTGTCCAACGACTTGGAGGAGAGCTACCGCCTGTTCCAGGGTCGACTGGCCGATCAGTTCCTCCAGCTGGCACGCGAGTTCCACTTTCGCGTCATCGACGCCACCCAGTCGATTCATCACGAGCAAGCCCTGCTGCGTGGCATGGTGGAAGAAACCATCGATTTGGCTCGGCACGTTCGGAGCGCGCCGTCGTGAGTCCGCGCAAGTGCTTCGGAGCTCCGCCCCCCGGTCTCGATCCGCTGACCTTGACCGGCATCCTGGTGGTCATCGAAGGGCCCGACGGTTCCGGTCGCTCGACCCACATTCAGCGGCTGACGGCGTGGCTCGAAGAGCTGGGGCACCCGGTCGTCCGGACGGGCTTGCGGCGTTCGATGCTCGTGGGCCCCGATCTGGACGCCGCCAAGCAGGGCAACACTCTGAGCCCGCGGACCCTGTCACTGCTCTACGCCACCGACTTCTACGATCAGATGGAGAACGTGATCGTGCCGGCCTTGCAGGCAGGCAGCATTGTGCTGGCGGACCGCTACGTCTTCACCCTGATGGCTCGCGACCTGGTGCGCGGAGCGGACCCCGCCTGGGTCGAGTCGCTGTATTCGCGCGCCTTGGTGGCCGATGCCGTGTTTTACCTTCGCGTTCCTCTCGAAACACTGGTGGACCGGACGCTCGCGTGCCACGGCGTTCTCGACTACTGGGAGTCAGGCATGGATCTGGGCCTCAGCCGCGACTGGTTCGAGAGCTACATGCTGTACCAGCGTCGCATTGCCAGGGCCTTCGCCCGTCTGCAGGCCCGCTACGGATTCGTTCGCGTCGACAGTGATCGGCCCATCGCCGACGTGCAGGCCGAACTCCGGCGACGCATGACACCCATCCTTCGTCAGGTCCAGTCGCGCACCCTCTGACGGCCCAGCGCTTGGCGGTCGTCACCTGGCCGCCTATCCTTGCCAGCCGGGCACGCCACCGCCCCATCGCGCAGGGGAGACATACAGCGTGCGAACACCCGCTGGCGAGATTTGTCGCTTCTACTATGAGGACTTCCATCGCGGCCGCGAGCTTCAGGAATGCCGCCTCATCCGCCCGGGCAGCCGATCGCTGGCCTGGACACCAGAGACCTGTCGCCTCTGCCCGGTGCCAGCCATTCTGCGCGCCAACGGTTCGCCCGATCTGCGATTGGAGGCCGTGATCGATAAGCGGTTTGGCCTTTGGCGCCGCGTGCGGGTCAAGGCCTACTGCCTGCGCCATGCCGTCGAAGTCGAAGACCCCTACCGTGGCTGCCCGGCTTGCAACGAGAATGAACCGCCGACCTGACGCTGCCCGCGTTGCCAGCCGATTGGCCATCCCGGCCACGGCCGGCCTGGTGGGCGCCCTTCTCTTGCCCAACGCTCGCTGGCTCGTCGCTTCCTGGCGCATCAGCCCGTACTACAGCCACGGTCCGTTGGTGCTCCTGGTCGCCTTGTGGTTGCTCTGGACGCGCCGGGGGGTCCTCGCTGCGGGCCAGGGCACGGTGCTGGGCCTCCTACCCCTGGTCGGCGGCCTGAGTTTGTGGAGCCTGGCGGCCCGCAACGGCTCACCGCCACTCACCTGGCTGGCGATCTTGCCCATCGGTCTGGGCATCCTTCTCCTGGAGCGCGGCTGGCGAGCATGTCGTGCTGCCCTCTGGCCAGCGATCTTGCTGGCAACGGCCATCCCAGTGCCGTGGGTCGAACGTCTTGGGCCTGCCTTGGCCGGCCTGGTGGCTGATGCGGCGGCGCACGGACTGGCCGCTCTGGGCGTGCCCGTGCTGCGCACCGGAGCCCTGTTGGCCACGGCAGACGGCACCTTCCACATCGGCGGACCGTGCAGTGGTCTTCGGTCCACGCTCGCCATGGTGACCCTGGCGCTGCTTGCCGCCGCCCTGATGACGGGCTACCCGCGCCGCCGTCTGTTACTCTTGATGCTGGCTGCCCCGGCTGCGCTCCTGGCCAATTGGCTGCGCCTCATGGGTCTCTTCTTGAGCAGCCAGTACTTGGGCGCCCAAAGGGCCATGGCACTCTACCACCCGATTGCCAGCCCGCTGTGGTTTCTGGCGGCCGCCGCCACTCTGTTTTGGTTCGCCGCTCGTCCAAGTCATCGCCCGTGCGGCTATGGCCACGCCGTCGCCCAGCCCGACCCCTGAGCGGCCACAAGGGGGTCCGGCCTCGACCACGGCCCTCGCCCCGCCAGGGAGCCGGCCGGCCGACCGGTCAGGGATGCCACACCGATCGCCGGTCCATCGGCGCCGCTGGCTCGCCCTGGCTCTGGTGGCAGCGGGCAGCCTAGCGGCCCTTCTGCTGGAGCACCGTCAGGAACCTCCGCCACGGGACCTGCCGCCGCAAGGTCACATCGTCTACCTGGATGTGGTGGGCTGGTATGGCCGGTCCGCGGCTGAGGTCGCCGCTCGCACGCCCTACGATCTCACGGTGAGCGGCCTGCCAACGGGCCTGCCGCTCGCGATCGGCGACTGGCAGGGCGAGGATCGCCCCCACGACCCGGAAGTGGACAAGTGGCTCGAGCGCCCGGACGTCGCGATCCAGCGCACCTATCGCCGGGCGGGCACCGGCGTTCTGTGGCTCTCCGCGTTTGGCAGCCGCGGGCCCAAGAGCTACCGCCTGTTTGAGCACACGCCGGAGAGCTGCTATCCGCTCGGCGGCTGGCGAATCGAGCAGTTTGCAGTCTGGCGCTTTCCCCGTGGGCCACGACCGCTGCCGGTCAACTTGGGCCTGGCGGCGAACGGCTCGCGGCGTCTGGTGTTCCTGCACTTGTACGTGTGGGACTCACCGGCCCGCGATGCCGGGCGTGGCGTGGTTTCGTTGCGCTTGGCTGCCCCGGTGCTCTCCACGCCCGGGGCAACGCTGAGCGCCATGGCCGATGGCTTCTTGGCGCTGCTCTTCCCCAGTACGCTCCCCTGGCGGCGTTTCTGACGCGCGTAGCGCGTCGCCGCGTGCTGGCCGCCTTCGGCGACCCCTGCTACACTGGAGGCGGCTACCCTACCATGGACTTCGAGTCGGCGCCGTCGCCGGGGCGCTGGATCGGCAGCGTCGCTGTGGCGCTCTTACTGGTGACTGAGATTGGCCTCCTGGTTCTCCTCCGTCGGACCGGCCCCGGCCCGATGGCGGCGCTGCTGGCCCTCTCGGCATTCGCCCTCTTCGTCGCCATCGCCCGGTTGGTCTACCCGCTCTGGGGCCTGTTCAGCTTGCGCTACCGCGTGGCACGAGACGGCATCGCCATCCGGTGGGCCAGCACGACGCAGATCATCCCGATGCAAGCGATCACCCACATCCTGAGCGGACGGCCGTATGCCGGCCGGCTGCGCGGCCTGCGGTGGCCCGGGCAGGAGGTAGGTCGCACCGCGGTGGCGACCGACGACGGCCAGATTCGACCCACGCTGGTGTATGCCACGACCGGACCCGAGAGCCAGCTGCTCATCGTCACGCCAGATCTGGCCTACGCCATATCGCCAGCGGACCGGGCAGCCTTCCTGGCCGAGTTCCAGACGCGCCGCCGCCTGGGCCCCGTCCAGTCCCTGCGCCAGGAAACGGCCCATGCGCCATGGCTGGGCCTCAGCCTCTGGCAAGATGGCCTGACGGTTCGCCTGCTCGCGACGGCGTTGCTGCTCGTGGCGCTGGCCACCGCCTGGCTGCTATGGAACTACCCCAACCTGCCGAGTCGGCTCAACCTGGCCCTTCGGCCCGGCGGCGTTGAGCCTGCCGCGCCAGCTTCATTGCGCTCTCGAGACCAGCTCTGGTCCTTGCCGCTGCTCGCCGCGGCAGCCACCATCTTCAATGGCATCGTGGCCGGCGCTGTCCATCGTCGCGCGCGGATTGCAGCCACGCTCCTGGCTGCCGGCGCACTGGCGGTGGCGGCGTCGCTGTGGTTGGTCCTGGCGCGCATCGTTGTCTGGCCACCTTGATGGCCACCGGAGGTAGCATGCCACTGCGACTGGGAATCGATTTGGGCGCGATGAGCGACGTGCCGGCCCACGCCGCTGCAGCCGCCGCCGTGGGCGCCCGCTTGGCCCGCTTCGTCTGCCCCTTGGCCGTTGAGCAACCGTCGGCCGACGAGGCCTACTTGGCTGCCGCCCAGCAGGCGGTGGATCGTCTCTGGCAGCAGGGCATCGAACCCTTGGTGGTGATTGACAGCCGCATGACGGTGGTGCCCGACGGACCGGCGGCACTGGGCGAACGGCTGAGACCCACCTTGGCCATCGCCTGGCGCGAGGAGCTGCTGGACACGACGGAACGGCTGGTGAGGGCCATCGGCCACCGGGTACCGTTCTGGGAGGTCCTGCCGACGCCCAACGTCGCCGCGCGCCAAGGCCTGGAACCGGCGCTCTGGGCCGAACTGCTCGTTGCGCTGGCGGAACGCATTCGCCAGGGTTCGCCCCAGTCGGCCATCATCGCGGGCGGCCTGCGCAGCGACGACATGGATGACGGCGTGGACTACCTGCGGGCCGCCTATCCCACTGCCCGCACCATGGCCGGGCGTCTGCCAGCCCCCCATCTCCTCGACTATCTGGGCGTCCAGTTCCGCATCCTGCCCACAGGCGCGCCGTCGGACGAGATTCTCCGCGTGGCCCTCACCGAGCGGATCCGCCGCCTTTGGCGGGCCGTCGAGCAGTTGTCCGCCGGCGACGCACTGTCACCGCGCGGCCTCATCGTCACCTCGCTGTCTTGGGATGCCGAACGGAGTGGTGAGCTGGGTCAGGCGACAAGCCTTGCCCGCGCCGTCGAAGCTCTGGCCGCCGAGCCTGCGGTGCACGGCATCGTCTGGACTTCGCTTGTCGACGGGGAATCCGGCGCCAGCGGTCTCTTTCGTGGCCGGACGGCGGTGGCCGACGCCCCTCGGCCGGCCTGGGAGGCGTTTGCCGAGCAGGCGCGCCGCCTGGCGGAAGCGCCAGCGAGCCCAAGGCCCCAAGCGGCTGCCGCGCCCGTCACCACATTGCGCTTTCACATCCCCAATGCGACCCAAGTCCTCGAGGCCATGGGTCTCGAGGGTCAGACCCTCGAGCTAGCACTGGCCGCAATCCGGGCGCGCTACGGGGAACCGGCGGACTTGCCGCCGGGCGACTACGTGATCGAGTTTCGCTCCGACGCGGCGCCATAGTGCCTCGCGGCTCGTGCCGGCTCACGCCCCGCAGCTCGCGCTGGGTCGGACGCGAAACTGGGCAAAGAAGGGATCAGTCGCGCGGCAAACGTCGGCCGTTGGGGCGGCCGTTGCGCTCCAGATCGCGCCGACGCACTCGGTCCTCGAGGGCTTCCAGGCGTCGTTCCACCCGGTTCAGAACGCTGCGGGCTCGCGCCACACCCGAGCGGCTGGCGTGCACGCTTCGCCGCCAGACCGACCAAGCGCGGTCCGACGGTGCGTACGTCCACTCCACGACGCACCCGGCCCAGGTCAGACCGCCGCCGAAGGCCACCATGCCAATACGATCGCCGGGCTGGACCAGCCCCTCATTCACGGCATCGACGATCGCCAGCGGGATGCTGGCAGCCGAGGTGTTGCCGTAGCGATCGAGATTCGAATACACCCTTTCGGCCGGCAGACCCAGCTGCTTGGCCGCCAGCTGCAGAATGCGGGCGTTGGCCTGATGGGGAATCACGAGATCGAGGTCGTCGACTCCCAGCCCAGCGCTGCGCACGGCGTCACGGGTCGACTGGACCATGATCCGCGAGGCGAAGCGGAAGACCTCGTGGCCGTTCATGTACAGTAACTCGTTCACCGGCCCTTGCGCAGCGTCGAACGGCAGGCGGGCACCGATACGGATGGTCAGTAGCTCCGCTCCCGAGCCGTCCGCACCCATGGTGGCGCCCAGTACCCCGCCAGGCTCCGTCGATGCCTGGAGCACCACCGCCCCGGCGCCATCGCCGAATAGGATCGAGGTGGATCGGTCGGTCCAGTCCATCACCCGCGAGAGCACCTCGGTGCCGATCACGAGTACGTTGTCTAGCAGTCCCGACCGAATGAGGCCGGTGCCCATGGCAATGCCGTAGACGAACCCCGAGCAAGCGGCCAACAGATCGCTGGCGCCGGCCCGCCGGGCACCTAGGCCGTCTTGAATGAGACAGGCGGTGCAAGGAACGAGGTAGTCCGGCGTCGAGGTGGCCACCAGAATGAGATCGACGCGAGCGGGATCGAGATTGGCGACCGCCAGGGCACGCCGGGCGGCTCGGATGCCGAGCGTCGACGCATGTTCGTGGTCGGCTGCCACACGACGGCAGGAGATGCCCGTGCGCTCGCGAATCCACTCGTCCGTGGTCGGCAGCACTTGAGCGATATCGTCGTTGGTCACCGTCTGCTCGGGAGCGTAGGCGCCCCAGCCGGTGATGTGCGCATACCGGTCCATCGTCAGACCTCCCGCCAATCGGGGTGCCAGCTGCGGAACAGAAGCGCCGCATTGTGGCCACCGAAGCCAAGCGAATTGGACAGCACCACCGACACACCCTCCGGGATGCGTCGCGCCACGTTGGGCACGTAGTCCAGATTGCACTCGGCATCGGGGTGGTGAAGGTTGATGGTCGGCGGCAGAATACCCGTCTCGAGCACCCGGACCGAGACCGCCGCCTCCACCGCGCCCCCGGCGCCCAACAGATGGCCGATCATGCTCTTCACCGAGCTCATGGGCACCTGGTGCGCTCGCTCCCCAAACAGCCGCTTCATGGCTCGCGTCTCCACGGCGTCGTTCAGCGGCGTGCTGGTACCATGGGCGCTCACATAGTCCACTTCGCTGGCCGGTAGGCCGGCCTGCGCCAACGCCTGCTGCGCAGCCCGCACAATCCCGTCGCCGGTCTCATCGGGAGCCGTGGCATGGAAGGCGTCCGCTGTGGTGCCGTAGCCCGCCACTTCCGCGCGAATGGGCGCGCCCCGCCGGCGGGCTGAAGCCAACGACTCCAAGAGCAGGACGGCTGCTCCTTCGCCCACCACGAAGCCGTCGCGGGTCCGATCGAACGGCCGGCTGGCCAGTTGTGGTTCCCCGTCCCATTTGGTCAGCGCCCCCATGTTGTAGAAGCCCGCCACTAGCACGGGCACAATGGCCGCCTCGCTGCCGCCGGCCACCATCACGTCGGCTGCGCCACGGCGTATCGCTTCGAACGCCTCACCGATGGCGTTGGCCCCCGAGGCGCAGGCAGAGAGATGCGCCAGGTTCGGTCCGCGCAGACCGAACTGCATAGCCACTGCGCCGGGCACCGCATCGGCCAGGAAAAGCGGCAGCAACCACGGAGAGACCCGACGGGCGCCGCTCGTCTGCAGTACGGCCTCCTGATCGAGCAGCGACTTCACACCACCCACTCCGGTGCCGAGAAAGACACCGACGCTGTCGGGATCCACTTGCTTACTAAGCTGGCCATCGACGAGCAGTCCACCGTCGGTGAGCGCTTCCTGCGCCGCTACGAGCGCGAACTGGGAGACTCGATCCAGCCGCCGCACGGCTTTCTTGTCGAAGTGGGCCAAGGGGTCGAAGTCCTTGACTTCCGCCGCCACCTTGGTTTCGCAGCCTGTGGCCACTACGTCGAACAGCGTAATCTGGCTCACCCCCGACTGGCCGGCGATGAAGGCTTGCCAGGTGCTCGGCTCATTCAGGCCCACCGGCGTCACGGCGCCCAGGCCAGTGACTACCACGCGCCGATCCTGCATGGACTCTCCTGCGAGGTGGCCCGCCACAGCGGGTCGTTGCGGGAAGATGCCCAGTATAGCACAGCCGAAGACCCGGCTTTGGCGAGCCGGAACGGAGGCTTCGTGCTATGCTTGGAGCCCGTCCGAATCGCAACGCCGTGTCGCTACCCTTCCTCCCTTCCGACAGCCGCGTCCTAGCCCTTGAGGACGACGTACGCGACGTGTTCGCCGTTCACCAGGTGCACACCCAGGACGGGGGTCGCGTGGTCGTCTTCGGTGGACAGTTCCTGCGCAGCCCAGAACTCGTCTACGGGGCGGTAGCTGAGCGCTTCCGCGCCCGCGGCTTTGTGCCGGTACTCCGGCAGAGCAAAGGGCAGGACTGGCTGGTCGCCTATCCGGCACCCATGGCTGGCGGTCGCCCACGACTGGGCGTTATCGTCGCTCTCTTTGTGCTGACGGTGGTGAGCACCATCCTGGCGGGGGCCTCACAGGCTCTTGGCAGCCTGCCAGGCATGGCCGAGCCATCGTCTCCTGGCGGCACCCTTCAGCTGCTCCTGAGCCACTGGACAGCCGGCGTGCCCTTCGCTGCGGCGCTGCTCGGCATCCTGGGAGCCCACGAGTTCGGCCACTATTTCACCGCCCGTCGCTACCGACTGGATGTCAGCCTACCGTACTTTATCCCGTTCCCGCTGAATCCGCTGACGGGCACCCTTGGGGCAGTCATCCGCATTCAGTCCCCCTTCGAGTCCCGCCAAGCCCTCTTCGACGTCGGAGTCGCCGGGCCTTTGGCCGGGCTGCTCGTGGCCATCCCCATCACCATGCTAGGATTGGCCCGTGCCGAGCTCGTCACCATCGCGCCAAGCTCGGACACCCTGATCTTCAACGAGCCCCTGCTCTTTCGCGCCCTGGCGCATCTCATCGTGGGCCCACGGCCTCCGGGCACCGACATCCTGATGAACCCGCTCCTGGCCGCTGGCTGGTGGGGGCTGTTCGTCACCGCTCTGAATCTGGTGCCCATATCGCAACTGGACGGTGGTCACATCGCCTACGCCTTGTTCGGCCAGCACCACCGGCGTATGGCGTGGCTGATCTTCGGCCTGGCGGCGCTGGTCGTTGTCACCCGGGCGCCCGGTTACCTGCTCCTGTTGGGGCTGGTATTCCTGATGGGCGTCGAGCATCCTCCGGCCCTGAACGATCTGTCGCCACTCGGATTCGGACGCCGCGTGTTGGGCGTCGTCATGCTGGCGTTGTTTCTGTCGCTCATCACCATCCATCCTTTCAGCACCGGCTGACGGCCGTGGCCGAGCCAGAGAGCCCAAGAGCAGCGCAGGTCAACGGGACGCTGCGGATGGCCCTGCTGCTGGTCGTGGGGGTGATCGCCATTGGGCTGCGTCTGCCCCATCTCCAGATGGTGCCGCACCTCACCGACGAGACGACCGAGGTGCTGTGGGCCTACGACATCGCCTTCCATGGTGCCAGGCCGCTCACCCACACCGACGCCTATGACGGCCCTGTGTGGCCTTATGCGCTCGCCTTGGCGCTGCGCACCTTCGGCTCCTCCGCCAGCCTGCCGCGTCTGTTTGCTTTCGCGCTGGGCTTGGCGACGATCGCCGCCACCTCAATCCTTGCCGCCTTGCTGGCCGCGCCCGGGCGACGCTTCGCTGCTGGGCTGTTGGCTGGTCTGATCCTGGCGGTCACATTCAGCCACGCCATGGTGGCCAGTCGTGTCGCCTGGTCGAACAACAGCACTCCCCTGTGGACGACGCTCTTGGCCAGCTTCCTGGTGGTTGTCCCGCGCCAGCCGCGGGCAGCCTGGACGGTGACGGCTGGGCTGCTGGCCGGGCTGGCACTGCAGAGTCACCCTTCGGCGGCCGTCTTCCTGGTCGGCAGCGCGATCTGGTTCCTGTCTGCGGCCAGCCGCCGGGCCAGCCTCCGCTCACCGGTCACCTGGCTTGCCCCAGTCACCGCACTGGTGGCCTTCAGTCCCGTCATTCTGCAGAACGTGCGAACGGGATTCAGCAGCTTCGGGGAGGCGGCTGCGTCGCGCAACACCCCGGCCGGGCTCGAGCTTTCCACCTGGCTCTGGGGCGTGGGCGCAGCCTGGCTGCAACTCGGCCGCTCGATGGTCGGCGGCTACGACCTGGACGGCGCCGTGGTCGGCCTGGCTCCGCTGGCAGCAGCCTACAGCGTGCTGGCGGTGGCCGCCTTACTCGCCCTGGCGAGGCTCGGCCCAACCGTCGGGCGCCGATTGCCGGCCATTGTCGTCGCCACCTCGCTGGCTGGTCTGCCGCTTGGCAATACGAACTGGCAGGGGCTGCTCGAATCCCGCTATCTTGGGTTCGTCTGGCCGCTCGTGGCTTCTGCCATCGCCGTGGTGATCACGACCGAGGCCTGCACGCCGACGCCGGACGGAAGCCTTTGTCGCTCCGGGCAGCTCGGGCAGCGCGATGCCGCTGTGCCCGCCACGGCCGGCCGCGCGCGGCTCAGCACCGGCCGATGGCAGGACCTGGGCCACGCCTCGCCTCTCGCGCGGTTGGGCTTGGCCGTCGTCGGTAGTCTTCTGCTCGCCTTGCCAACGTGGCGTATCTGGTGGTTTGACACCATCGCTGCCCGCCAGCAGTTCACCAGCGCCCGGCTGTGGCACATGCTGGCGCTCCTCGAGGTGCCGCGCGATGGCCAACTGCCCGTGTTGGTCGACCGCGAGCTGAAGGCGGTCCGCTGGCGTGCCGGTGGCCAGCCCCGGCGGGCGGTGGAATACCTGCTGACGCTCGAGGGAATCCCCTTCGTGCGCGCCCCTGTGGCCAAGATGAACCATCTGCTGGCCGAGAACGGGCGCTACTACCTCTTCCTGGCCGGGCCGAGTGCGGAGGCGCTGGTCAGCCGTCATCGCCTCCTGGAGCTCGACGTCCAGCCTCGTCCTGGCGAGGAGCCATGGGGGCTGTACTGGGCGCCCGGCGGCTTCTACGATGGAGAGCTGGGCAAGGCGCCGGGCGGCTTCCACGATGGAGAGCTGGCCAGGGCCCCGAGCGGCTTCCACGACGGAGAGCTGTGCTGCGCCGCGGGTGGCCTTCGCGACGCCCGTCCGTGCTGGCGGAGGGAGGCATTGACCTGCGCCAGCTCTAGGAGTTGGTCTAGCCGCCCGTCCGTGGTGGCGGAGGAAGCCATCGACTTGCGCCAGCTCTAGGAGTTGGTCTAGCCGCCCGTCCGTGCTGGCGGAGCGAAGCGTCCCCACCGCCACCCTCTGCAAGCGCCCACCGAAGCGTTCCCAGATGCCTGCGCGCCGGTGCCCGCCGCCCCTCGCCGCCACGGCCCCCAAGGCACTGGAGCGAGCCCTGGCGGCATTCGTGACCAGCTAGCACGCCTTCGCAAACGGCTCCCGCGGCCGACGGGACGCACAGCTCCCGCCTGACCCCTCCGCCGCTCCGAGCCGGCAGTCCCGCGCCCGCTCACCCCCGCCGGCGTACCCGAGCCAGCTGACCCAGGCCGACGCACCCCCACAGCCCACCCTGGCCGGCTCACCCACGGCGGGTCACCCGGGGCCAGCACAGCCCGATCAGTCCACCGATATCGGGTCACCCCCACCAGGCGAGCCGATTGGCACTTTGTTGGCACTCCGCTGGCACTTTCCCCTCTCGCAAGGGGCCCAACGGCCGACATACTGGGGCCACATTCGACCTTCGGAGACAAGGCAAGAAAAAAGGAGAAGACCATGAACACTCGACACCCTTCCACCCCTTCGGCAGCGCAGCGCTCGATCGCGCTGCTGGCCACTCTCTTCCTGGTGGGCGTCTTGGCCGTGGCGACCCCGGCCCATGCGGACGAAGGAATCACCACCGCCGCCAGCGGCACGCCGCCTATGCCAGACACCTTTTCGTTGCCGGACACATCTGGGTCCAGCTCAGACACGGACGGCACCCCTGGTCTGAGCCTGCCGCCGGGGGCTGCCGGCCTCACCGCCGGCGGGGGAATCGAGCTTGATCCCTTGGCCAGCCACGAGGGTGAGTCGGTCAGCGGCGGTGCACCAGGGGCGCCGCTGTCCGCATCAGCTATGTTTGCTGTGGGGTCAGGGCCCCAACAGGAAGGCCTGGCTACGTCGGGCAAGGCCGGGGAGGCGCTGCCGACCACGCAGTCTCGCACGTGGACGCTCACCGGCCCATGGGACAACACGTCGTATCGCACCGGCAGGATTGTCGAAGATACGGTAGAGTACGCGTTCTTCGAGTCCCTCAACGTTACCAACGGCCAGTTGGATGCGAGGATGAAACTTCAGGTTCCACGCGAAGGCAGGGGCGTGGCTGCTCTTACCCTGGCGGCAGCCCATCGGCGGTCCTGGACAGTTCCCGAAGATGGCCTGTATACAGTGAAGTTCATCTATGGCTACAGTGACGATCTCTGGCTGAGCTATAGTGGACGACCCAAGGGCGGCGAATATGCCTTGGCCAATCTCGCTGTGTGGTATGGACTGTGTAGCCAGCCCTCCTACTGTGGTCAAGCCAGCTCGGTCGTTGATCTACGTCGCGAACACATCGCAGAAGGAGACATCGATCCTCGCGAGATCAAGATCAATCCAACATTGAAGACGGTGACCGAGTCCGCCCTGACATATCTCTTCGGAGTATCTCCTGAGGTCTCCAAAGCTGCTGCGGACGCAGTCTCCGCGATTCTCGAGTCTCTAAGGCTGTATTCGAAGGGCAGTGCGAAAGCGGAGTTTCACAGCACCTGGTCCGAGGTTGCGATTCCGATGAGTCAGCAGGTGCGGCTCAGCCAGGGCCAGGTGGTCGAGCTGTACGTCCTGACGCTCGCCGCCGCCGAAGTCCATGGGCGCTCGGACAGCCGCGCCAATGCCGACTTCCGGTTCACGGGTGCTCCGGTGCGGGTCACCTTCACCAAAGCGGCCGAAGCACCCCAGCCACCAGCGCGACCCAGTTGTCCCGTCGGCTCCACGGCGGTGCGGTTCAGCCGTGCATCTCTGTCCGGTGGCTTTGCTCCGCCCATGGCCGCGGTCACCGGCTTCGAGCTGATTCCCCAGGCCCGGTTGGCCCGCAAGCCCACCAACCTCAGTCTCCTGGTGCGCTCGACAGCCTCGGGCGCCCAACGGGCCATGGACCTCCGCTGGAACCACGTGTTCACCGATCCGAATCCAGCATTAACCGACGACGAGTACTGGGCCAGCACCAGCCCAGACGACCTCGTATGGACCGCCGCGCCTGGTCAGAGCATCCGGGTCTTCTCCGGCTGGGCCAAGCAGATGGCCTACGGCGTGGACGAGTGGCAGTTCTGCGTCAGCTCGGCGAGCACCCCGGCCAACTCGCCTGGCAGTGCCGTGACCGTCGAGAGCGCATGGACCACCGACCTGAACTTCGTGCCGCGCAGTTCGTTCGGGCTGCACGAGGCCATGAAGATCGTCGCCCGCGTTCGCAACGCAGCGCCCGGTCTGCTTCGCACCTGCTTCGTCTTCGACCTGCAAACGAGTGAAGGCTGGCAGCCGCGAGCGGTGGGCTGCTACGACTTGGGGCCGGCTCTGTATCGCGTGTCTCTGACCACGACCCCCGAGCAGTTCGGCGCCGGTCTGGGCATGGTGAGCTACCGCGTCCGAGCCATCTACGCGGGTGGCGAATCCTCGGCCCAGTGGACCTTCGTCGTTCGGTAGACCGATCCCTCAGGGCTCGGCCGCGCCCGGTGGGGCCGCCATCTCGGCTGGCCCCATCGCTTGCGGTTGGGCAGAAGGCGGCGACCGTCGCCATGGTGGGGGCCCCATGGTCGCGCCTCGTGTTCCAGTGGTCAATGCCAGCCGTCCTCTGTGCCTCACCCTCCGCCAGCCGATGGACTGCTCAGCCGCGCCGCGGCCAACTCGTCAAGAACCATCTCCAGGCGTCGCCGTTCGGCCGGCTTGAGGACGGGCAGCCGCTGGTCTCGGAGCCAGGCGCGCAAGCCGTCGGCTCGGACCACCGCCACGTCGGGATCCGAGATCGAGAGCACTATCCGCGGCTGACTGAATACCGAGAGCAGCAACACCGGCACCGAGGTCAATTCCGGGGCCCGTCGTTGGATTTCCTCGGCCAGCAGCCGGGCATCGGCTTCCAGCCACCGCTTCGGGCTGCGCAGCGGCCGACGTCCGAAGGCCAGCAGCCGCTGGCCCAGAGGCCGTACCTCACGCCACTGCGAGCCGCGGATGGCCACCGGTCCATCGGCGTGGTGAACAGCCACAGCGACCAGGCCCCAAGGCGCCAACAGAACGTGATCGGCCGGCAGAACCCAGTGGTAGAGCGCGTAGCCCCGGCTGGCGGACTTGAGCGCCTCATCCAGAACGGTGTCGGGCCGTGGTGTTCGGAGCCAGGTGTCGGACAGCCAAAGGCCCGCCCAGCTGAACATCGAGCCCAGGACGAGCGCGCCGTACGCCAGGGGCAGGGCTCGGGGCCCTTGCAGGCTGGCCACCAGCCCGGCGGCCAGCACCAGAAAGCCTACCACCGAGGCGCCCAGTGCCTGCTGCCGGCGACGCCGCAGGAGCCGATGGTGGGTGGTGACCTTCACCCGACACTCACCCGCGCGGCCTCTTCGGCACCAGCGGCTGCCGCTACCCGCCGCTGAATCGCGCCCACGAGGTCACGCTCGACGCAGCGCGCCGCCACCCAAACCGCCGAGCGAACTGTCTCAGCGTCCGACCGGCCGTGACCAATCACCATCACCCCTCTGGCTCCCAGCAGGATTGCCCCGCCATAGGACCGGTAGCTGATGCGCCGCCGCATGCGCCGCAGGGCGGGCAGCATCAACAAGGCGCCGACTGCCGACGCAGGATCGCGACGCGCTTCCTGCGTCAGCATTTGTTGCACCAGCGCGCCGGCACCCTCAGCGAATTTGACGAGCACGTTGCCGGTGAACCCGTCGGTCACCGCCACATCCACGTTGCCCAGAGGAATGTCCTGGCCTTCAATGTTGCCGACGAAGTTCAGGTCGGCAGCCTCCAGGAGCGGCAGCGCCCTCTGAATCACCGAGTTGCCCTTGCCTCGCTCCTCGCCGATCGTCAGCAGGCCAATCCGCGGCTGGCAGATGCCCAACACGTGCTCGGCGTAAGCCGCACCCATGATGGCGAATTGCAGCAGGAACACCGGCTGAACCTCGGCGTTGGCGCCGATGTCGATGAGCACACAGGGTCCGCGGCGCGCCGGGAAAGGCGTGGCCAGCGCCGGCCGCCGCACCCCCGGACTTCGCCCCAAGCGCAACAGCGCCGCAGCGTGGCCCGCGCCGGTGTGGCCCATGGTGACCACCGCCGCCGCTTCCTGATGGCGCACCAGAATGGCCGCTCGGGAGATGGAGCTGTCGGGCAGTTGCCGCACCGCCTGGGCGGGCGCCACCTCATCCATGGGAACCACGTCGGCCGCGTCGACGACTGCGATATCGAGGCCCCGAGTATTGAGGCGGCCGAGAATGGCCTCGATCTCGGTCCGACGGCCGACCAGGGCGATTCCGATGCCGTGTTGGCGAGCCGCCCGAACGGCGCCATCGACAACGACGCGCGGCCCATGATCGCCTCCCATGGCGTCGACAGCAATCCGCATGGCGGGCGATTGTAGCACCCCGAGGCTCCCAGGCGCCGAGCGCGCCGCAACGCGAGCCACCAGGGAGCCGTCTATACTTGGAGACGAGCCATGGCGATGCGCTGCAGTGGGCCGAGGGGTGAGGCACGCGCTCGGCGGTGGACGCTGGCCCGGGCCGTCGGCCAGTTGGTCGCTGTCTGCGGCTTGGCCGCCAGCCCGTCGGGCGAAGGGCGTGCCGTCATCGCCCGACCGACCCCGGGCGTGTGGCCGGTGAGCCAGCGCCCCACCGCCGCTCCCGTCAGAGTTGGGAGCCAGCGTCGTCTCGCGGTCGACGGCTGGCAAGCCGGGGCGCCCCGCCGCCTCGCCCAGGAGACGCCGCCGGCGACGCCGGTCGTCGATCCCGACCCGACGGAAAGCTCGCCAGGCCCATCACTGGCCTTGCCCTTGGTGGGCAACAGCCTGGATCCGCTGGCTCCCGGACCGGTCCTGTCGCAAGCGCAAGGCTACGTCGCGCCGCTGGAACCCTTAGGCCGAACCGCCTGTGCACCGGCCACCCACGTCCTCGTGGACCGCCCTCTCGGAGCACTTGCACCGCAGGCGATCGCCGTCTTGTACCGCGACAGTTCCGATCCGAACACCAACCTCGATTTTCACATCGGCCTGTCCGTGACAGTCACGGGTGTCGAGACCCTCGCCCCTCCGGCTTGCCGTGTCATCACGAGCCGGTCCATCGGCGTTCGCCGCGTCGAGCCGCTGGAGCTACCGCCCGGCGGGCTGGCTGGCCGGGAATCGATGGCTGCCGCGACCGCCGGCGGGCTGGCAGGCCGGACAGAGGTCCGTGCCGCGACTGTCCAGCAGGCTGGCAGGCCGGACAGAGGTGCGTGCCGCGACCGCCCACCCGAATGCGCACTACCGCCTCGCCGCAGCGCGGACACGGCTGGCCCGTGCGTCGGAAGACATTGAGGGTACCCTGCATCTCGCCTGGATTGCCGGTGAGGTCCCGGAAGCCGCCATCGGCCAGGGTCGTGCCACGAGCCGCCACGGCGCGACGCAGGACGGTGCGAATGGCCCGATGCAGACGAGCTGTCTCATCCGCCGTCAAGCTATCGGCGGTGCGCAGTGGATGCAGCCGAGCGAGCCATAGCGACTCGTCGGCACAGATGTTGCCAATCCCGGCGATCACGGACTGGTTGAGGAGTAGCGATTTCAGCCGGCCGCGCCGCCGCCGCAGGCAGCACTGCAGCCGCTGCCGCGTGAAGTCGGCCGCCAGAGGCTCCGGACCGAGGGGACCAAGCACCGAGGTCGGATCGGCCACCAGGTAGACCCGTCCGAACTTGCGTGGATCGCGAAGCCGCAATTCGGCGCCATCGTCCAGCAGTAGGATGGTATGGACATGCCGGTCCGCCGGCTGGGCGCCCGGGGCCAGCACCAGGCGGCCACTCATCTTCAGGTGCACCAGCAGCCAGTCATCGTCCAGACGGATGGCCAGGTACTTGCCGCGCCGGCCGAGCTGGCGCACCCGCTGACCACGGATCCGCTCTCCCAGCTCGGCGGGCGTATTCCGCGGTAACTGCGCCGGCCAGTCGCACCAGGCACCACGAAAGATGCGCCCCGCGAGGAGGGGTGCCAGGTCACGGGCGTAGGTTTCGACTTCGGGCAATTCAGGCACTTCTGGACTCTCAGGCGATGGCAACAGGGTACGAAGCCGATGGCGACTCGCGTTCCCGATGCCGGCGAATCCTAGGCAGGCGCCGAGAGGCCGCCAAGTCCTGCCGGCAGCCTCAGCTGCCCGAACGCCCGTTCGCTGATATAATGGCCGCCACCGTCGTCATGGCCAGCTTCACCCACCTCCACGTGCACAGTGAGTACAGCCTGCTCGACGGCCTCATCCGCCTGCCCGAGTTGGCTCGCGAGGCCAGGCAGGCGGGCTTCCCGGCGTTGGCGTTGACCGATCATGGCGTTATGTATGGCGCAGCGCGCTTTTACCACGAGGCACAAGAGGCCGGCATCAAGCCCATCCTTGGCTGCGAGCTGTATGTGGCACGCCGTCTGCGCACCGACCGTCACCCGACCCGCGATCGGCGGAGCTTCCACCTCACGGTGCTGGCCGAGAACGAGACCGGTTACCGCAACCTGTTGCAGTTGGTCAGTCGCGCCCAGCTCGAGGGCTTCTACTACAAACCCCGCGTTGATCGCGAGCTCGTGCAGCGGTACGCCGAGGGTCTCGTTGTCCTATCCGGTTGCTTGCAGGGTGAGCTGCCCCAGGCTCTGAAGGACGGCGATGAGGCAACCGCTCGCCAGACCCTCGCCTGGTATCGAGATGTATTCGGCGATCGCTACTACCTGGAGTTGCAGGACCACAACCTGGACGAGCTAGCAACGGTCAACCGCGGCCTCTTGGCACTGGCGCGGGAGTTCGAGGTGCCCCTTGTCGCCACCAACGACGTCCACTACCTCCGCGCCACGGACGTGGACGCCCACGAGGTGCTCATCCAGTTGCAGTGGAAGTCCACAACCCAGGGACGCGAACGGCGCGGCTACGGCCCGACCTATCACCTGCGGTCCGCCGACGAGATGGCGGCCTTGTTCGGCCACGTGCCGGAAGCGCTGGCGAACACCATGGTCATTGCCGAGCGCTGCAACGTCGATCTGCGCTTTGGGGAGCGCCGGCTGCCCGACTTTCCGCTGCCCGAGGGTCAAACGGCGGACAGCTATCTGCGACAGCTCTGCGAAGCAGGCGCCATGGAGCGCTACGGCGCGGTCAGCGAGGTCATTCGCGAGCGCCTGGATCGGGAACTGGCCACCATTGCCGCCATGGGCTTCGCAACCTACTTCCTGATCGTCTGGGACCTTTGTCGGCACGCTCGTGAACGCGGCATTTGGTACAACGTGCGCGGCAGCGGCGCCGGGTCCGTCGTCGCCTACGCGTTGCGCATCGCCAATATCGATCCCCTGGCCCACGGACTGATCTTCGAGCGGTTCTTGAACCCCGCCCGGGTGTCCATGCCCGACATCGATCTCGACCTGGCCGATGATCAGCGCGACGAGCTGATTCGCTACGCCCACGAACGGTACGGCCAGGATCATGTCGCTCAGATCATCACCTTCGGCACCCTGGGGGCACGAGCCGCAATCCGAGACGCCGGCCGGGCACTCGAACTGCCGCTCAGTTTGGTGGATCGCATCGCCCGTATGATCCCAGCCATCCCGGGCAAGCCATGCTCCCTCGATCAGGTGCTGACGCCGGCGGCGGCCGACGACGAAGACAGCTTCTTCAGCGCCGAACTGGCCGAAGCAGTGCATTCGGATCCCGATGTTCGACGCCTGGTGGAGAGCGCCCGCAGCCTCGAAGGCCTGGCGCGCCATGCCTCCACCCACGCTGCCGGCGTGGTGATCACTGACCGGCCAATCATCGAGTACCTGCCCCTGCACCGCTCCACACACGGCGAGGGGGATCGATCGGGCCTGCCGGTGACCCAGTACGCCATGAAGGACATCGAGCGCCTGGGCCTGTTGAAGATCGACTTCCTCGGGCTCTCGACCCTCACCGTGCTGCGCCGGGCCGCCGAGCTGGTGGCCGAGCACCATGGGGTGTCCATCCGCTTGGAGAGCATACCGTTGGATGACCCGGCCATCTACGAGCTCTTGGGAAGTGGCAACGTGACCGGCGTTTTCCAGGTGGAAAGCGCGGGCATGCGCCAGATGCTCCGCGAGATGCAGCCGCGAGCCTTCGAGCACGTGACGGCAGCGCTGGCGCTGTACCGTCCCGGGCCGATGCGCTTCATTCCCGACTACATCCGCCGCATGCACGGCCAGGAGGAAGTCACGTACCTGCACCCGGCGCTCGTGCCCATCCTTGCGGAAACGTACGGCATTCTCATCTACCAGGAGCAAATCATCCGCATCGCCCAGGAGCTGGCCGGCTACGAGCCCGGCAAGGCAGACCTGATCCGCCGCGCGGTCGGCAAGAAGAACCAGGCTGAGCTACTGAAGCATCATGACGCCTTCGTCGAGGGGGCAACCGAGCGCGGCATCGAGCGCCAGGATGCGGAGCGGATCTTCGAGTTGATCACCAAGTTCGCCCGTTACGGCTTCAACAAGGCGCACGCCGCCGACTACGCCATGATCGTCTGTCAGACGGCGTGGTTCAAGGCCCGCTACCCGATCGAGTACATGACGGCGCTCTTGTCCGTGGACCGCCACAATACCGACAAGGTGGCCCTGATTGCCACGGACTGTGCCACCAACGGCATCCGCATCCTGCCGCCAGACGTCAACCAGAGCCAGCTGGACTTTACTGTTGAGGCACTTCCCCACGATGGCTCCGCTGAGCCGCGCCGGGCAATCCGCTTTGGCCTGGGGGCCATCAAGAACGTAGGCGACGCCGGCGCGCAAGCCATCCTCGCCGGTCGTGGCGACAGGCCGTTCGCCAATCTTGACGACCTCTGCCGCCGCGTCGATCTCCGCGCCATCGGCAAGCGCGCCCTGGAGCCGCTCGTACGGGCTGGCGCGCTTGACTGCCTTGGCAGTCGCGACGGCATTCTGGAGCTCTTGGACCGCATCATCAGCCTAAGTGACACCTACCATCACGCCAGCGCGGTGGGTCAGATGTCCCTGTTTGGCGATGAGATCGCGCCGGCACTCCCCTCGTTGCTCCCCGAGATCACAAAAGGCCCGGGCGATGTTCGCCAGCACCTGCAGTGGGAAAAGGAGCTCACCGGGCTCTACCTCTCCGACCATCCCCTCCATCGGGTGGCGGCTGCCCTGCCGCAGGACGTCACGGTGTTCCTCGGCGACATCGAACGCAGTCTCGCAGGGACGGTGGTCACCTTCGCTGGCATGGTCACGGCGGTTCGGACACTCACCACCAAGCGCGGCGATCTTATGGCCTTCGTCGTTGTCGAGGACCTGAACGGCAGCGTCGAGCTGACGGTCTTTCCGCGCGTCTACGAGGCCACCAAGGACCTCTGGCGACCAGACGTCCTCGTCCTGGTGCGCGGCAAGGTCGAACCACGAGAGGACCGCCTCCAGGTGGTGGTGGCCAGTGCCCAGTCCTACGCGCCGGATTCGCTCGCCGAGGTGGAGGAACCCGGCGCCAGCCAGTCGGCTGAGCCAGCCCAACGACCGCTAGGGCAGTACCGTCTTTCCGTCACTGTGCCTCGAACGGCGGACGATTCCCAGGACCTGTCCCGTCTCGAGGAGATCTTCCGCCTGCTCACCAGCTTTCGGGGCCAAGACCGCTTCGCCCTGGTGGTCCCACGGGCCGAGGGCATGGTCGAGCTGGAATTCCCGAACGCCTCGACGCGCTACTGCGTCGCCCTGGTCCAGGAGCTGCAGCGCCTCGTGGGGGCAGGCGCCGTGCAGGTCACCCACGTCGCACACGGAAGGGAGAACGGTCCATGATCCTCCATCGCCGTCTGCTCATCGTTGTCCCGCTTGCGCTGGCCACCCTCGGGCCGTCTTTGGCCGCGGGCAAGCCATCTCGAGCCGTCGCCCGGGCCCTCGACCCATCCCTGGCCGCGGGCAAGCCATCTCGAGCCGTCGCCCAGGCCCTCGACCCATCCCTGGCCGCAGGCGAGGCATCCCGGGCCATCGCCCAGGCCCTCGACCCATCGCTAGCGACGCATCCAGCCTGGCTGCTTGCCGAAGAGCCGCTGCCGGTGGTGGTTGCCTTGCGCGGGGAAACGGCCTTCGACCGCTATCAGCGCGCACAGGAAGCCACGCCCGGCATCACCACGGCGCGAGAGCAAGCGCGAGCACGCGACGAGGCCTTCGACGCGCTGGCCGCTCTGCAGGCGCCGGCCCGAGAGGCCATTGTCGAGACAGGGGCCACCATTGTGAGCACCTACGATGCCGCCATGAACGGCTTCCTCGTCTGGGCGATACGGCGCCAGGTTCTGGCCATGGCCGCCGCACCAGGCGTCGAGCGCATCTACCGGGCGCCGGAACATGTTCCGGCACTGGCCAACGCCGTGCCCCTCGTGGGTGGCGAAGCAGCCCGGGAGCAGCTTCACCTGAGCGGCAAGGACGTCACCATCGCCATCGTCGACACCGGCATCGACTACACCCACTTGTCCCTGGGCGGCAGCGGCCGGGCTCGGGATTTCCAGGAGAACAACCCACGCACCGTGGAACCGCGCTCGTTCCCCACCGAGAAGGTCATCGGTGGCTACGACTTCGCCGGTACTTACTACGTGGGCGGCAACATGCCTACCGCCGACGCCGATCCACTGGACGAGAACGGCCACGGCAGCCACGTGGCGGGCATCGCCGCTGGCATGACCGGCAACCCTAAGGTCTTTCACGGCATGGCCCCCGACGCCAAGCTCATCGCCCTCAAGGTCTTCGGCGCCCGGGGCGGCACCAACCTGGTCATCGATGCCGTGGAATGGGCCATCGAGGCCAACATGGGCCGCCGCATCAAAGGCATTTGCCAGATGCCCGACGGCGGCGACTGTCGTGTTGACGTACTGAACATGAGCCTGGGGGCCGCCTTCGCCTCGGACGTTCTGGAGCAGCAAGGCGTGATGCGCCGGGCGCTTGAGGCAGGCATCGTGGTCATCGCCGCCGCCGGCAATGACGAGGACGTGCCCTTCATCACCGGCGCCCCCGGTGCTTCCGACGTCGTGGTCAGCGTGGCCAACACCTACCCCAGCGGCCAGAAGGCTGACGTGGTGCAGGTGAGCCACGACGGTGTCACCGAGGATCTGGAGGCTCTGGAAGCCGATCGCAGCTTGTCGCGGCCGATGGCCGAAGTTGGCGAGTTGCGGGCGCCCCTCGGTTGGTTGGGGCGCGGTTGCCAAGGCGATGCGCCAGCCAGTGACGTCGCCGGCAAGATTGCGTTGATTCCGCGTGGCGACTGTTCCTTCCAGGAGAAGCTGGCCGCCGCCGCGGCCAACGGCGCTTTGGGTGGCCTCATCTTCAACAACGAGCCCGGCGTCCTGGTCATGGGAGCGTCGCCGCCGAACCCCGTCGCCATCCCGGCCTATTCGATCGGCCAGGCGGACGGCGAGCGACTGCGCGGGCTGATCGAAGCTGGCACCGAGGTCCGCTGCCGCATGGCCGCCAGCCTGAACAAGACGCTGGACCGCAGCTACTTGACCGACGTCATCAGCCCATCCAGCAGCCGTGGTCCGAGCCGGATCGGCATTTTGAAGCCCAACTTGAGCGCCCCCGGTACCCAGATCGTGGCGCCGTACATCGGTCACGGTGACGAGGGCGTGGCCCTCACCGGCACCTCCATGTCCTCGCCACTGGTCGCTGGCGCGGCAGCCCTGGTGGTCGAGCGGCTTCGCCAGGATGGCCTGGCGCCGGTGAACCGCCCGCTCAACGACCGAACCAAGCTCACGGCACGGGACGTGGGCGCCATGCTCATGAACTACGCCGGGGCCACCGTTTGGTGGCGCGACAGCCGGGAGGGGGTGCCGGTGCCGCTAGCCCGGCAGGGAGCGGGCCGCCTCGATGTGCTCTCGGCACTGCGCGGTCACACCCTTGCTCGTTCCGGCGTCATCGCCGAGATCAACCTTGGTTTCACGGCCGTCGCCGACGCCTGGAGTGGCCGGGCCCCCTTCACCGTGCGCAACCTGGGTCCGACCGCCAGGCGGTACGCCCTGGGCACGCAGTTCCTGACGACCGAGGAGTCGCAGGCTGGAGTCGAGTACGAGATCGAACCGCAGAGTCTGACCGTCGAGCCCGGCCAGGAGCTCGAAGCGAGCCTCCAAGCCTTCGTCGATGCCGGTGCGCTGCGGCCGTACGGCGGCTATGGTGGTGCCAGCTGCCTCAGCACCCGCAGCCTGTCCGACACCGAGGTGGATGCCTTCGTCACCATCAACGAAGTCGACGGGCAGGGCCAACCGGTCCCCGGCGGCGACCACCTGCGTCTGCCCATCTACCTTGTTCCTCGTCCTGCCTCGGACCTGCGCCTGTCGCCGGATCCGGTCTATGTCAGCCCTGCCCTGGGCCAGACGCAGGTGAGCATCGCCAACAGCGGTGCGGCGAGCGGTGAGGCAGCGCTCTTTTCGGCCCTGGCGACCGATCCGGTGGAGCAAAACGTCGATCGGCGCATCAACATCGATCTGCTTGCGGTGCGCCGCGGCAAGGACAGTCGCGGTCAGGGGGTGGTGGAGTTCCTGGTGCATACCGCCGGTGCCCAGGCGGTGCCGCTGGACAGCCAGACGCACATCTTCGTCGACACCAATCTCGACGGCGAGCTCGATCACGCCATCTTCACCCAAATCGCCCGCAGTGGCCAACAGTACGTCGTGTTCAGTGCTACCAGTCCCGTCCAGCGACAGCAGCCGATCACGCTGCAGCGCACCATCGCCATGGACTACTACGCCAACGTCGATCTGCAGTCGCGCATCCTCGGCCTGCCGGTCCGGGCGAGTCGCCTCGGCCTGTCCGCCGATGGGCCGATTCACGTGCAGGCCGTTGCGATTCGTCGCGCCCAGTTTAGCGATCTCGCCAGTGGCCGCGGCTATGTCGGCTACGACTACGTGCCAGATCGTGGGTTGGTCGCCGACGCCAACGGCCAGCTCAGTGCCGGTGAAGACCGCATCAGCCTCGACGAAACCACCGCCGCATACAGCCTGAGTGCACCGGGCGTGGCCGTCGACGCCGGCGGTTCGGCGTCCATCCTGCTCACCTTGCTGCGTCCTCTGCCGACCGAAGGCGATTCGCTCCTGGCGGTCTACCCCCAGAACGCGCCGGGCGAGGAGGACATGCAGCTCGTTCGCGTCCTGGCTGGCGAACCGCCCACTGCGACACCGGCTCCCATCACCGCCACCTCGCCCCCCACCATCGCGCCCACCGCCACTGCCGAAGCGACGCGGCCGAAGCCCGTGGGTCGCTTGCTGCTGCCCATGGTGTTGCTTGGCTGGGCCAGAAACTGACGTCCGAACGGGTGGCAGGGGCCTGCCCTTCGCATCCTGCCTCCGAAGGACGCATAATCAGGGGCGTGGGTCGACGCATGGTCGGCCCGCGCTCCCTCTTGACCGACATCGTCGGCGGCCGGGAACCGACGGTCGCTGGCCATTCCAGCTTGACGGAGGCTCTGGGATGCACCGTATTCTGAGGTTGGCGATCCGCGCCCTCGCTCTCGCGGCGCCGTTGGCTCTTGCCCGACCGGCGCTGGCAATCCAGTTGCCCGCAGTAGCGGACTCCTCTCTGCGCGCCATTCTGACCTGGCCCCCGAGTGATGGGCAGCAACCCATGGCGGTGATCGTCGAACTGCGAGGCCCAACGACCTTCGACTTGGTCCGGCGATCCGCCCACAAGCTCGGCGCAGGCACGGTGCTGGCGACTGCAGCGCGCGACGCGGCCTTTGCCACCGTGGCCGCTGCGCAAGCCCCAGCCCGACGGTATGTGGAGGCCACAGGGGCGCAGATCATTAGCACGTACGACACCGCCCTTAACGGCTTCCTGGTGCGTGCCACGCCAGCCCAGCTGGAGCGCCTTGCGGCCACGCCGGGCATCGCGCGCATCTACCGCGCGCCGGAGCACTATCCGCTACTCGGCGACGCCGTGCCGCTGGTCGGAGGCCAGCAGGTGGTGGAGAGCCTCGGGTACACCGGCAAGAATGTGACCATCGCCATCATCGACCAAGGGATCGACTACACCCACAAGTCGCTTGGCGGGCGCGGACGCACCCAGGATTACGCCAACAATAATCCGAGCGTCGTCGAGCCGGGCTCCTTTCCCACCGACAAGGTCATCGGCGGCTACGACTTCGCCGGCACCGACTACGGCGCCACCGGCGTGCCGCGGCCCGATGACGATCCGTTGGATGAGGGTGACCACGGTACCCACGTGGCGGGCATCGCTGCTGGCATGAAGGGCAACCCCAAGGTCCATCACGGCGTGGCCCCCGACGCCAAGCTGATCGCCCTCAAGGTGTTCGGTCGTGGTGGCGGAACCAACCTGTCCACCGACGCCATCGAGTGGGCCATCGAAGCCAACCTGGGGGCTACGGTTCCCGGCTCCTGCCAGATGCCGGGCGGCCAGCAGTGTCGCGTCGACGTCCTCAACATGAGCCTCGGTTCCCCTTGGGCGAACGGTGTGCTGGAGCAGACCGGTGCTGTTCAGCGGGCGGTGGAGGCGGGTATCGTGCTGGTCGCGGCCTCAGGCAACGACGATGACGTGCCGTTCATTCATGGCGCCCCCTCAGCTTCGCCGATGGCCCTGGCGGTCGCCAATACCTTCCATGGCGGCCTCAAGGGAGACGTCGTGGAAGCGACGGTTGGCTCCCAAACGGTGCAGCTGGAGGCCCTGCAAGGCGGCACCGACGCCACTGGCCAGCTCAGGCTGGGGAAAGCCATGGACGAGGTGGGTGAGATCAAGGCACCCCTGGCCGACTTCGGACGCGGCTGCACCGCCGATCAGCCGTCCGCACCGGAGGTGACGGGCCAGGTGGCGCTGATCGAGCGCGGCACCTGCTCCTTTAGCGAGAAGGTCGCCAACGCAACCGCCAAGGGGGCCGTGGCGGCCCTGGTCTTCAACAACCAGCCGGGCATCCTGGTGATGGGGCCCACCGCCGGCTTCCAGGCGGACGACATCCCGGCCTACCTCATTCGGCAGGAAGATGGGCTGGCCCTGCGAGAGCAGCTGCGGTCTGTTGCCGTGCGCATCCGCATGGCCAAGGCGCTCAACGGCACCTTCGTGCGCAGCTATCTGGCGGATGTGATCGGCCCAGGCAGCAGCCGGGGGCCCGCTCGATCCGGCGCGTTCAAGCCCAACATCTCGGCACCGGGCACCGAGATTGTCGCCCCCAAGCGTGCCCAGGGCGATGCCGGGATCGCCTTTTCCGGCACTTCCATGGCAGCACCCTTGGTGGCGGGCGGGGCTGCGGTGCTGATCGAGCGGTTGCGGGCCGAAGGCCTGGCCCCAAAGGATGCGCCCCTGGCCGATCCGAACCAGGTCACCGCCGCCGACGTCGCCGCTCTGCTCATGAACTACGCCACAGCGCACGTCTACCGCGACGACAATCGCCTACCCGACTACGTCCCCCTCGCCCGCCAGGGATCGGGGCGCATGAACCTGCTGGCGGCCGCCAAGGGCCACACCTTAGCCCGCGCTGGCTACCTGGCGGAGATTGACTTCGGAATCCGAGGTCTGGTCGAGGACTACACCGACAGCGCCACCGTGACCATTCGCAACCTGAGCCGTGAGACCAGGAGCTACGATCTCTCGACGGAGTTCAACACACCGGGGAAAGCCAACCGGGGAGTCCGGTACGATGTGACGCCGGCCAGCCTGGTATTGGAGCCCGGCGCTTCGGCCGAGGTGCGTGTCCAAGCCTCCGTGGCGACGGCCCTGCTCGCGCCCTTTGGCGCATACGGCGGCGCCAGGGCGCTCCAAAGCGGACCGATCGGGGATGCCGAGATCGACGGCTTCGTCGTTGTGACCTCGCGGGTGGAGGGAGGCGAGCCGGAAGTCAGCCACCTGCCCATCTACTTCCTGCCCCGGCGGGCGGCCGCCGTGGTGGCTTCGCCGGACCCCTTGCGCATCAGCCCCACGACAGGCAGCGGCACCATCGTTTGGCAGAATAACGCACCCGGCGACGGTGTTGCCGAGCTGTTCGCCCATCTCGGTTCCGATGCGCTCGGCGAGGCCCCCCCGCGCTTGGACGTGGACCACGTCGGGGCCCGTCTGGGCGTGGACAGCCAAGGTCGCCGCATGGTCAGCCTGGCGGTGCATACCCAGGCGGCGCGGCGCGTACCGATTGATTCCGACACCTTCGTGCTCATCGATGCCAACCGCGACGGGACGTACGATCAAGCGGCCCACGTGGGCCTGGTGAACGGCGTGCTCGTCACGGCGGTGCAGCAAGTCACCCGCCAGGAGCCGCTCGCGTTCTCGCGCCAGGCGGTCGCCGACTTCGAGGCCGATGTGAACATCGAGAGTGGCATCGTCATCCTGCATGTGCTGGCCAGCCGGATCGGCGTGGACGAGAGTGGACCGGTACGGATCGACCTCGGTGTGTTGCACCTCGCGAATTTCGCCGATGTCGCCGGTGCGCTGGATGCCATCCCCTTCGATGCCGCGCCCGACAACGCGTTTATCTTCAGTCCGCAAGGGGCGATTTCGGCCGGCCCGGACCGATTCCACCTTGCCAGCGACGAGCTGGGATACCGCCTGGATCAGTGGACGGTGCCGATGAGCTGGGGATCCCAGACCACGCAGGCCATCCAGAGGGTCAACGGGGCACCGCTGGCCGGTCAGCGAATCCTGGCCCTCTATCCGCAGAATGTGCCCGGCGACGGGGACATGCAGCTTCTGGCCATTCTAGAGGAGGAGGCGCCGACGCCGACGCCCATCGCCTTCCCGACCGACGAGCCGCCAGACCGCGACCACGACATCTTCCTGCCGGCAGCCCTGGTCAACGAGGTCATTGGCGTGGCCTCACCCTAGAGCGGCCGGCAGCTTGCGCCGGCAACGCGGCAGCGCCCGTGTATACTGGTGGCCGCATGTCGGTGCCGCGCATTGCCATCGACGCCCGACTGCGTGCCTATCGCAGCGCGGGCATTGCCAGCCACGTCGAGTGCCTGCTCGACGGGCTGCAACAACTCCGGCTCGACGAGCCGTTTGTGGTGCTGCTCCACCGTCGCGATCGGAGCAGTGTGCCAGTGTCGCCCGTCGATCGAAGCAGTGGGCCCCTCTCTTCCACAGATTGTGGCCGGGGGGCCGTGTTCTCCGCCGATCCGGGCCGGAGGCCCGTGTCTTCCCCGGCCCTTTCTGGGACAGCCATCGGCCAGCGGCGGCTGTGGACCCCACCCCACCATCGTTGGGAGGACTGGTTGCTGCCGCTGGAACTGGCCAGTCACCGCATCCATCTGTTCCATGCCACTGACTTTGTCGTGCCCCGCGGCTGGCGCGGCGCCGCCGTGGCCACGGTGCACGACCTGGCTTTCCTGCGACATCCCGAGTTCGTCACCCCCTCCAGTGCCCGTTACTACGCGGGCGTTCACCACACTGTGCATCGCGCCCAGCGGATCATCGCCGTTTCGGAGCACACGCGGCGCGAGTTGCTGGCACTAACGGACATCCCTGCCGACCGCATTCGCGTCGTGCCGAACGCGCTCCGCCCGGCCTTCCGTGCGCCCGCCGACCCGGACGCCGAGGCAGCGGTGGTTGCCGGCCGCGGTGTCCGCGAGCCCTTCCTGCTGTTTGTGAGCACGGTGGAGCCTCGCAAGAACGTAGTCACCCTCCTGGACGCCTTTCGGAGCCTGCTGGACGAGGGTCGCCAGCTCGACCTCGTCCTCATCGGCGCCGATGGGTGGAACAGCCGGCTGGTCTACGAACGGGCGCAACAGCTGGCGCTGGCCGACCGGGCGCACTTCCTCGGCTTCGTGCCCGATGCCGAACTCGTGGCCTTCTACCGCCGGGCGGCAGTGCTGGCCCACCCGGCGCACGACGAGGGCTTCGGCTTTGCCCCTTTGGAGGCCATGGCGTCCGGCACACCTGTTGTTGTCGCCGATGCCGGCGCCCTACCCGAGGTGGTTAGCCAGGCAGGCCTGCAGGTTCCCGCCACCGAGCCTGGTGCATGGGCGACGGCGTTGGCGCGACTGTTGGACGATCGGCAACTGGCCGTTTCGCTCGCGGCAGCGGGTCGCGAGCGCGCGGCGCATTTCAGCTCTCGCCGCATGGCCGAGCGCACCGTTGCCGTCTACCGGGAGGCCTGGGCGGTCGCCGGCCACTCGTCGCGCGAGACAGCGAAGGACGCCGAATCGACCACCGGCGGCAACGACGGGCCATGAAGGAGCGGCTGACGCAACCCGCTGCCCGCGGAGCCGTCTGATGGCCAGCGCATTGCCGGTAGGGTCCCAACCGGCCCCAGGCACAGGGAGCGAGCCTCGGCCGCCGCGTAGGGGGCGCGTGTTGCTCCTGACACCGCAATCGCCCTGGCCGCCGCGGCAGGGCACGGCCGTCCGCAACTGGCACATCGCCCGAGAGCTCGCTTCGCGCTACCGTGTCAGCATCCTCGCCTTCGGCAGCTCCGACGACGCAGTGGGGCTGCGCCAGGCAGGCATCGAACCATTCCTGGTGCCCTCCCCAGCCCAGCGGTCCCTCCTACGACGGGCCACCGAGCTCGCCATCACCCTGACGCCCGACCTGGTGCGGCGCTTGCGCTCGGCGGCCATGACGAACGCCCTCTTGCGGCTTCTCGACGAATCCCGCATCGAGGCGGATCCCTTCGCGGTGATCCAAGTCGAGGGGCTGGAAATGGCCGCTTACGGCGAGGCAGCACGCAACTGGTGGCTGCGATCCGGAACCGCCGGGCGGCTGATCTACGATGCGCACAACGCCGAGTGGCTGCTCCAGCACCGCGCCTGGCAGGCGGACCTGCGGCGGCTTACTGGCTGGCCCGGTGCCGCCTACTCGTTCGTCCAGACGCTCAAGCTACGCCGCTTCGAAGCCCACTTCCTGCGGCGGGTCGATGGCGCCATCGCCGTGAGTCGCGCCGACCGGCTGGCGCTGCAGCGGCTGGCACCTCGCCAGCAGGTGGTCGAAGTACCCAACGGTGTTGACACCGACTACTACCGGCCCGCGGACCGGGCGCGGGAAGTACCGGGCCGCTGCCTGTTCGTGGGCAAGATGGACTTCCGGCCCAACATCGACGCCATGGCCTGGTTCGTGACGCAGGTCTGGCCACGGATTCGCCGCGAGCAGCCGCACGCGGAGTTGCGCATCGTGGGCCGCCAACCGGTGCCGCGTGTCCTGGCCTTGGCGGGCGATGGTGTGGCGGTGGCCGGCGAGGTGGCCGACGTGCGGCCCGAGCTGGAGGCGGCCGCCGTCGTGCTGGCGCCATTGCGTGTGGGAGGCGGCACCCGCCTGAAGATCCTGGAGGCCATGGCGATGGCCAAAGCAGTTGTGGCCACCTCGCTGGGTGCCGAGGGACTCGAGGTCAAAAGGGACGAGGAGCTGCTGGTGGCCGACGAGCCAGCCGACTTGGCGCAAGCCGTGGTGACGGCCTTGCGCGACCCTCAGCGCCGTGCGCAGCTTGGGGAGTGCGCGCGGGCTCGGGTCGAAGCGTGCTATCGTTGGCAGACGCTGGTGCCACGAATGGAAGGCTTGTATCCGCCTGCCATCCGTCCGGAAGTGTGACGAACCCAGCTCGCCGTTGGCCCGGCCCTCGACCGGCTGGCCACTGGGCCGGCCGACAAGGCGAAGTGGCTGCTGGCACCGGTGCTGGAGGCACCCCTTTTTCCCACACCCCAACGCGGCCGTATAATGCGCCCTGCACGGCTCGCAACACGTGTCCGGCAGGTGCGGGTTGCCGTGCCGGCCCGCAGCCAGCGGAGCGAAGTCGCTTGGGCCTCGGCCGAGCGGAGACGACGGATGACCCAGATACTGGACCTGGCGGCAATCGCCGAACAAGTGGAGGTGCCGTACCACTGCATCCCGGTGGCTCATCTGGGCAGCGCCGAGGTGTCACTGTTCATCTGCCAGGGCGCTCGGAGCTGGCATCGAAGACTGGCGCGGCCTCACATGCTGATCGTCACCGAGGGCGTAATCACCGTCGATTGTGCTTCGGGCAAGACGATCGTCGGCGAGGGGGAAGTCGTGTCCGTGCCGGCGGAGGTGGCGTACAACACCTATTCGGGCATGCGTTCGACGGTGCTCAGCATCGAGAACCTGGGCACCACAGGACGCGACAATGGCCACGAAACGCTAGCCCCGCCAGGGCGGGCCTCAGTCACCAAGGTAAGCGCTGCTGTAACGGCCCGCAAGGCGCCCGAGTTCGCCTGGTTGCCGTGCGGCGCGGCGGGCAGCACCGTGGCTGCAGCCAGCCGCCTGCGCGGCTCGAGCGGCTTCTACGTCGTGCCCAGCGGATCGCTTCTCTTGGCCGTCTACCGCGGCGTGCTTGACTACCGCTCGGGCGAGGAAGAAGGCACGGTGGTAGGCAACCAGCTGCTCTTGGTTAACTCTGGCGAAGACCTGACACTCCGCTCGGGGCATGGCGCTACCGTCATGGCCATCGTGGCGCGCGGCGTGCCACTGCCAGCTCCGGCTGCAGCCGGCCCTGAGCCCCGCCAGGGGCAGCGCTCCGATCCACCGCCCGGTGAGTAGGGCGGCAGCGCTCCGAATGACTGCCAGCGATCTGCCGCGTCCCCGCCGACCGGCGGTGCCACGTTCTTCTGGGGAGCGAAGGCCTTGCCGCAGCCGAGCCCGCACCCGGTGAGTTCTCGGTTCCGTCTCTGGCGCGCGGTGCTGGGAGGCTTGCTGCTCCTAACCGTAGCTGTGTGGCCCCTCGCCGAGGCCCATTCGCGAGCCGTAGCCGGCCTTGTGCGACCGCCGGCCGTGGCAGACCATCGTGCGGCAGACCGGTCGCCGACCGCAGCACGGACCCTCCCCGGCGGACGGGGTCCCCGTGCCGTGGTGGATCCCGCGCTGCGACGCGAACTGGCCCACGCGGGCGAGCGCCACATTCCGGTGATCGTCCACTTGGCTCTACCCGAAAAGAGTGAGCCCGCGGCCTCATCGGGCAATGCTCTGACCAGTCTGCAAGCGCGTCCGCTGGCCTTTGCGCGCTATGCCCAGCCGCTGCTGGCCTATCTGGAGCGCGAGCGGCAGGCCGGTCGGATTGGGCGCGTGACATCCCTGTGGCTGGCCAACGCCGTAGCAGTCACCGTGGCACCTGCGGCCCTGCCCGACCTGGCGGCGGCGCCCGGCGTGCGTTTCCTTGCCCTTGACGGCTCGCTGCATCTCGAACCCTGGCAGTCCTTGGGCGCGGATCCCGGCCGGGCAGCGGAAAGCCCGCCGCCATGGAACATCCGGGCGGTGCGGGCCGATGAGGTGTGGCGGCTCTTTGGCATCGACGGCAGCGGTGTCACCATCGCCGTCCTGGATACCGGTGTCGACGTTCACCACCCCAGCCTCCGAACGCGCTATCGGGGCTATCTGTCCGGAGGCTTCCGGAACCGGGGCAACTGGTGGTGCCGACCGGAAGACCCACTGTGCGGGTTCGGCAACGCCTACCCCGTGGACAGCATTGGCCATGGTACCCACGTCGCCGGCACCGCCGTCGGCGGCGATGGCATCGGCGTCGCCCCCGGGGCGCACTGGATTGCTGCTCGCGTGTGCGCCGACGTCACCTGCCAGGTCAGCTGGATCATCGAAGGCCTGCAGTGGCTGTTGGCTCCGGGCGGAGCGAGCGACCTGCGTCCGGACATCGTGAACCTGAGTCTGGGCAATGAGGACAGCGACGGGAGTCTCGTGCTCAAGAACAGCATCGATGCCCTCACAGCAGCCGGCATCGTCGTCGTGGCCTCCGCCGGCAACCGCGCCGGCACCGTGACCGAGCCGGCCAGCTACCCGAACGTGATTGCCGTCGGCGCCGTGGATTCCAGCCTCCGTCGCTGGCCGCAGAGCGGCTACGGATCGACCCTTTGGCAACAGAACAAGCCCGAACTGATGGCTCCGGGGGTGGCGATCACCTCGGCCATCCCCGGCGGCGGTTTGGGCGTGAAGACCGGCACCAGCATGGCCGCGCCACACGTCAGCGGCGTGATCGCCTTGCTCAAGCAAGCCAAGCCGGATCTTACGCCGGCCACGGTGGCAGTTATCCTGAAGCGAACGGCGACAGCTGTGGGACCCATCCAGCCGAACGCCCAGTCGGGCTGGGGCCTCGTCAACGCCTATGCGGCCGTAGCCACCGTGGGTGAGGTCGGCTTCGTGCGCGGGCGCGTGACCCGGCTCGACGGCACCGCCATTCCCTGGGCGCGCATCGGGCTGCACGAACTGGGCGGCGGTGCGCTGGCCACTGTCGAGGTGGACGAGGACGGCAAGTACGAACTCGCCGTCCGGCCTGGGGTTTACAGCCTGACGGCGGAAGCCTTCGCCTTCGGCCCTCGGACCGAGCGGCCGGTGACGGTGCAGAAGGACGAGACCAGCCAAGTGGATTTCGTCCTGGAGCCCCTCCCTTCGGTGGGCCAGTTCGCCGGCTGGGTGTACGCCCGTCGAGGTAGTCAGCGGATCCCGATGGCTGCCCGGCTGGAGCTACTGAATGTGCCAAGCGAGTTTGCCCTGCGGTCGAACCCCGACACCGGATTCAGCGCCCAACTGCCTGCCGGCCGCTACACGGTGCGTATCCGCGAGCTAGGCTACCGCATCCTGACCGACACCGTCACCATCACTGCCGGAGCCACCATCACCCGCTCCTATGAGCTTGACCCGGCACCGCGCATCCTCCTCGTGGACGGCGACGCCTGGCTCTATCGACCGGCCATCGATCGCTTTCGCCAGGCGCTGGATCGCACCGGCTACCCGTTCGATGAGTGGCCGGTGATCGATGATTCGGCCGGACCCGGCGCCGACGGCGGCCCGCCGCGGCTGGAAGACCTCCAGCGCTACGACATCGTTGTCTGGTCGCACCATACCAGTTCGCCAGGCACGGTGAATGCCGCCGAAGTGTTGGACAAGTACCTGGCGGCAGGTGGAAGACTGTTCCTGACCGGGCAGGACATCCTGTGCCTGGATGGCGGCTCGGACGCCGGCAGCGACGCCTGCAACCGTCAGCCACAACAGCACCCGTACGTGGAGCGCCGCTTGCGCAGCCGCGTGGTGCGCGACAACTCCGGCAGCCTGACCATCATGGGCACGCCGAGCGGGCTCTTGTCAGGCCTGCGGCTGACGCTCAATGGGCCGGACAGCGCCGACAATCAGGTCGCTCCCGACGTGCTTCGGCCGCTTGATCCGTTGGCGGCAGCGCCCATTGCCACGTACGAGGGCGGTGGCGACGCCGGGATGCAGGTGGGGCCATGCGCCGCTGGGCGCGCGGTGATCTTCGGCTTCGGGTTCGAAGGCATCGCTGGGGCACGGCTGCGGGACCAGGTGATGGCACGTGTGATCGAGGGCTTGTGGCGTGCCGAACCCCCGAACCGACTGCGCCTTCGGGCGGACCTCGATCGCCGATCAGCGGACGTCGGCAGGACACTCAGTTTCACCGTCACGCTGCGCAACGTCAGCACGCTGAGCGCGACCGTCGACATTCGGTTGGCGAATCACGCCTGGCCGTGGACGCTTTGGCAGGCAGGCTTTGACAAACCGCTCGGCGAGCCACTGACGCTCGGCGGTTGCGCGCAGGTCGACTTCGGCGTCCGAACACGCGTGCCGGACGTGCCCCGTGGCGCCTTGGACCACGCCACCGTAGTGGCTTCCGATGGACGTGCCAGCTCCGCCGTCAGTCTTACGCTGACCGCATCTCGACTGGCCCCCCTCTTGCTCGTCGACGGCGACTTCTTCTACCAGAGCGAGGACCGGTACGTGGCCGGGCTCCGGCGGCTCGGCCTGGCATACGACCACTGGGAGCTCGGACTCTTGCGCCATGCGCCTGACATTCCGTCGGCGGCCGATCTGGCCGCCTATCCGGCGGTCATCTGGTTCACGGGCTACGACTGGCGGCCCGACGGCAGCCTCAACCTCGACGGCCAGCGCGCCCTGGCCACGTACCTGGGAGCGGGCGGTCGGCTGCTGTTTTCCAGCGAAGACTACTTACTGATTCGTGCTACCACCCCATACACCGCCGACCGGCTGTTTCACGCCGATTTTCTGGGCGTCGCCGGCTACGCCATCGATGACGGACAAGCCCACCAGGGTCCCCTGCGCGGGGCGAAGGAGAGCATCTTGGCCGGCCTCGATGGCTGCCGTCTGCCGCTGCGCAGTCCAAGAGATGACCTCAGCGACGCGCTCGTGCCTAGACCCGAGGCTCGGCCAGCGCTGCTGGATGGCGCCGGTCAGGCCGTCGGCCTGGAGGTGGCCGTCCCACCGTTCAAGTCCCTGTTCCTGGCGCTTGACCTGGGCCTCATGGATTCGGAGTGCAGCGCCGAGATCATCCGGCGCGCGGTGGACTGGTTCAGCCCCATGCATCCAAGCTCCCTCCAGGTGGCGGATGGCCGTCTCGTCCTTGCGGGCGGCGACGACGTGCGCCTCGACTTGAAGCTGTGCAACGAAGGCCGGCAGGTGGCCTCCGGGGTGGCCGTTCACTGGGATCTGCCACCCAGCACAACGGTTACGGCGCCACCCGCGGACTGGGATTTCCTGCCGCCACGAACCCTGCGCTGGACCGGTTCGCTGGCTGCCAGCGAGCGGCGCCTCGTCACCACAGAGCTGCGTCTGGCCGACGACGTGCCGCCCAACAGCCACCTGCAGACCTCGGTGGCCATCACGGACCCGCAGGGGCTGCCCCTGCGCCGCAGCCTCAGCCTGCGAGCCAATGCCCCCGATCTGGCGCCCTCGCACAAGGCCGTCCATACCGGCCAGAGTCCACCTGCATTCGGCGAGCTGGCGACGTTCACCATCGTCGTCCGCAACTCGGGAACGCGCATCGCAAGCGCCGTGGCCGTCACCGATTGGCTGCCCAGCGGGCTGCGCCTGGTACCCCAATCGGTCCACGTCGACAGCGGTGAGGCGGCGGTAGGCGCCGATGGCCGCAGCCTGGTTTGGCATACCTCGGTGGCACCGGGGCGTGTCGCGGCCGTGTCGTACGATGCGCGGGTGGTTACATCCGCTGGCGGACGTCTTCGCAACGTGGCGTTGGTGCGCGATGAATCGGGCACCGAGGTGTGGCTCAGCTCCGAACTGGCAGCGCAGGCGCGGTTGCCGCTCCCCTGCCTGCTCGTGGGGAGTGCGCCCGGCCGCTGAGCGCATTGCGCCTGCGCCGTCGGGCGGGCAATACGCTATAATGCGGCAGGTGCCCCAGGGCCCCACGCCGCCTCCCCGCACCGCAGCCGAAAGCGGAGCCCATCGCCGTGGATCGTCTTGACGAAATGGCCCGGGTCGTTCGCGACCTGGCCGCCCAGGTCGAGGCCTTGCGCGCTAACGCCACCGGGGTGCAGGCGCGTCTGACCACCATCGAGGGACAACTCGCCGCGACGTTGGCCGCCCAGGCCGACCTGGCCGGCCAGCTGGAGCATGTGCGACTCGATCGCACGCGTTTGGCGACCTTGGAGCGAAGCCTCGGCCAGCTTGGCGAAGACCGCCAGCGAACCATCGACCAGTTGGCAGCCGATGTGCGGCGCACCGCGGACGAAGCGCTGCGGCGCATGGCGGGGCAGTTGCAGCAGAGAAGTCATGAGCTGGCAGCGCTAGCCATGCGCGTCGATGCCTTGGAAAAGGAGGCCCAGTTCGGGACCTTGGCGGGCCAAATGGACCTCCTCGGCCAGCAGCTCGCCGCGCTGGCGGTGCGCCTGGACGAAATGCAGCGCGAGCGCCAGGCCATCGAGGAGACCGCGCGCCAGCGCGAAGACCGTACCGCAGGACGGCTGGCCGACCTCCAACGCCAGCTCGGCCAACAAGAGCAGAATGTGGCCGGCTGGCAGGCGCGAATCGAGGCCCAGAGCGAGACCGTTCGGCAGAGCCAGGCGCTCGCCGAACAGATGGCGGAGGAGGTGCGCGGACTGCAGCGCGCCCAGCACGAGCTGGCCGAGGCACAGCGCGTGTGGCGGGAGCAGCTGAGCGGCTCGCTGGCTGAGCGGCTGGCTTCCTGGGAGTCCGAGTGGCAGGCCTTCCTGGTGCAGCAAGAGCAGGCGAGGCGGCTCCGCGATGGGCATATTTCGGCCATGGAGGCTACCTTGCGCTCGCTGGAGGAACGAGTGGTCGAACTGGCCGGCCAGATCCAGGGGCAAGCGGATGCGGCGCGGCAGGAGGCACAGGCGCATGCCGACGCCCTTCGGGCCAGCCGGGAGGAGCTGCTGCGGGTGGTGACCGCGGTGCATGATCGGCTGGGCCAGGTGATCCGCGACTGGGAAGCCGACTTGCCGTACGAAGCGCGGCCGTCGGTGGTGGAGGAGCGGCGACGGGCACTCCGTCGGGAGCGCCGCGCACGGCAGGAGGCGCCCGAGGACTAGCCGATGCTCCAGGACAAGGTGGTCGTGATCGGCACCGCGGGCCACGTCGATCACGGGAAGAGTGCGCTCCTCAAAGCACTTACGGGCACCGATCCCGATCGCCTGGCCGTGGAACGCGAACGGGGCATGACGATCGATCTGGGCTTCGCTTGGTGCCGACTGGCCAGCGGCATGCTCGCCAGCTTCGTCGATGTGCCAGGCCACGAGGATCTCGTCCATCACATGGTCGCGGGCGCAACGGCAACGGATGCGGTTCTCCTGGTCGTTGCCGCTGACGAGGGGCCCATGCCTCAGACCCTCGAGCACCTCCAGATCCTCGATCTCCTCGGAATCACTCGCGGTGTGGTGGCGCTGACCAAAACCGACCTGGTAGACGCCGAGTGGCTGGCGCTCATTCGTCAGGCTGTCCACGAGATGCTGGCGTCCACCTCGCTGGCCGATGCACCCCTGGTCGAGGTGAGCGCCGTCACCGGCGACGGCCTGGGAAATCTCACCACTGCCCTGGACCGCATCCTCGCCAGCACCCCTCCTCCTTTGGACCGCGGCCGTCCGCGATTGCCGATCGACCGCGTCTTCACATTGGCCGGACTTGGCACCATCGTCGCCGGCACGCTGCGCGATGGGACGCTCGGGGTGGGGCAAGCGGTTGTCCTTCTGCCTTCGGGCTTGCGCTCGCGGGCGCGCAGCATCCACACCTACGGCCAAGCTACGTCCACCGCCGGCCCGGGCGCCCGCACGGCCGTCAACGTGGCCGGCGTAGACGTGGGGCAGATCCGTCGGGGCGACGTGCTCGTCGCGGACATGCCGTATCCGGTTAGTCAGCGGCTGGACGTCGAGTTGCGCGTTCTGCCGACCGCCAGGCCGGTGCGGCACGACATGACGGTGGCCTTCTTCCACGGCGCAGGCCAGATTCCAGCGCGCGTGCGCACCATCGGCGGGGCGGCGATCGGGTCCGGCGAGTCGGGCTATGCCCAGCTCATTCTGGCCACGCCGGCAGTGGTGGCGGCTGGCGACCGCTTCGTGATTCGCCAGCCGTCGCCGTCGAGGACGCTGGGCGGTGGCCGCGTGCTCGACCCCTGCGCGCCCCGGCGCTGGCGAAGGCTCCGGCCCGAGACCCGCCAGCGATTCGAGGATTTGGCCAGCGGTGCAGCCGATCGCGCACTCTGGCACCTTGTCGAGGAACGTCAACCGTGTCGGCTGGCGGCTCTGCCTGCTGCCGAGAGCGGTCTGGAGGCCCACGAGCGAGACCTTGCTGCCGCGATGCTCGAAGCGGACGGCCGAGTGAAGCGCCTTGGCGAGGTGTGGTTCACCGACCGTGGTTGGGATGCCTTGCGACGACGGGCCGAGGCAACGGTGGCCGGCTACCATGCGCGCCATCCGTTGCGCCAGGGAATGGCGGTGGAGGAGCTTCGGCAACGACTCGGCCTGGACGGCGAAGCCTTTGCCGCCTTCTTGGTCCAGGCTGCAGCCGAAGGTTGGCTGGTGAGGGCGCCTCGAACCGTTGCTTTGCCTCGTCACCAAGTGCGTTTCCGGCCCGAGGAGCAGGCGGCGGCCGCGGCGCTCCTGGCTCGCTTCCGGACCGCACCCTACACTCCGCCCTCGGCCAAGGAGGCACGACTGGCGGTCGGTCCCGAGGTGTTGGCGGCTTTGGTCGAGCGCCAGGAACTGATGGAGGTCAGCGACGAGGTTCTGTTGAGCCACGATGCCTACGAACAGATGCGCCAAGCGGTGCTGGACATCCTGGCCAGCGCAGGGCAGATCACCATTGCCGATCTGCGCGATCGTTTCAAGACCAGCCGTCGCTATGCCCAGGCCTTTCTGGAGCACTTGGACCGGCTGCACGTGACTCGTCGCCAGGGCGATGCCCATGTGGCAGACGTAACGAGTGAGCGTGGCGGCTCGCCGCGTGACGAGGGGCATGCGTGACTCGACAGCTCGACGTCGCGGTGGCCATTGTGAGCTTCGAGACGGCACCGCTGCTCGAGCGGTGCTTGCGCTCCTTGCACGAGGGTGGCTTGGACGGCCTGGCCGCCGGAGTGTGGGTTTTCGACAACGCCTCGCAAGACGGCAGCGTTGCCGTGGTGCAGCGAGAGTTCCCCGACGTGCACCTCCTGATGAGCGACCGCAATCTCGGCTATGCCGCAGCGAACAACCAACTGCTGCGCGATGCGGGCTTTGCCGCCGGCGGCAGCGCCCTCGCCCGGCACGCGCTGCTGCTCAACCCCGACACCGTCGTGCCGCCGGGCGCCATTGCAGAGCTGGTGGCCTTTCTGGAAGCCGAGCCGGATATCGGCGTGGTCGGCCCCAAGCTGGTGCGCGCCGACGGTTCGCTGGACCTGGCTTGCCGCCGCAGCTTCCCCACTCCGGCCGTGTCCCTCTACCGCTTCGCGGGCCTGTCGCGCCTGTTTCCTGGAAGTCGACGGTTCGGCCGGTACAATCTGACCTACTTGGACCCAGACCTGCCCGTGGACGTGGACGCTGTGGTCGGTGCTTGCATGCTGGTCCGAGGTACGGCCATCGAGCAGGTCGGCCTGCTGGACGAGCGCTTCTGGATGTACGGCGAAGATCTTGATTGGGCGTTCCGGATCCGCCAGGCCGGCTGGCGGGTGGTGTATCGCCCGCAGGTGACGATCCAACACGTCAAGCGCGCTGCCGCGGCGCGAAGCTCGCGGGCCAGCTATGAGTTCACGCGTGCGATGTGGTTGTTCTATCAGAAGCACTATGCTCGCACTACGAGCCGGCCCATCCATTGGCTGATCGTGCTGGCCCTCGCCTTGCGTGGGGGTCGGCGGCTGATCGCCGAGATGCGTGCTGCCCGGAGTGGTCCGTGAAGCGTGATGCCCGTTGTCGCCGCCTTTGGCTGGAGCGACTGTCGCAGCTGGCGCTCGACCTCCTTGGCTTCGCCCTGGGCATTTGGCTGGCCTACGCGGTGTACCTCCGGACGGTGGTGCAGGATGCGACCGCGCCCCCCAGCGGCTTTGGGGAGTACGGCGTCGAAGTGGGACTCGGCTACCTGGTGCTGGTGCAAGTTCTCACCCTCTCGGTGGTGTTCTTCAGCGCCCGGCTTTACCACCAGCCGCGAGGAGTGTCGCGGGTGGATCTGGCGGCGCACATCCTGCGGGCCGTGTCGATTGGGATTCTCCTATCCATGGCCGTGATCAGCCTGGTGTTGCCCAGACTGGAGGTCTCGCGTCGCATCCTGGTCTACGACTGGCTTCTCACCTTCGCTCTGGTCCTCGGGCTGCGTCTTGTTCACCGGTCGGTATGGAGCAGCATTCGAAAGCGCGGCATTGGTTGCGACCGCGTGCTGGTGGTCGGAGCCGGTACCGAGGCGCAGGACCTGCTGACGCGTATCCAGGCCCGGCCCGCCTTGGGCTACCAGGTGGTGGGCGTGGTGGCCGATGTGCCACGCTTGTCCCGCGTCCGCGGCGTGCCGATCGTCGGCCGCACGAGCCAGCTCGCGGACCTGGTCGAGCGCCTGGCGGTGGATGAGGTTCTGATTGCCCTGCCGGAGCCGTCGCGGCAACAGCTGCTGGAACTTACGAGCCAGTGTTCGCGCGAAGGTCTGTCCGTCCGCATCTATCCCGACGTGTTTCAGATCCTCGCCAGCGAGCTGCGCATGGGGCACCTGGATGGCTTGCCGCTATTAACGATGCACGACGTGGCACTCAGCGGCTGGCGTCGATCGTTGAAGCGCTTGATCGACATCGCCTTCAGCGGCACCGCCCTAGTGCTGCTCTCGCCGCTCATGCTCCTCGTCGCCATCCTGGTGAAACTGGACTCGCCGGGCCCGGCCTTCTACGTGCAGGAACGCATGGGGCTGGACGCGCGCCCCTTTCCGATGCTGAAGTTCCGCACCATGCGGGCCGATGCCGAGCGGGATTCGGGCGCCGTCTGGGCGGTACGCGAGGATCCGCGGCGCACCCGCATTGGCCGCTGGTTGCGGCGAACGAGCATCGACGAACTGCCGCAGCTCATCAACGTGCTCCTCGGTCACATGAGCGTAGTCGGGCCGCGCCCCGAACGGCCCGAGTTCGTGCGCGAGTTCCAGCGTCAGATCCCGCGTTACATGGAGCGGCATCGCGAGAAGTCAGGCATCACCGGCTGGGCGCAGGTGAACGGGCTGCGGGGCAGCACTTCAATTGCTGAACGCACGAAATATGACCTATACTACGTTGAGAACTGGTCCCTTCTGTTTGACTTTCGCATCATGGCACTGACAGTCCTCCAGTTCTTCCGCGATCCCAACGCTTACTGACGTCTGACAAGGGCCGAACGCAGGCGGCGAGAGACCGTCGCTGTGGACGCCGGGCGGAGAGGAATCGCCGGTCTCGACGCCGGACGGACGGGAATCCCCGCTGTCGACGGCGGCCCGCGAGGGAGCGCAGGGGTTGACGCCGGACGGACAGGAATCCCTGGTGTCGACGGCCGGCAGAGAGGCAGCGCGGGTGTTGACGGCGGGCGAAGAGGAAGCTAGGATTAGTGCGCCGGCCGCGGCGCTTCGCCGGCGGCGAGCACCAGCCGAGGAGGCTGAGCGCCGACGACGGTGCCATGGGCCGCGGCCCGACGGGGAACGATGATTGCAGGCCCTCCGCCTTCGCGCGAGCTGACCGAGCGGCAAACCCGCATCCTCATGCTGGTGGTGCAAGAGCACATTCGGACCGGCCAGCCAGTGCCGTCTGCCGCTCTGGCCCGGCGTAGCGACGTTGCCGTAAGCCCGGCTACCGTCCGCGCCGAGATGGCAGCGTTGGAGGAGCTGGGGTTGCTCACCCATCCCCATACCTCCGCCGGCCGGGTACCGACCGTTGCCGGGTATCGGTACTTCGCCGAGCACCTGCTCCGGCGGGGCACCCTGTCGGCCCAGGAACGGCGGGCCATTCGGGCCCGCTTTCTGGCCGCCGGCTGGGACCCGGAGCGCTGGATGCAGATCGCCGCGGATATGATCTCTCAGCTCTCGGGAGTGGCGGGGCTAGCCGCCGCTTTGCCCAGTATTGGCGCAGCGCTACGGCGCCTCGAGTTGGTGGACCTAGGCGGTGGCGTGGTGCAGATCGTCGTCGTCCTCGACGACGGACAGGTGCGTCAGGTGCGCTGGTGCCCGCAGCACGAATATGACCAGGAGCTCCTCGACCGGTTCAGTCGGCGGGTCAACGAGCACGTGGCCGGCTTCGCCCAGACCGATTGGACCGGGGCCGGGTGGACAACGCCTTTCCAGGAGGAGGCTGCCCTTGCCATTCGAGAGCTGGTGAGCAGCCCCCGTCGCCGTGCCGTCCGCCCACCGCGGCTGTACCACTCGGGGTTGGCGCGCATTGTCGAGGAGCCCGAGTTGGCGGTGAGCGGCCAGCTGCGCCACGTGGTCTCCGTCCTGGAGCATGGCGAGGGGCTGGACATCTTGGTGACCAGGCTGCGCCTTCAGGGTGCCCACGTCTTCATCGGCGGCGAGCCGCCACTGGAGGAGTGGCCCCCCATTACGCTCATCCTGTCGCGCTTCGGAGGTCGAACCCGTCAGGATGGGCTCGTGGGTGTGGTGGGCCCAACGCGGCTGCCCTACGAGCGTGCCGTGCCGGCGGTCGAATACGTGGCCGAACTGATGACCCATTTGCTGGCCGGCCAACCGGTCATGCCGGCGTGACGTTGCGGCGGGCCCGCGCTCTCGCATCTGCAGACGAAGCAGCCGATGAAACGCGACTACTACGAGGTGCTGGGCGTCGACCGCAGGGCCACCAGCGACGAGATTCGCCAGGCCTACCGGCGCCTGGCCCGGCAGCATCATCCGGACGTCCGGGGGAACGAACCGGGGGCCGAGGCGCGCTTCAAGGAGATCAACGAGGCCTACGAGGTGCTGCGTGATCCCGAACGACGAGCCCTGTACGATCGGTATGGCCACGCCGGCTTGGACTCCCGCACGGCTGCCGACGCCGGCTATCCGTTCAGCGATCTGGGGGACATCTTCGACCAGCTGTTCGGTTTCGGGTCGCGACCGCGCCCTCGGAGCCGACCTGCCGTCGAGCGCGGTCAGGATCGGCGCGTCCGACTGCGACTGGATTTGCCCGAGGCGGGCTTCGGAGTCACGCGGACGATCGAGGTGGATCGCTTCGAGCGCTGCGAAGCGTGCGGCGGCACGGGTGCCGAACCGGGTAGCGGCTCGGTGATCTGCAGCACATGTCAAGGTCAGGGTGAGATCCGCCGCGCCCAGGAGGTGCTCTTCGGCAGATTCGTTACATCCCAGACCTGCCCCCAGTGCCGCGGCGAGGGCCAGGTGATCGGCACGCCCTGCGCCACTTGCCGAGGGGATGGCCGGATCCTGAAGCGTCGCCGCCTGGAGGTGGACATTCCGCCCGGCATTGAGGACGGCATGCAGATTCGGTTGACCGGCGAGGGCGACGCGGGGCTGCGGGGTGGTCCGCATGGCGACCTGTTTGTGGTCGTCGAGGTCGCACCCCACCCCTTGTTCGAGCGGCAGGGCGGTGATTTGCACCTCGTGGTGCGCATCAATCCCGCCGAGGCGGCACTGGGCAGCGCCATCGAGGTGCCAACGTTGGACGGTGCCACCACGCTGGTCGTTCCTGCCGGCACGCAGACCGGCGACACGGTGGTCGTGGAGGGCAAGGGAGTGCACCGTTTGGGCAGCGAGCGGCGCGGTAACCTGGTGGTCACCGTCCAGGTCATCACGCCCACCAAGCTCAGCCGCGAGGAGCGCCGCCTCTTCGAGCAGTTGCGGCTGAGCCTGCCGTCGGCCCAGGTGGTCGACCGTCGGAGTGTGTGGGAGCGCGTTCGCGAGCGGCTGGGGTGAGTGAGTCGGCCGGCACCCTCATCGAGCTGAGCGTCGAAGTCGACGGCGAGGCCGCGGAGGCGGTGGCCGAGCTGTTCGAGCGCTACGGTGGTGGCGCCGTCGTGCACACCGAGGTCACCGCAGGGCCCGACGATGGCGCCAACCTGGCGGTGCCGATTACCCACGTCCGAACGTACCTCCCAGCCGACGACGTCGAAGCGCGCGCCCGACTCGAGCTCGGCTTGTGGTATCTCGGCCGGCTCCGGCCTATTCCCGAAGCCACCATCCGTCAGCTGTCGCCGACCGACTGGGCCGAGGCCTGGAAGGAGCGCTACGTGCCGCAACGAATCGGTCGGCACTGCCTGGTGGTGCCTTCTTGGTGCCACGTCGAGCCGGCGCCGAGCGATCGCGTCATCGTGCTGGACCCGGGCATGTGCTTCGGAACCGGCCTGCACCCGACCACGCGACTCTGCCTGGCCTCGTTGGAGGACCTGGTCCGGCCTGGCGACCACGTTTTGGACGTGGGCACAGGGAGCGGCATTCTGGCGATTGCGGCAGCCAAGATGGGTGCTGGCCATGTGGTGGCTCTGGACATCCAGCGCGAGGCGGTGGACACCGCGAGGGCCAATGCGCAGCGCAACGGCATCGAGCTTGCGACATTCGTGGGCGAGACCTGGGAGTTGCCAGCGCAGGTGTTCGATGTCCTGGCCGCCAACTTACTGGCCGGGACCATTGTCACCCTGGCCCCCGAGTTCGCTCGTCGGCTGGTGCCAGGAGGCCGACTCGTGGCCTCCGGCATCCTCGTTGACCAAGGCCCACAGGTCGCCGAGGCCTTGCGCGCCGCCGGCTTTCGCATTGCGGCTGAGCCTTGCAGCGGGGACTGGCTGGCCCTGGTGGCGGTGAGGCCCGAAAGCTGAACACGCCGTCGCTGGTGCCGCGCCTGTTTGTGCCGGCGGGCAGCATCGTCGGCGGGAGACTCACACTGCGCGGGACGGACGCGGCTCGGGCCGTGGCGCGCGGAGTGCAGCCCGAAGGCGAACTAATAGCTTTGGACAACTCGGGTTGGGAGACCGTTGTCCGCGTGGAGGGCTGCAGCGCCGACCTGTGCACCGGCGTCGTCTCCGGGCGTCGCCTTTCGCCCGAGCCGCGCACCAAGATCAGCCTGTACCATGCGCTCCTCCATCCAGCCGACTACCGCCGGCTCATCATCGAGGGCACGGCACTCGGCGTGGTGGCGTTTGTGCCGCTCGTCTCGGATCGCTGTGAACTACGCCGCCTGGACTATGGGGTCACGGCGGAGCCCGCGAACCACTGGACGGTTGTCGCTCGTGACGCGGCGGAGATTCACGGTCGCGGTCGCTGCCCCGTACTGGCGCCGCCGATGCTCTACGATCAGGCGTTGGATGCCTGCCAGGTGAGCAGCCTGGCGTTGCTCCTATGCCCCGGCGGAAAGCCGCTGGCCAAGACCCTCGAAGGACGCCCCTTCTCGGTGGACGTCCTCTGTCCGCCGCCCAGCGGCTTCTCGGAGGCTGAGGTACGACGTGCCCAGAGCCGCGGTCTGGTGCTCACCGACTGGCCACGTGCCGGCATCGATCCGGTGGCGCCTGGCCTGGCGGTGGTGCGGGCCATCCTGTCGCTGACGGAAAGTTGACAGCGGCCTGGCTGCGATCCTATAATCCTCGTTTGCGCGCCGCATGCCCGAGCGAGCTCTTCCCCGGAAATGCCGAAACCAATCGACACGCCTGAATACTGGCTGGAATCGTTCACACCCACAAGCCACGAGCTGGACCACGTCTACGAGCGCGTTCTGGAAGCGGGCCGCCCGGCGGAGTTGGAGCAGTTGGCCCGGGAGCTGATCCGCTACCACGTGGACCGGATCACGCAAGCTCACCGCGCCAGTGCCAGTGGCGGCGTTCTGTATCGGCCGGCCGATCGATACACCGTCGGCCAGAAGGTGGTCTTCCCGATCCTGGAAGGCGCCGTGGGGACGGTCGATCGGGTGCGGCCGGGCAACAATCCGCACTACGGCCCGTATGAGGTCATTCGAGTCAAACTGCCCGGTGGCAGCCGCGAGTTCGCCGCCGGCCTGCAGACCGAACATGCCCTCAACCAGCAGCTGGGCGAGGTCGACCCCGAGGCCATTGCGGAGCGCTTCGCCGATCTCGTGACTCATCAGCTGCGCGAGATCCTGGGCGCCGATGCGGAGTGGGTCTCCCAGGGCGATCGCTGGGTCATCCGAGCCCTTCTGCCGGAAATCAACATGGGGCACTGCAACCTGGCCGAAGCCGTCCTGCTCTTGAGCGGCAATCCGTTGCCGGCGTCTGAGATCCTGCCGGAGCTGGGGGTCGATGAGAGCGCCCCTCTGGAAGCCTGGTCGATGGCCCTGGACCTGGCACTCGCTGCCGATGATCGTTTCCGCAACGTAGGCACCATCGATGCGCCGCTCTGGGCGCTCAAGGCGGCCTACTAGTGCCCCGCCGGGCGCGTCGTCTCGATGACGGCATGACGAGCCAAGACCGCCGCAGCGGCGACGACCAACTTGGCTCGGAAACCGCCGATCGGCCAGAGAAGAGCTGAAACGCCGATGCACCCGTACGTCGACGTCCATACGCCATTTGCCATCGACCTCGAGTGGTGGCGAAGCCGGCATCGCCGACTGGAGCAAATCCTCGCCGACATGCTCAGCGAAAGCGACCCGGGAGCATTCGATGGTCCACCCATGGACTATGTCGACCCCGACACGGCGGAAGTCCATCAGCTGCCGCCCTTGTGGGTTCGCGTGCTCGTGGAGCGAGCCCCCAAGCCCGACTACCTAGACCCCGCCATTCCCCTCGCCACCGCGGTCCTGCGTACGCTTATCGAGAACCTCAATCGCCCGATGACGGCGACGGAAATCTATCGTCGCATCAGCCGCACCAGCCCGGAGACCATTCTGCGCCTGCTGCGCGCTGCCGAGGAGCAGTACGGAATCATTCCGATTGTCGGCCAGACGAAGCCACGCCAGAAGCCGCGGCGCTAGGCATTCCTGAAGGCGGCGCCGCCGGGCAAGCGGCGATCGGCTCGCACCGTCCAGCCTGCGATGCTTGCGCCACGAAGGGGGAGCGCGAAGGAACGGGAGAGACTCCCGTGGCTGTGGCGCGGAGGCGCGGTGACGCTCGTGGTTGCCGCCTTCTTGGCCCGGTCCTACCGGCTGGATACCCAGAGTCTCTGGTACGACGAGGGCCTTAGCGTCGCGCTCGCGGGGCGCAGTCTGGTCACCATCGCCCGCAACGCTGCTGCCGACATCCATCCGCCGCTGTACTATGTCGCGCTGGCCGGGTGGACGCGCTTCGTTGGCTCGAGCGCCTTCGCCGCCCGCTTTCTGTCCGTCGTCGCCGGCACCTGTCTGGTGGCGCTGACCTGCGCCCTTGGCCGTCGCCTATGGTCCCCTGTCGTAGCTCTGGGCGCGTGCTTGCTGGCCGCCATCTCACCGTACCTGATCTGGTACAGCCAGGAAGCCCGGATGTACATGCTGGTCGCCACCCTGGGGGCCGCGGCCCTGTGGCTGAGCCTGGATCTCCTGGCCGCTCCGGCGTCCGCGAGCCGAGGGCACGGCAGTCGCTGGTTGGCCCTCCTCGCCCTAGAGACCGCCAGTTTGTACAGCCACTACCTGGTCGGAGCGAGCGTCGCCGCCGCCCTGAACGTCACGGCGCTGCTCGCGATCCGAGCCGGGAACTCCGGCCGCCAAGCGGGATGGTGCCGGCCCGAGACCCGGCTTGCCCGTCGGACGCCAAGGGGGTGGCGGCCCGACACGCTGCTCGCCCCACGGACGCCAAGGCGGTGGCGCCTCGACACCCTGCTCGCCCCCCAGACGGCGCGCCGGGGGCACATTCGCGCGGCCGCCGACGCGGAGCCATCGGAGGGCGCTCTTGTGGCTCGGACGGCCTGGCTCCGGCGCTGGCTCGGGGTGCAACTGGCAGCCTTCCTATTGTTCGCGCCTTGGCTGTGGTGGGCCTGGCCGACGCTGGCCCAGTGGCCAGCCACCAGCTCGCCCTTCGGCATCCGCTATGCCCTGGCCGAAGCCTTGCGGGTGTTCTCCCTCGGCGCGCGACGCCCGGACCAGGCCGCTGCCTGGACCTGGCTTTGGGCGGCAACCGCGGCCCTGGGACTTGTCAGCCCTGGGCGCCGCGGCCAGCGCCTCGGGCCGTGCCTGGCACTCACCTGGGCGATCCTGCCGCCCCTGGGCCTGTGGCTGGCGGGGCTCTCGCGGCCAGCCTGGGAGGCCAAGCAACTCATCGCTGGCGCGCTCGGCTTCGAGCTGCTCGCGGCAGCCGGCGCCGTCCATTTGGCTCGCTTGGCCGGCGGCGGTCTGGGCGTTGGAGCCCCACGGAACCTTGCCGCGGCGCCGGCCGCGCTCGACAGGGCCCTGCGCTCGGCGGTGGTCGGCGGTGTGCTCCTGGCTGCTCTCGGGTTGCCCCGGCTCGCAAGCCTGCTTGCCACGTGGCACGACCCACGGCTGCAACGGGACGACTACCGGGGCATTGCGCAGACGGTGGCGCAATGGGCAGGCCCCGGCGATGCAGTGCTGCTCAATGCACCGACGCAGATTGAGATCTTCGAGTACTACGATCGCCGCGCCCATCCCACCTACCCGCTGCCTCGCTCGCGGCCGCCCGACCGAACCGCGACCGAGCTCGAACTGGGCGCCATCGCCAGGCGGCACCGGGACTTGTTCGCCGTGTTGTGGGCGACCGAGCAGAGCGACCCGGATGGTATCGTGGAGCACTGGCTCAACCGCCAGCGCTACAAGGTCTTCGATCGCTGGTTCGGCAACGTGCGGTTGGCGCTGTGGGCCGAGGCGCGCCAGCCACTCCGACCTCGGGCGCTCGGCGCGGGCGTCGATTTTGGCGGCCAGCTGTGTCTGCGCCGGCTGGCACACTCGCCGCTCCGTGTGCCACGGGGCGAGATCCTCACTCTCGACGCGTGGTGGCAGGCGCTTCGCCAACCTGAGGCTGACTACGTCGTCTTCGTGCAGCTCCTGGATGCCTCGGGGCGTCTGGCCGCGCAGCGGGACATGCCCCCTGGCGGTGGATCGGAACGGACCTCCCGCTGGCTCGCCCACGCGCCGGCGACGCCGTCAGCCACCGCCGGCGACGCAAGCACATGCGGGCTGGCGACTACCGCCGGCACCCGCGAGGCAGCCGCCGGCGGGAAAGCGACTGCCACCGCCGCCCGCGAGGGAACCGCAAGCCCGATCGCGACTGCCACCGCCGCCCGCGAGGCAACGGCCAGTGGAACTGCGACCGCCGTCGCTGTGCATGATGCTGGGGCCAGCCAGGAGGCGACGGCTGTCACCCGCGGCTGGCACCTGGACCGAATCGGCCTTCGGCTGCCGCCGGACCTGGCACCCGGACGCTACACCCTCATCCTGGGGCTTTACCATCCGACCACGCGCCAGCGCCTGGCGCCGGACTCGGCGGCCACCCGGTCGCCCGGTGCGCCGGATGCGCTGACCATCGGCAGCGTCATCGTGCCATGAGCGCCCAGTCTGGCAGGGCTGCCGGGCACCGACGTTGCGCCCCTCGGCAGCGGCTGCCATAATCGCTTGGCCAAACAGGACACCTCATGGCCAATCGCGACAAGCTCCCCACCGCCGGTGCGGCGCGGCCATACCGGTTCTTGAGCACCATCACCGCCTTGTTCGTCACGGCCTTGATCACGGCCAACATCCTGGCGGTCAAGCCGGTTGAGCTCGGCAAGCTCGTGTTCCCGGCGGCTGTCGTCATCTTTCCTTTGAGCTATCTCTTTGGCGATGTCCTTACCGAGGTCTACGGCTACGCCCGCGCCCGCGAGGTTATCTGGACGGGCTTCGCCTGCAACCTAATCGCCGTGCTGGCGATTGCCATCGCCGGCGCGCTGCCGGCGGCGACCTTCTGGTCCGAAGGGCAGAATGCCTACCGTCTCATCCTTGGCGCCACGCCCCGTATCTTGGCGGCATCCTTCGCCGCTTACCTCGTCGGGGAGTTCCTGAACGCCTATGTGTTGGCTCGGCTCAAGGTAATCACCGGTGGCCGCTGGCTGTGGAGCCGGACCATCGCAAGCACTCTTCTCGGCCAGCTTGGCGACTCCGCGGTCTTCATCACCGCTGCCTTCGGCGGGGTCTGGCCAACCGACCGGCTAGGCGGGGCGGTTATCACCCAGTGGCTTCTCAAGAGCGGCTACGAAGCCCTCGCCACGCCGCTCACATACGCGGTGGTGAACTTTCTCAAGCGGCAGGAAGTCGAGGACTACTTCGACCGCCACACCGACTTCAGCCCCCTCCGGCTGCGTCGGCTGAGCCGTGCCTCCCGGCCCGAGAAAGGAGTCCCGCCATGAACCAGGGCACAACACCCTCACGGAAGCGAATGGGCGTTCCATCGCCTGAGCAGCGCTCGCGGCCCGAGGGGCCCCCGCGAGCCATCCGCGCCATGGCAGGTACGAAGGACCGGCGCTCCAGTCCGCCCGCCGGGGCGGGCAGACCCGAACGGAGAAGCAGCAAGGACCGACGCTCCGGTCCGCCCGCCGGTGCGGGCAGACCCGAACGGAGAAGCAGCAAGGACCGACGCTCGGGTCCGCCCGCCGGGGCGGGAAGACTCGCACGCGGAGGCGGCAAGGAGCGCCGGTCGGGCCCGCCAGTCGGCACGGGCAAGCCCCGACGAGCGCCTCAGGAACGCACCGGCGCTGGGTCCGTCCGCCAGCCGCCGCCGCAGCGCGCCCCACGACGCGGCCCGGCATCGCGATCCGAGGGCCAAGCCGACTTCCCAAGACCCGGCCACCGGCGGTCATCCCCGGCAGCCGGGTCGCAGCGGTCGCGCTGGCAAGCTTCCCCCGCTCCGACCGCCGAAGCGTCGCCAAGCGCGGAGCCAGGCGCACCGCCCACTGCGCCGGCGCGTGAGGACCTTCTTTCCGGTCTTACCCTGTTGGGATCGCCCACCACGGGCCCGACGCGGCAGCTGGAGACCTTCGCCAACCTCCACCCCGAACGGCCGTATGTCGTCACCCTGAGCTGTCCGGAGTTCACTTGTCTATGCCCGGCCACCGGTCAGCCTGACTTCGCGCGACTGACCATTCGCTACGTGCCCAACGAGCGCATCCTGGAGAGCAAGTCCTTGCGCCTCTACCTTTGGTCATTCCGCAACGAAGGCCACTTTCACGAGCACGTCACCAACCGCATCTTGGACGACCTCGTGGCCGCCCTCGCGCCCCGATCGTGCGAGGTCATCGGGCGCTTCCATGTCCGCGGCGGCATCGCCATCACCGTGGAAGCCCGCTACCCAAGCCCGTAGCCAGGGCGCCTGCCGCAGGGGATCCCGGCGTGGCCGCGCCCTGCGGCCGTCCGCCGCATTTGAGGTTCCCTTGTCAGCGCTCACTCGCCCTCTGCCACCACCGACACTGCCTGGCCCGCGCTCTCTCGCCCTGCGGCCGTCCGCCGGCCTACTCCCACTCGATGGTGCCCGGCGGCTTGGTGGTAACATCCAGTGCCAGCCCGCTCACCCCCGGCAGGGTTAAGAGATCGCGCCGCAGCTCGGCGAGCAGGGCGTCGGGCAGCCGAGCCGGTGCAGCGGTCATGGCGCGCTCCGAAAGCACCGGCCGGACGACCACCAGCTCAGTGCCCTGGCCATCGAGCGACAGGGGAACGAGCAGCGTCGGGCACTGCCAGATCGAGTCGTAGACGCCATGGCGACGCAATCCCGCATGGACGATGGCGTCCGCTTCGCGCAGCAGGTCCAGCCGCTCGCGGGTCACAGTGGCCGCGCGCGGCTCGGCGTGCCGCGGAGCGGCCAGGCCTAGATTCCACAGCGCCCGGTTGACGCCCGGCACCTCGCGGAAGATGCGCCCGGCGAGGCGGAGAAGATCGTCCCAGGGCAGGTTGCCGGTGAGCAGCACCGGATGTTCATAGCTCCGCAGGTCGGCCTTGACGCCGACCGAGCGGATGGGCAGCGCCAGCGCCTCCACACCGACCTCGACTGCCAGGCGCGCCAATGCCGGCTCCAGTTCCGCAAAGCCGTGCCGATCGGGCTCGCCGGACGAGCAGAGCAGCCTCACCGCGAGGCCAGGACCTGGAAATGGGTGGCGCCAGACGGCCGCACGCGGCATCCCGATCCTCTCACCCAGTTCCCGAACCTCTACCTTGTACAGGTCGGCCAGGGGCTCCACCACCCGGCCAGCGGCGATCATTTCGGCGACGATGGGCACGCGGTTGTGATGGGTCTTGATGACATCGGCTCGCGCGGTGCCGCCCGTCTCGATGGTGTCCGGATAGATGGTTCCCTGGCCGAGCAGGAAGTGCTCGATCCCCAGCCTGCGCGCCTCGCGCTCGAACACGGCGATGAACGTCTCGCCGATGCGGCGCCGCTTCTCCTCGGGCTCGACAACGCCCGCGAGAGCCGACAGAAACTCCGCGCTGGCATCGACGAAGACGAGGTGCCGGTCCAACCCCAGCTCCGATAGCATCGCGAGGACCTCGCGACTCTCATTCTTGCGCAAAAGGCCGTTGTCGATGTGCAGGAGCTGCAGGCGGTCAGGCCCCAGCGCTCGGCTCAGCAACATCGCCGCCACCGTCGAGTCCACCCCGCCTGAGACCAACAGGAACACGCTTTGCTCGCCGACTTGCGCTCGCACGCGCTCCACCGCCTCCTCGAGGTAGCGCTCCAGGGTCCAAGTGGGTCGACAGCCGCAAATGCGCAACACGAAGTTGCCCAGCATCTCGGCGCCATGAACGGTGTCGTCCACCTCGGGATGGAACTGAAAGCCATAGCGACGCAGCCCGTCGTGGGCAATCGCCGCATTCCGCTGCTTGGGGCTCGCGTTCTCGCCTAGCGTGGTGTAGCCAATCTCGCGAAACCCCGGGCCCAGCTCGGTGACCGAGTCATAGTGGCTCATCCAGACCGTCTCGACCGGGCCCAAGCCCTCGAAGAGTGGATGGGGGGTCACATGCAAGTCGGCGGGCCCCCACTCGCGGCCCCCGTGCACTACCCGGCCGCCATAGTGCTTGGCGATCTCCTGGTGGCCGAAGCAAAGCCCTAGGATCGGCACCGGCAATTCGTAGATCGCCTTGTTGTATCCGGCATCCTCATCAAATGCCGAAAGGCTCGGACTGCCAGAGAGCACAATGCCGCGATAGCCGACAAAGGTTTGCAAGGGGGCTTCGGGTTGCTGAATCTCGGCTAGGACATGAAGCCGTCGGATCTGGGTGGCGATCAGGTGGGCATACTGGCCGCCAAAATCGACGACGGCGATCCTGTCGTGACGGCTGTCGCGCCTGCGACCCTGGGACATGCCCCCGCCCTCAACCTCCTTGGACAGTATGCGCATTTCGCTGCGGCCCGCCAAGGAGCAAGCGCCAGGGCAGCTCTGCTCTGGCGCGCCCGCCCACGCTTCCCGGCTGCACCGTCCGCCGGCCGTCCCTGGGCGCGTCCCTGCCAGCTGCAGCCATCCCCGCGCTCCCGCGTGTCACCGGCACACCCCAATGCGCCTCGCGCTGGCTCACCACACTGCCACCTCGCCGAGGATCACCGCCCTCGTTGCCGGTTTGGCGCCGGGACCGCGCACCGGCCACCGTTCGCCAGTCTGTGCCTCGTACACCCCGATCTCCACCGTGTAGGCACCCGGCGGCGCCGAATCGGGCACCCGCAACAGGTGTCGATCGAAGACAACGGCTCCCGCAGGCCTCCCTCCTTCCTGCCAGGGCCACCGTCCCCCGGAGGGTGGCCCATCCTGGCCCGCCCACAGGAGGCTGCCCTCGGGCCCGTGGGGCGGCCCCAATAGATGGGCAAACACCAGCGGCGATCCGGCGGGAGACATTGCCCGCCCAGGCAATGTCCAGCACAGATCGACAACCACGGCTCCGCCCGCACGCACCCGGTGCGGCACGATCCGCCCGGAGTGCAGCACCATCGGGCCGACGTGTACCGCCTCGCCAGCTCGCGCGCCACTGCACGGCGGTCCCGACAAGGCTGGGTTTTCGCGCACCGCCACTTCGCCACTGGCCGCACATTCGGGCTGGCCCCTCGCCGTGAGGGCCTCGACGGTGGCCCGCCAGTGCAAGCGCCCGCCCGGCAACCGGTCGTCGACGCTGAGTTGAAGCGGCAAGCGCAGCCAAGCCGGCGCGCTCGGCAGGGGACCATTCGCCGCATCGCCGGCCATTACTTCGGACACCGCCAGTACCGACTGGCCGACGGGGACGGTCATGGCCGCTGGGGAGGCGAAGAGCTCGAGACGCGCCACGTCACCCTTGCGCAGCCCCGAGGCAAAGACGCTAACGTACAGCGTGTCCCCGGGCCGAGCAGCACGGCTGGCGAAGCCCACCAGGGGCGCCATGCGAGGCCCGGACCTCGTCCTTGGGGCGGCCTCCTGTAACCTCGATCGCTCCGTTTCGGCATGCGCAGTGCTGGCGATCATCGTGCCGGGAAAGCGACTTGACAGTCCGGTGGTGAGAGGTCGAAGGCCGTCGGAGGCATAGAGGTGCAGGGCATCGGCGCCGTAGCCCTCGCTCAACACCCGCGGCAGCCGGCGCGTCAGCCAGGCCTCGACTTCGCGCCCGGGATCCTGTAGTTCGCGTCCCCACTCCACGAGCCAGACCCTGCGATGCTCCCGCGCCAATCGAGCTAGTTCGTTTTGCCACGCCGTCTCGCCGAGCATGTCGCTGCCCCGGCTGGGGAACTCGACCACCATCGGCCGATCGGCCCAGGCGGGCGGTGACTCGGCCGGTAGCTCGAACGAAGGCCGGTTCCAGGGTTGCACCCACGCCCGATCGTAGTAGTAGCGAAAGAGCGGATAGCGGTTGCCGCTCACCAGGAGGACCACGTCGTCCGGTCTGGCCTGACTCCAGATGGCCAGCACCATGGCGTAGGGATCGGCCTGCAGCCGTCGCGCGGTGTAATGACTTGGCAGACTGACAAGCCCCGGGCCAAACAGGCACAGCGCAGCGGCAAGCCCTACTGGCCGGTGGGCTCGCACCAGCCGAGCCAGACCCCATGCCAGAAGCGCATAGACGGGCACGAGGAAGGGCACAAAGTAGCGCGCTTCGACGCGGGGGGTGTAGAACACCGATCGAGGCTGGGCGACGCCCCAGATGACGAGGGGCGCCAGAACGAGGAGGCCTCCCGCGAGCAGGAAGGCCCCAGGCGGTCCGGCCGGTGCCGCGGTGGCTGGGCCTACCTTGCCCATGGGGGCAGATCGCCTTAGCAAGGGATAGGCCAGGGCCGCAATCGCCGCGCTGCCACCCAACCAGAAGACCGCCGTCGCTGCGCGGCAATCGTTTAGCTCCGTCGATCGCCCGGTCGCCAGGAGTGTCAACCATAGCTGGGCGACGAAGCCCAGCCTGGGCGCCGGCTCCGGCAGGCGCCAGCTGGCCATCCGCGGCACGGCATAGGCAAGCCAGGGCGCGAAGGCCAACGCCAAACCCGCCAGGCCCGTCAGCCAGGCAACGAACCACTGCCGGGAGGTGCGCCGGCGGAGCAGGACGAGCCACGTCGCAGCGGCAAGCCAGGTCACCATCAGGGCCGCCAGGTAGACGCTATACAGCGCCGCCAGCGATCCCGCGACTGCCGCCAGCCATCCCCCGTTCCAGGGCCTTCCCGCCCTGCGCTGCGCAGCCGAGAGCCAGCAGATAGCGCCATAGGTCGCCCAGGCAATCGCCAAGGCGGCCAGCATGTACATTCGCAGCTCCATGGACCACCACACGGCAAACCGGGAGGTGGCAACCAGTGCCAGGGCGAATCCTCCGGCCAGCCGACCACCAAGGCGTCTTGCGAGGGCCCAGGCCATCACCGCGCTCAGCACACCCGCGATGACGCTTAGGTAGCGCAAGGCGAATTCCGTCTCTCCGACCAGTCGCTGCCAGGGCCAAAGCGCCCAGAAGAACAGGGGAGGATGGACGTCGCTTGCCGTCCAGGCGGTCATCTCGCTCCAGGGCTTGCGGACCGCCCAGACGGCCAAGGCCTCGTCCCACCAGACGTTGGCGTCGCCCAGGCGAACCAGGCGCACGAGGAACGCCAGCCCGACAAGGAGCAGAGGCAGCCACCGCCCCTCGGTTCGCGCCGCGCCCACGGCAACCGTCAGTCCGCCCTGGCGGTCCGTGGCCGTCGCCGCAGCCATCCTAGCCCGGTCAAGGCGACGACGAGCGCAGACAGCAATGCCCACGCGGCAATCCAAAGCGGCCTGAGGGGCGAGGGCGGCGGGAGGCCAGTGACGTGCACCGCCGCCAGGGTGAGCTGGCCCGCGTCGACCCGCAGCTTGACCGCGTGCTCGCCGGGTGCCAGAGGGGCAACCACCAGCTGTTTCCGGTCGGCGAGCGCCTGGATGGCCGCCGAGCGGACCTCCTGGTCGACCACCAGGTACAATTCCGGTGGCGGGGCTTCCGCGGCTGGCCCCAGGTCGAGCCGAAACCCGCTGCCGGCGAAGCTAAACTGGAGCTCGGCGTCCGGTAGCCCAACCCGGACCGGCGCCCCGCCTGGCCCTTGTGCCTCTTGCCACGGCCCGGCGTAGACAAGTCCCCAGTCATCGGGCCAATGAACGCCCGCCGCCAAGACGACCGGACGCCGGCGGGCCAGCTCCTGCAACGCCCCGAAGACCGGCAGCTCCACCCAATCGGGTTCGACCAGCCGGAAGTAGCCCTCGGGTCGCTGATGCCACTCGAAATCGGGCCGACGGAAGAACCAGACGAAGGCCGGGCCGATCCAGGGCCACTCACGGCCAATGCGCTCGTAGGCGGCCACGGTGTAGCGGGCCCGAGTCGCCTCGGTCACTCGCCCGTAGGGCGCCGGCAATTCCTTGGGCGGGCTGTCCCAGCCCATTTCGGTAATCCAGACTGGCTTATGGGCATCGCCATGACGCACCATGATGTCACGCGCCAACAGCGGCCGCACGAAATTGGTTCGCTCGCGGCTCACTCGACAGTCTGTCGGACCGGTCCATAGGCCGAAGGCCTGGACAGCCAGGACATCGAAGTCATCGGCCCAGCCTGCCTCGTAGAGCGCCTCCAGGTAGGCCAGGTCGTCCATGTTGCGCCCGCCCGCTTCGGTCGTCTGCGCCAAGGCGGCGCTGACGATCACCACGCCCGGGCATGCCCCACGGGCTCGCTTGGCCGCCAACGCGAGCAGACGGGCGTAGCCGGCTGGATCCACGTCACGCTCGCCCCACTCGGGGTAGATGTTCGGCTCGTTCCAGATTTGGTAGTAGCGGATTCGCCCGCAATAGCGTCCCACCACCGTGGCGACGAAATTGCCGAAGTCGCGCCAGTCGTCCGGGGGGCCCTTCTCCCCGGAGGCCGCAGGATCGGCAAATGCCCAGTCCGGAGGGTTGTCGAGTCGGACGAGAAGCTCGAGATGATGGTCGCGCGCCAAGTCCACGATGCGGTCGTACTTCTCCCAAGCCACACGCGGCGGGTCGTTGCGGCGGTCGAGGAAGTCCCCCCGCCCGTGGATCTCGATGTCCTCCCACGGGAACTCTTGCCGCACCCAGCCAAACCCGGCGTCCTTGATGAGGGCAAGCGAGCGACGAACGTTCTCCGGCTCGACCTCCAACTGCAGGAAAGTGTTCACGCCAAACGGATTCGACCCGCGGTGGGCCAGGACGTCATCCGGCGCCAAGGCAAGCTCGGGCCCCTGGCGCTCGATCTGAACGAGAGCGATGAGGCCCTTCACACCCTCCCAGACGTTCTCCTCGCCTGTGACGCGCCACAAGTAGCTGCGGCTGGGCGGCGACAGGACGACCAGCACCCCCAGCGCGACGGCGCCACCGAGCGTCAGGACAAGACGGCGGCCACGCACGAGCGCCGATTCTAGGCGTTCGACGTCGTGCCGCAAGTCAGTCCTGCCTTGGCGAGGGCGCGCTGCGAGGCTATACTGACAGTTTGCCGCGCTAGCGAGATTCGACGAAGGGGGGTGAGAAGCGGATGACGGTGGAACTGAAGCCCGGCGAGAGCTTTGAGAGCCTGCTCAAACGCTTCCGCAAGGAAGTGTCCAAAGCGCGCATCCTAAGTACGTACCGGCGCAAGCGCTGGTTCACCCCACTCAGCGAAGAGCGTCGCCTGGCCAAGAAGAAGGCCGAGCGCCGCGCCCGTCGGCGATTGCTGCGCAGCAGTCCCTAAGCGCGGGCGGAGCGCTCGATTCGGGTGCCCCGGGGCGCAGCGCGACCCCCATCGGAACAGCCGCCACCCGTCGTCAGGCACGGCGGGTGGCGTTGTTCTCTTGCCAGCACCGGTTCGCCATTGCCAGCCTGGTTCACCGTGGTCGGCCGCGTCGGGCAGGCGGCGGACGGTCGGCGTACGATTCGTAGTACGCTGGCGCGATGATCTCGAAGATGGTGCATAGCCGGGTGTCCAACATGCGCGATCGCAAGCGCGCCGGCACCTCTTCGAGCCGCAGGGCCATGGTGATCACCGTCGCCAGCCGCGCTGCATAGCGGTAGTTCAGGATCTGGAAGAGCTTCTCCTTTGCCCAAGGGGTCGCACTCTCAACCCCCAGATCGTCCAGCACCAGAAGCGGGGTCGAGCGGACCTCGTCGAAGCGACGATCGTATTGCACGCGGCTTGTCGGGCTATAGGTAGCTCGCAGGTGATCGAGAAGGTCGGGCACCACCACGAAGAGCGCTGGCGCACCTACGGCGACTCGCTGATTGGCGATCGCCGCCGCCAGGTGCGTCTTGCCGCAGCCATGCTGGCCCATGAAGACCAGCCAGCCACTCGGGGCCGCAGCAAACTGGCGCGCCAGCTCGAATGCCCGCTGGGCGTTCTCGGCTAGCTCGCGCCGCAGCACCGTCGCCCGGCTGTCCCAGCTTTCGAACGTCAAGCCACGATAGAGGTGAAGAGTTGAGAGCTCGGTGCCCTGGTCAGCCGTTCCGGCGCGGAAATCGAGGGCGCGGATCTCCACCGCTCGCACCAGGCCGACGTGGCACAGTCGAGAGCGAATCCGGTCGTCGAGATCCTCCAGCCGGCAGTTGGTGGTCACCACGGTGGGCAAACGATTGTTGTACCGATGGTTGAGCAGTTGGTACAGCTTCTCCGCCGCCCACGGCGTCGGCGCTTGAGCCCCCAGGTCGTCCAGGACCAGCAGTGGTACCTCGCGCACCGCTTCGAAGCGGTCCTCGTAGCTGTCGGCACTATCATCGGCAAAGGTGGCGCGCAGCTCATCGAGCAGATCCGGCAGCACAACAAAGAGTGCTGGCAGGCCCCTGCGGAGTCGCTCATTCACGATTGCCGCCGCGAGATGCGACTTGCCACAGCCATAGCCGCCCCGCAAGAGTAGCCAGCCCGACGGGTTGGCGGCGAACTCCCGCGCTGCCTCGAAGGCCGCCCGGAGACTGAGGACCTGGTCGGGCGAGTTGCCCGGCGCCTCCACCTGGAAGGTCTCGAAGGTCATCTCGGCGAGGGCGGCCATCTGAGCGAAGCTGCGCACCGACTCCAGCTCACGACGAGCCAGCTCGTCAGCCATGCACCGGCAAGGCACCGCTTCGCTGAAGCGCGGGTCGTCGAGCGGCACATCGAACGTCACGTAGCCGATGCCACCGCAAATGGGGCACACTTCGTCTGCGGCAGCCGGCGCACCAACGCCCGAGGCGGCAGGGGCACGTGTCGCCGTGGCCTGGGGGCCAGCCGTCGCCGGCGAGCGGTCCGGCTCGTCGTCGGCAGGCTTTCGGCTAGCGCCGGATGTAGCGGCCGAATGGGCCCTCCTCAGTTCTTCGGCCCGTCGCTTCGCCAAGTCGCCGATCGGCTTCATCCTCGTTTCCTCCACGGCCTTCGCGGCCCCATCGTTCTAAGACGCGGCGGACATACGACCACTTGCGGACGTTGTTGACCACCGCCATCTGGATCGCGTCTTCGATCCACCTCTCCGGATAGGTCGCGGCGGCATCCCGCAATTCGTCGGCCATCATCGGGGTGAGAAGACCGATGTTGTCCTCATAGAGCGCAAAGATGTTGGGGCGTCCATCCACACCCTCGCCTGCCGACGGCCACACGGGCAGGGTCAGCCCGCCGTCGCGCCAGCGTTGATACAGCGCCCGACCCTGTCGGCAGTTCACGAACAGCCAGCGCTGGGGGCCGGTCTCGCTCGCGACCTCAGCGGTCAGACACAGGCCCCGATCGACAAGGCAATCGATGGCCGCCGTGACCGCTTCCGCGACTTGCTCCTCGGCCACCCCCAGCGAGCGCGCCCCCCGCCGCAGCACCGGGTCGAGCACCAGATCCGCCAAGCGCAAGGCCGCTGGCACCCCTCGCGGCCGTCGATGCAAGCGCCACACGAGGTGCAAGAAGGCCTTGATGGCCAGCGGATCCTCGAGCTCGGGCAGGTAGCGACTGAAGAACAGGTCCGGCACGGGGGTCCAGCGCGCACCGTCTGGGAAGCCACGCCGGCGAGGCATCAGAACGGGACCTTCTCGGGCGGAGGGGCAGCCGGGACATCCTCGAACAGCGTCTCCTTGCCGACGAAAACGAGCGGCACCGTGCACGTCTTGCCGTGACGATGCTTGGCAATGTGCACCTGACAAAGCTGACTGTCGTCCTGCTCCGTGCTGGCGTTGGGTTCAGTATCGCGGTCGAGGAAAATCACAATGTCCGCGTCCTGCTCGATGCTGCCCGAATCCCGCAAGTCGGAGAGCAGCGGCGCCTTGCTTTTCCGATGTTCGATCGCGCGCGACAGTTGGCTGGCGGCGATGACCGGCACGTTCAGCTCGCGTGCCAGCGCCTTCAGCGATCGTGAGATCAGACTGATCTCCTGGACCCGGTTCTCGAACGACCGCCCGCCGTGCATGAGCTGCAAGTAGTCGATGCACACGAGGTCGACTCGCTCGCGGTCGTGCAGCTGACGAACCTTCGTGCGGAGTTCGAACGGCGTAAGCCCGGCGGTATCGTCGATGTAGAGCGGCATCTCCGCGAGCTCCGCAATGTTGCGCAGCACCAAGTCGAAATCCGACTCGGAGCCGAACCGACCGTTGCGAAGCTCACTGACCGGGATATGGGTGCGCCCCGAAATCAGCCGCAACAGAAGTTGCTCGCCGGCCATTTCCAGACTGAACACGGCCACCGTGTGGCCCTGGGTGGCGGCGTGGGTGGCCACTGTCAGCAGCCAGCTGGTCTTGCCGGTACCCGGCCGCCCGGCAATGATGACCAGATCGGAGCCGTGCAGCCCTCCCAGCGCCACGTCCAGCTTCCGGAAGCCAGTCTGCACGCCGCGCGGCACGTGGCGCTGCTCGCGCGATTGCTCCAGCCTCTCGTGGAAATCCTCCACCAGGCGCACAATGGGCACCAGGTCCCGCCGGCCCTGACGCTCGCTCACCCGAAACAGCAACTCCTGGGCTTGGTCGATCAGCTCTTGCGACGTGCACTGGCGCCGGGTGTACGCTAGCTCGGCGATTCCGTCGGCAGTGGCGATGAGGCGACGGCGCAGCGCCTCGTTCTCGACCATCCCCGCGTAGTGGTCAACGTGGGCGGAGGTCGGCGTTCGCGTGATCAGCTCCGTGAGGTAGGCTTCGCCACCGACCTCAGCCAACTGCCCCCTCCGCTCCAGCTCCCACTGGACGGTCATGGTGTCGATCGGCTCCTGGCGCTCGTACAGGGCCGTTATGGCACGGTAGATCTTGGCGTGGGCGGGGCGCGAGAAGTCTTCCGGCTGAAGCTTGGCCGCGACCCGAAGTACTGCCGTGGGATCGAGCAGGAGGGCTCCTAGAACGGATTCTTCCGCCTCGACGTTGGCCGGGGCCAGCCTGTCGGTCAGCATGCGCGTGCAACCTTCTTGCCCTCCGAGGCAGTCCCGGAAGGCGGGGAGAAAACGATGAGGCTTAGGTCGGCTCGTCCGACTCGTCACCCAGGTCGAGATCGAGCTCTTCGATGAAGTCGCGGAACACCTGGAGCTGATCGTCCTCGTCGCCTCGCTCCGGCTGCTCCTCCTCGTCCTCGGTGATCACCTGGCCGGCACGGTCCATCACGTCCTCGCTCACCAGGATCGGCACCTCGGCGCGAACGGCCAGTGCGATGGCGTCACTGGGACGGGAATCGACTTCGATCACCTCGCCGTCGCGGCGGAGGATGATCCGGGCGTAGAACGTTTCCTCGCGCAAGTCGCTCACCTCGATGCGCTCCACCGCTGCCCCTAAGTGCCCCACGAGGCCGCACAACAGGTCGTGCGTCATCGGCCGGCCCACTTGGGTGCGGTGCAGCCCCATGGTGATCGCCTCGGCCTCGAAGGGACCGATCCAGATCGGCAGGTAACGGGGGCCGCTCGCTTCGCGCAACACCACCAGCCGTTGCTGCTGATTCATCAGGCTGACGCGAACACTCTCAACCACGACTTCGATCATGCAGCCACTCCTTCCCGGCCAGGCGCGAAACCTGTGGCTCCATTATAGCACCCCCTCGGGTGGTGCCCAACGCTCCTCCGGCGACTGGTAGGACGCGGCACCGCGGCCTATAATCGGGCTTTCGGTGCTTCGGCTTTCCGTACGGCCCGCTCTGCCCCGGGGCGGCCAGAGGGACAGCCGTCACGGGGCCGGCCCGTCCGCAAGACGTGCCGACCCAAGCCCCATTCCGGCAGACAACGCCAGTCAGGAGAACAGCGTGTGGAACTCGTTGCCCGGTCCCGCCACGGTGGTGCTGCAATTGGGCGCCATGCTGTGCGGCGCCGCTGTCGGGCTGCTCTACTTGAGCGCACTCGTATGGACCGCTCGTGACATCCGCGCCCGCTCCCGGGACGGGCTCATTCGGCTGGCGGCCGTTCTCCTCGTCTTGCTGCTGAACGTCGTCGGCTTGGCCATCTACGTGCTCTTGCGGCCCAGCGAGACGCTCGCGGAGCGGTACGAACGGGAGCTGATCGAGGAGGTGCTGGCCCGCGAGGTTGCTAGCCGGGTACGGCCTGTCTCCCGTCTCCAGGCCTCCCCTACCGGCCACCGGCCGTCGGTCGAGCAGCCCCCCACCGACGCTGCTCCGTAACCGCACTTCGGCCTTGCCAGAAGGCGACCGCCAGGGGGAACGGCGGCCACGATCCGCATCAGGAGAGTGGGCTACGGCGGGCTGGCGGTGCCAGCAAGCCCCAACAGGCGGCGGACCTTGAGCTCGAGAGTGGCCCCGTTGGGGAACATGCCCGTGTGCAGGTCAACGACGGTACCCGAGGGATCCACGAAGTACGTTGCTGGCAGGCCGGCCACTGAGTAAGCGCGCTGCACTTCAATGCTGCTGTCCAAGTCGCCGAACAGGACGGGGAACGTCAGGGCCATCATCTCCACGAACGCAGAGACGGTGGCCGCGGCCCTGTCCTGGCTCACCTTCTCACCCGCGTTGACAGCCAGGACCTCCAGGCCCTGGTCCCGATAGGCATCGTAGACGGCCTGAATCCACGGCATCTCATGACGACAGGGTGGGCACCACGTCGCCCAGAAGTTGATCATGATCGGTTTGCCGGCCAGGTCGCGCAAGGTCACCGATTCCTCAGTCCCCAAGCGGGGCATGGTGAAATCGGGAGCCGGGTGGTAGAGCAGCGGATGGGCTGGCACCGGCAGATCAAGCGCCTGACTGGAGCCTGGGCTCTCGTCGAAGAACGACGGCGGCAGCACATCGCCGCCCGAGGCACCTGGCACCACCAGACCTTGTCCAGCGGCGGAAGGAACCGCCGCCGAGGCCTGGCTGCCCGATGCCTGGGGCCCTGCCGCTGCCGTGCGACGGTTCGACATCGCGCGGCCGGCGATGAAGCCGACCGCCAGCACAGCAATCCCCAGGAGCGACACGGCGATCGGCTGCCAGCCGATCACGATCACTCGCCCTTGGTCGTCGTGTCCGGTTTCGTCTGCCAACGTGACCCTCTCGGTCCAGCGGCTCGAGGATCTGAGACCTGGCCGACCAGCCCAACGCGATGCCACCGAGCGAAGCCCGCGAACCCCTGGCTGGGCCGCAGGCCGCCACGGGCACCATCTCGCCCCTAGGATCCCCGGCAAGCGGAAAACAGCGTCGCAGTATAGCACAGGGATCGGCGCTGGCGGACGGGCCAGTTGGTGGCGCGCTTGCCCGCGCCTATAATCGGCGGCACCGACTTTCCCTAGGAGATTCCTTTCGTGACAACGCGCCTCCTGGCCGTCGCGTGGTTCGCATTGCTCCTCGGCGGCTGCCAAGCCACGCAACCTCCGCCGGGCAACACCACGGCCGGTCCGCAAGCCATTGAGGCTCCCCGGCCTCAGACCGGCACCGACGCCGCCGGCAACCCCCAGATGGCTACGCCGGGCGACGACTCGGCGGCCGCGACCACCTCACTCGAGGAGCCGACCTCGGACGAGGCCATGGTGGCGGCGACGGGCCAGCCGGTTGGCGAAGCCCAAGCCAGCCCGGCCATCACCCAGACGGAAGCTACGCCCGATCCGACCATCGTTGCCCTGGCGGCCAGCTTCGAGTTCCCTCGGCAAGGGCGGGCGGACGCCCCGCTGCAGATCTACGAGTTCTCGGACTACCTCTGTCCCTACTGCCGGAAGCTGGCTTTGGAGACGGTGCCCAAGGTGGTCAAGGATTACGTGAATACCGGCCAGGCGGCCATCACCTTCGTCGATTTCCCGCTCGTACAGCTCCACGGCTACACCACGCTGGTCTGTCATGAGGCGGCCCATTGCGCGGGCGAAGAAGGCAAGTACTGGCCGATGCACGACGCTATCTTCCGGCAGGCTGAAAAGCTGGACGCGGTGGGTGCCACCGATGAGGCCGCTGCCAGGGCAGTCCTGGTAGCGATGGCCCGACCCGCCGGCGTCGATCCGGATCGCCTGCGCATCTGCCTCGAGTCCGGCAAGTACCGACCGATCGTCGCCTCCATCATGCAGGATGCTGCCAATCACGGCGTGGAGATGACCCCCACGCTCCTGGTGGGCGATCAGACGGTGCCTGGCTACGTGCCGTACGAGCAGTTGAAGGCGCTGATCGACGAGCAGCTGGCCAAACAGAAGCCGTGAGCTAGCGGCGGTTGGCCGCCCCGCCAGCAAGCAAGGCCAACAGACCAGCCTCGTCTAGCTCGCGGACGCCGAGCTCGCGGGCCCGGTCCAGTTTCGAACCCGGCTCGGCGCCCACCACGATGTAGTCGGTGCGGCTGCTGACGCTGCTCACCACATGCCCGCCGGCGGCCTCGATGTGCGCCTTGGCTTCTTCGCGCGTCAGCGTTGGCAGAGTACCCGTCAGCACGAAGCGCTTACCGGCTAGCGGCCCGGCACCAACGTCGCTCGGCCCGGCCGTCACCTCATCGGCCAAGCGAACCCCAGCCTGCCGCAGCTTGGCAACCGTTTGCCGATTGTGGGACGAGGCAAACCAGGCTTGCACCGATGCCGCGATCTCGGGACCAACGCCCTCCACCGCCAGCAGCTGTTCGCCGGTCGCAGCCGCCAAGGCGTCGATCGATCGGAAGCGCCGCGCCAGAGCCGCGGCCACCGTCTCGCCCACGTTCCGGATGCCGAGCCCAACCAGCAACCGCTGCAGCGGCCTGTCGCGTGCCGCGTCGATGGCGGCCAGCAGGTTCTGGCTGCGCCGTTCGCCGAAGCCTTCGAGCCCTAGGAGCGCCTGCTCCGTCAGGGCGAAGACATCGGCCACGTCGTGCACGAGACCCGCTCGCACCAGTTGTACGGCTACCTTCTCCCCTAGGCCCTCGATATCCATGGCGCCGCGCGAAGCGAAGTGCTCGACGTGGCGCTCCAACTGCGCCGGGCAGGCACCATTCACGCAATAGGTGTCCGCCTCGCCGGGGGCACGAACCAAGGGCTCACCGCACACCGGGCAGGTCGTCGGCATCTGCCAGGGGATGGCGTCGCTGGGCCGCAGTTCGGGGACGACGCGCAGCACTTGGGGGATCACGTCGCCGGCGCGCTTGACGAGGACGGTGTCCCCCATGCGAATGTCGCGCTCGCGCACGTAGTCCTCGTTGTGGAGCGTTGCCTGGCTCACCTGAACACCCCCGATGGGCACCGGCTCCAGGGTGGCGTGTGGCACCACCCGGCCGGTACGGCCAACGCTCACCTCGATGGACACCACCCGCGTCGTCGCCTCCTCCGCCGGTGCCTTGTAGGCGATCGCCCAGCGCGGATGGTGCGCCACCGCGCCCAGCACCTCTTGGACCCGCAGGCTATCGATCTTCAGGACGACGCCGTCGGCCACGTAGTTCAGCTCCGAGCGTCGCTGCAGCCATGCTTCGGCATAGGCAATCGCCTCGTCCAAGCTGTCACACAGGCAACGATCCTCCGCGGTGGGAAAGCCGAGGCGGCGTAGCGTCTCCAGGAGCTCCCACTGGCTCGTCACACCCAGCTCGTCCGGCCGCGCGACGTAGTACGCGATCAGCCGCAAGGGCCGCTGGGCAGTGACCGTCGGATCGAGCTGGCGCAGGCTGCCGGCGGCGGCGTTGCGCGGATTGGCGAAGGTCCGCTCTCCGGCTTCGGTCAACCGACGGTTGAGTTCCGCGAATCGATCCTTCGGCATGTAGATCTCGCCGCGCACGTCAAGCACCGGTGGCAGGGGCGGGGGAGGGCCGAAGCCCGTCTCGAGAGGGATCCGCAGCGGCACCGAGGGCACGGTTCGCAGGTTGGCGGTGACATCCTCGCCAACGAGGCCGTCGCCGCGCGTCGCCCCTTGGACGAAATAGCCGTCGCGATAAGTGAGCGAAACGGCCAGACCATCGATCTTCGGCTCCACCACCACCCGCAAGGATTGCTCGAGCTCCGTCCCGGCCAGTCGCCGCTGAATCCGCTCGCCCCAGAGCCGCACGTCGTCGCTGTTGAACGCGTTGTCCAGCGACAGCATGGGCGCGGAGTGCGTGACCCGCACGAAGCCGGCAGCCGGCGCGCCACCCACCCGCTGGGTTGGCGAGTCCGGCGTGACGAGCTCCGGATGTTCTGCCTCCAGGGTCCGCAGCGCGTGGACAAGCGCGTCGAACTCGGCGTCGCTGATCTCCGGGGCATCGAGCACGTAGTAGAGGTAGTTGTGCCGTTCGATCTCGCGCCGCAACTGGGCGGCGCGGGCTGCCGGATCCATGGCCCGAGCCTCCAATGCACACCTCCTGCCTGACGGCGCCGCCCACCTGGCGCGGAAGGTGCAGCCTCCAGCGTGGACCGAGGCGCCGCTGCTCCCCTACCTCGCTACCACAAGCTCGCGGCCAGCAACGCCCGATACTGCTGCGTCAGCTCGTGGTCGTCGCCGAGAACGCGAAAGACATCCACCATCGCCGATCGTGCCTGGTCGGCGGCGGCGCGATCTTCCCCCTGGATCACCACCAGCAAGCCCTCCAACGCCTCACGATAGGCGCCACGCGCCGCCAACGCAGTGGCCAGGGCTAGGCGGGCGGCAACATCCGTGGGATTGGCGGACAGTCGCCGCCGCGCATCCACCTCGCCACCCGTGAGCGAGCTATCCCTGCGAAAGCGCGCCTGCGCCAGCCACATCTCGGCTTCCGCACGCTCCGGACTGCGCTGCGGGACCGCCTCCAGCAACTTCGCTGCTGCCTCATAGTGCTCCGTCTGGAAAAGCACCCGGCCCAGGCCCAGCATGGCAGCCGGATGGTCGCTCTGCTCGGCCAGCGCTCGCCGGTAGCCTGCTTCGGCGGCCTCGAGGTCGCCGGCCAACTCACGGTCGCGGGCCGCTTGCGCCAGCCGATCGGCGACGCTCGGCAAGAGGCCCTTCAAGAACTCACGGACGGCCGACTCGGGCTGGTAGCCCACGAACTCCGCCACTACCCGGCCGTTCCGAAAGGCCTTGACCGCCGGTATGCCCTGGATGCCCCACTGCTGAGCCAAACTCGGATGCTCGTCGGTGTTCACCTTGACCAGCAACCACTCGCCGTGCGCTTCCTGGGCCAAACGCTCGAGCACAGGTCCCAGCATGCGGCACGGCCCACACCACGATGCCCAGAAATCGACCACCACCGGCACCGACTTCGAGCGCCGCAGTACTTTCTCCGCAAAGTCGGCGGTTCCCACATGCTCGACGGCAGCGCCACGGGCGCTCACCGAACTCTCCTTATGCACCACCATCCTCCCATCGAGTCGCGAGCCGGATGTCGGCCGGTCCGCCGGGCCCAAGTATAGACCAGGCAGCCCGCGCCGCCGTTCTTGACCACCCGTGCTGACCCACTACAATGCCCGGCGATCGAGTCGTCCATGGGAAGAAACGCCGGGGCAGCCACCCCCCACGAGGTGCGCGATCTGTCTCTGGCCGAGGAAGGCCAACTGCGGATCGATTGGGCAGCCCGGGAGATGCCGGTGCTGGCGTCGATCCGCGAACGCTTTGCCCGCGAACGGCCGCTCGCTGGGCTCTCGATCGCCGCCTGTCTTCACGTGACCACCGAGACGGCGAACCTGGTCACGACGCTGGCGGCTGGCGGCGCCCAAGTCGCGCTGTGCGCCTCGAATCCGCTTTCCACCCAGGACGATGTGGCAGCCGCCCTGGTGGCCATTCACGACCTACCGGTGTTCGCCATCAAGGGTATCGACGAGGCTGGCTACTACCGGCACATCGGCGCGACGCTCGATTTCGAGCCTCAGATCACCATGGACGACGGTGCCGACCTGGTGACGACGCTGCACCGCTCGCGAACCGAGCTTCTGGACAACGTCCAGGGCGGCACCGAAGAGACCACGACGGGCGTCATTCGCTTGCGGGCGATGGCCGAGCGTGGCATCTTGCGTTACCCGATCATCGCTGTCAACGAGGCCCTCACCAAGCACCTGTTCGACAACCGCTACGGCACCGGTCAGAGCACCGTGGACGGTATTCTGCGGGCCACCAACATCCTTCTGGCCGGCCGGGTGGTCGTGGTTGCCGGCTACGGTTGGTGCGCCCGCGGGATCGCTCGGCGCGCCCAGGGCATGGGCGCCAATGTGATCGTCACCGAGGTCAATCCGCTTCGCGCCCTGGAAGCGGTGATGGATGGCTATCGGGTGATGCCGATGCGCGAAGCGGCCAAGGTCGGTGACATTTTCATTACCGCCACTGGGGACGCCAAGGTGATCGATGAGGAGCACTGGGCGCTCATGAAGGATGGAGCGATCGTTTGCAACAGCGGCCACTTCAACGTCGAACTCAACCTGCCGGCATTGGCGGCGACGGCCCGCGAAGTTCGCACGCCACGGCCCAATGTGCAGCAGTATGTCCTCAACGACGGTCGGCTGATCCATGTGCTGGCCGAGGGTCGCCTCGTCAACCTGGCTGCCGCCGAGGGCCATCCAGCGAGCGTCATGGACATGAGCTTCGCCAACCAGGCACTGGCCGTGGAGCACCTGCGTCATCACGCCTCCGAGCTCGAGCACCGCGTCTACGGCGTGCCGGAATCGATCGATCGCGAGATTGCCCAGCTCAAGCTGACGGCGATGGGTGTGCGCATCGACAGTCTGACCCCCGAGCAAGAGCGCTACCTGACCTCGTGGGAACAAGGAACCTGACAGCCCAGGCGCCTGCCGCCTTGCGAGCTCGGGCGCCGTGCTCGCCGCGAACCGTGGGCCGGCGGCGGTGGGCGATGGTGGCCTTCGCCAGCGCCATGCTGGGGACGCTGGCCGTCCCGCAGACGTCCCACCTTGCCGCCCAGGATGCACGCGGCATTCCCCCAGGAGCGCGTGGTGCTGCGCCGGAGGCACCTGTCGTGCCCCCGCTGCAAGTGCGCGCTGCTGCCCCGGAGGCACCCATCGTGCCCCCGCCACAAGTGCGCGCTGCTGCCCCGGACGCAAGGGGCCTGCCGCCCTGGCAGCTGCCTGGGCTTGTCCCTGGCGCGAAGAGCTTGTCTCCCGGACCCGCGAGGGGACGAGCAGCGCTGACATGGAGCACCGGGAACCGTGGCCCAGACGCCATCACGAGCTGGCTCCTCGAGCTGGCCCAACCGTCCATCGCCGCTCAGCTGTTGGGCACGGGCCAGCCGCATGAAGAAGGGAGGCTCGCCGGCCATGGGCAGCGAATCGAGCTGCGGCCAGCGCCCCAGGTGCTCGAGCTCTGGCGCCGACGACTGGTCCAGGAGCAGGCACCCTATGTCTCGGCTGTCCAGGCCGCAGGCGGGCAGGTCATTGACTCATACCAGGTGGTGGTGAATGGCCTGCTGGTCCACGGCAGCCAGGCGCTGGCCACCAAGCTGGCAGAGCTCGATGGTGTGGCTCGCATGTGGCCCGTGGTGCCGGTTGCGCCTCTGCTTGCCGAGTCGATGCCGCTCATTGGGGCCGATCGCGTCACCCAGGAGCTCGATCTCGACGGTGAGAACGTTGTGGTGGCCATCGCCGACTGCGGGATCGATTACTACCATGCGGCCTTCGGCGGCTCGGGCAGGCTGCGGGACTACGATCCGGACGACGAGAACGTAGTCGAACCCGGCACCTTCCCTACCGCTCGCGTCGTGGGAGGCTACGATTTCGCCGGCCAGCGTTACTCGCCCAACTGCGCCAGCCTGCCCTTTCGCTTGCCCGACTGCCACACCGAGCCCAGCCCGGACCCTGATCCGTTGGAGCCGCGAGAGCTGAACCACGGGACCCCCGTGGCCTCCATCCTGGCCGGACAAGCCACGGAGCGAGTGCCGGCTGGTGTAGCGCCCGCAGCGAAGCTGGTGGCCCTCAAGATCATGGGCAATCCCATCGGTGCACCGCCGGCCACCGATCTCCTGCCGAGCGCCCTGGAATGGGTAGTGGCCCACAATCTTGGCCTCGCCGTGCCGGGCATCGCACCGCCCCTGGCCATCGACGTCCTCAACCTGAGCGTCGGCTATCCGTGGGCTGGTGGGCTGCCACCGATCGAGCGGGCCATCGACGCCGCGGTGGCCACTGGCATCACTGTCATCGGGGCCAATGGCGACGGCGGTGACGTTCCGTTCATTGCCGGTCAGCCAGCGGCGGCGTCGCAGGTGCTGGCCGTTGGCGCTTCCGTCCCACCTGGCCGCGCCGAACAGGTCTTCGGCATTCGCGCCGAGTGGCCGGCCGGCGACGAGACGCGTCGCCTGACAGCCCCAGCCCTGGAAGCGGACTTCACGCCGACGTTGCGTCAGACAGGACCCATCACCCTGCCACTGGCTTACTACGGCCTGGCCTGTTCGGACGCAGAAGGCAGACCCGAGCCGCCCGCCCAGGATGTCGCCGGCCGCGTGGCACTCATTGCCCGTGGCACGTGCTCGTTCTATGACAAGTTGTGGAACGCCGCCAAGGCGGGTGCCCGAGCGGCCATCGTCTTCAGTGACGACCGCGATCCGGTGGTCATGTCGTGCCAGGCTCCCTCGGACTGCAGCCATGCACCGCCCCTGCCGGCGGTGATGATCCAGCGTCGGCCCGGCGTCACGCTGGCGGACCTCTTGGCGGTCCAAACGCCGGTTACGGTGGGCATGGCAGCCGACCTGCTGGTCGATGAGGAGAACCTGACGGACATCGCAGCCAGTTACTCCAGCCGTGGCCCGGCCCGGAGCGGGGCCCTGAAGCCGCAACTCGTGGCTCCGGGCGCGGCCATCTTCGCGGCACGGGCCGGCGGCGGCACCTTCGGCGAGCGTCGCAGCGGCACGTCCATCGCTGCCCCGTTCGTCGCCGGGGCAGCTGCCGTTCTGCGCCAGCGCAGCCAGCGGGAACGGCTCCACTTGGAGCCCTTGGACATCGGCGCGCTCCTGGCCAACTACGCCGATGGCGTGGTGCGCATCGGCAACGCCGACACCGGTCCGGCGGCCCCGCCCGCGCTGGCAGGAGCAGGCCGTCTGAATGTCTGGCGGAGTGCGCGCGGCGAGCTGCTGGTGCGCGCCGAGGCGAACGAGGGCATCAGCGACCTGGGCCTGGGTCTTGTCCACGTCGGCGATTCTCCGCTGACGCTTGTACGCCGGCTCACGGTGCGCAACCTGACGTCCCGGGCTCTTGCCTACCGCACGGACCTGGCGCTGCAGTATCCCGGCGAGGACGAGCGGCGGGGAGTGGAGTGGAGCGCGCCGGCCGAAGTGCGCTTGCCGCCGGGCGGGAGCGTACCTCTGACTGTCACTGTTCGGCTCGACCCGCTCGCTTTGCGACCGTGGGCCCTGCGCGGCTTCGGGACTCCTCTCGACACGGCCGTAGTGCAGCGACAGGAAGTCGATGGCAGCTTGATGCTCCGGCCGCTGGGCGACTCGGCGGGCGAGGACCGGACGGTACGCGTGCCCTTCCACGTTCTTCCCCGCCCCCATGCCTGTGTCGTTGGCGAGCCGCAAGGGTCGCTGCTCTTCCTTGCCCGTGGCCAGGCTCGATCCGAGACATGGCGCAACCTGTGCCCCGCGCCCGGCAGTGTGGAAGCCTTCCGCATTCTCGGACTGGACGGCGCCGAAGCCACCACACCGGACGCCGCGCGCAGCGACATCGATGCCGTGGCCGTTCGGTATGCCCCGAATCCGAATCGCGAGGGCGATTACCTCCTCGAATTCGCTATTCGGACCCGCGCGCCGAAGCGCCTGCCCCTGGAGGCAGAGCTCCTTGTCTACCTCGACATCGAGGCGGACGGAGCCTTCGACCGTGTGATTTTCAATCGTCTCGGGCGGCGGATCATCGGCCTGCCCGAGGTGGCCAACCGGTGGTTGGTGGCCCAGGCGCCGGTCATCTCCGGAACCCTGACGCCCGACTACGATGCCCTGAGCCTGGACTTTTTCGCCCAGCGTTTCGATCTGGACGAGACGGTGACCGTCTTGCAGACCAGCGCGCGCGCCCTGGGTCTGGATCTGGAGTCAGCGGACGCGACCTTTGCGTTCGGCGTCGTAGCTACCGACAACAGCGGTGACTGGCCCATCACGGGGACGGAGCACGGTCAGGACCTGGCACCCGACGGCCTGGCCGAGGGCGCGCGCTACACCTTTCGCCGTCGCGAGCTGGACTGTCTCGACCTCGAGGGCGAGGCCGGCCAGGCAGCCCTGACGCCGGTCGGTGGCCTGAATCTCGAAGGTGGGAGCAGCGCCACGGTGGACATTCGCCTGCGTTGCGACGCCACTCCCCCTGGCGAGGCACTCGGCTTCCTGTTCAGCTATCCCGCGAACTGGCCGGCCGAGCGCCAATCCGAAGTGCGACTGTGGCGGCCCCTGGGTCGCGGCAATCCGCTCTACGCCCCCGAGCTGCGGCGCAACGCCGGCGCCAGCTTGCCCTGACGCAGAAGCTACCGCCTGGTCGCGCCCAGCCGGCGGGCCATACGCCTGCGGACCCGTAACAGACTACCGCATCGGGGGTACGTCTGGGGCACCATGACAGGCTGGCAACCGCGTTCGAGGGCCTGCTTGGTTCCGGGAGCTTCCGCACTCCGGGCCCCAGGTGGGGCCATGATCCAGCCCTTCGCACGGGCTTGTTGACCGCTGGCAGGACGTCTTTTCGCGCTTTGAGCAGGCAACAGGGGGCGCTCTTGGACCAGCGGCCGCCGGAGTGCTTTGCGCCTTGCTACGATCTGTGTTGGAATAGCCGCCGGAGCTACACACGCATGGCTTGCAAGAGGATCACCCAGCGCGTCAACGGCAAGGAGTACGACAAACCCCGCCGCGCCAATGGCCACCCCCCCACTCCGGGACCTTCTTCGACGCCAACGGCTTCACCCGCTCCACCATGCGCACAACCGCCTAGCCTTGGCTGACTTCGCTGGGCTCCGTCCCCTATCCAACCCGCCTGGGACTCCCAGGCCTGCGTGGAGGGCGCGATCGGCACTGGTGCTGCTGATCGGCTCGCAGGTGCTGGCTGTCCGACGCGCGGCACAACCGGCGAACGCACGAGTCCATGCCTACACGGACATCCAGTTCGACGTTCTTCGGGGCGGATTCAAGCAAGTATTCGATTTGTCCGTCGACGACGGGGGCAACGTTTGGGGCGCGGGGCTGGGTGGCATTCTCCACCGGGAGAGGGACACCTGGAGGGTTGTTGCCGCGAGAGGGTCCATTGCCGAGGCCATTGACGTGGACGCGCCCGGAGATGGCTGGGCCCTGGTCGGTGGGCAGCTGTGGCGGTATGACGGCACCGCATGGGCAGCGGTCGAGTCCCCCGCGGGATACGTACTCGACGTGGCGCTCACCGAATCCAAAGTAGCTTGGGCTCTGGCCGGGAAAGATGGGTCCACCGTTCTGTGGCGCTATGACGAGTTGGGAGAATGGCGCGAGGCCGGCGTGCGTCTCACAGCGGGTTACAACACCCTCGACGTGGTTGGTGATGCAGTCTGGCTCTCTGGCCTGCCCGGGATCGCGCGGTGCGAGGGCTCCGACTGCAGTAGCTTCTCTGTGTCCGCAGTGAACGACATGGACATGCTCGATCCCGACAACGGCTGGGCTGTTGGCGGAGACTGTGGTCCGGGGGGAGCACGGCACCGCGTCATACTGCGGTACAACGCCGGGGAGTGGAGGACTCTTGTTGACTCCGAGGACGCGGGCCTGAACACCGTCACCGCCGTAAGTAGGGCATCGGCAATTGCAGGCGGCGCGAACGGGGTAGTGGTAAGGATCACCGAGGAAGGCGTGAATACCCCGACAACGGAACCTGGGCCCGGTGCACGCTGCGTGGGGGGCCTGGGTGCGTCCACGCGACACCTCAAGGACCGTGCGGTGATTCTCGGGGGATTCAGTGACGCTGGTGCAGCGATCGTGATTGCTCCCGACGACGGGGAGACGGCGTGGGTGCACGGCTATGGTGCCACCCGACTGGCATTTCGCCAGCCAGAGGAGGGCTGGGTAATCGAAGATGGAGAACTGCTGGGGCACGCCTCGGGCTCCTGGGTGATTCAGAGCGCAGGAGAGCCGCCGTGGAACGATGTGTCGGTAGCTGGCGACGGTATGGCCTGGGCGGCCGGCAACGCCGGCCGTCTAGCCGTGAACCGAGCCGGCGAGTGGCGCGAAATCGACCTCGCCATTCAGGAGGTTCTGCTGCGGGTTGTTCCTTTGCCTGGCGAGACTGCCTTCCTGCTCGCTCGAGGTCGCGTGGCGCAGGAGAACCGAACGCTAGTATTCCGAACCGACAGCCGGTCTGTAGACCTACTGTATGAAGGCAACACCGATCTGCCCCGGGATATGGCAGTTGCCCCCGACGGAGCCGTCTGGATTGTAGGCCGTGGCTTCGCCCTCGAGGGACGTGGCACAGAGTGGCATCGGTATGCGACGGGGACAGACCTTTTCGCGGTCACGGGCACAGAGAAGGGGGTGTGGGCGGTGGCGTCAGACGCTCCCTATCGCTGGACAGGCAGCGCCTGGGAGCCAGACACCAGGTTTACCCCAGAACTCGCTGACGAAGTGCGGTTCCTGTCCTTGCGGGGCATCCATGCCCACTCCGCGGAAGATGTCTGGGCTACCGGCCGAGACGGGTCGGTACTGCATTTCGACGGTGCGCGGTGGGACTTTGCCAGTCGGGGACTAGTACGCCCGGGGGGTTGGTTCAGCGATAACGAGTGGCTGTTGCGGGATGCGACCACGATATCCGATGGGAGCGAGCGGGTGCTGCTTGTTGCTGGTGACTCGGCCACCGTCATGCGGCATCGCTACGTGCCTGAGGCGAACGCAGCTCCGTCGCCCACAGCTACTCCGAGGAACGGAAGGCGGGTGTGTCTGCCCAGGATCGATTCCTCCTAGACGAGAGGAGCGGGCAAGCGGACGCCGAGCTAACATCTCGGGGCGCGGTGTACTTCGCCGGGGTGGACCAGGAGAGCCACCGTGCTTCCTTTCGGCGACGATCCATTCGAGACGATCTGGAGGTAACGACGGGCTGTGGAAAGGATGGCACTCGACCAGCACCTCCGCATGCGGGGGGGCGGCCGCCACATCGCGCTACTCGGCGACGAGGCCCCGGCAGCACCTCCGCAAGCGGGGGGCTGCCGACTTCCTGCGGGACGGCATGGAACTGCTCCGGCTGCTCGAGGGAAGGGAGGTCGAGGAGCACGTAGCCATCGGGACGCACTGCAGCCGGGTGTCAGGATTAGCCTCGCAGCTGGCAGTCGCGGTGGCAATCGCCCAGCTCTCCGTCCGCCAGCAGTTCTTCCATACGCCGGATGGTGCATGTGAAGGCTTCGCCAGCAGGCCGGCGACTGCGGTAGGGCTGCGGCCAGGGGCGGCACTTGGTCGGCCAGCCGCGGCTGCACCGCCTTCATCGCCACGTCCCGGTCCGGTGGTCCCATGCTGGCCTCATCCGACGCGACGGCGAAGAACTCCGCCGGCCCGGCCGAGTGGTTGTCCCCGCCGGGGTGGTGGCGTCCCTCGTGGCCAAGGAGTCCTTGGCCGGCCGCTCCTTCGCGCCATCCCCTGCCCCTCGGCCCCCCGCGCGAGACTACCGCCGGGGCAGACCGCCGAGGGCAGCGAAGGTCAGCAGCCCTGCCAGGACCAGCATCGGTGCCGCCACAACCATGGTGCGGCGCAGCACGGTGTGTTCCTGACCCGCCAGTCCGACCAGGCCGGCGGCCACCGCCACTTTGGCTGGGGAGAAGACGCTGCCCACAGCCCCTCCCGCGTTCTGGGCTGCCAGGATCCACACCGGTTCGTAGCCAGCATGGCCGGCCATGGACCGCTGGAGAGCGCCGAAGACAACATTGGAGTGGGTATTGCTGCCCGTCATGAAGGCGCCAAGAGCTCCCAGCCACGGAGCCACGAGCGGCAACGCCTTACCCATCCCAGCACTGAGCCCCGCCGCCAGACGGTCCGTCATCCCGCTGTCGGCCATCGTCATGGCCAACGCCATGAGTAACAGGATGGACCCTGTCGGCCGGATGGCCGAGCGCCAGGTGGCAGCCATGATGTGCCTGCCACTGTCACGACGGTACCGCCCTTGCCAGCGGTACACCAGGTAACTGGCAAGGGCAGCATAGGCGATCAACGCTCCCGAGGAGCCGAGCAGACTGAAGCTGGCTGCCGCCGCCACGCGATGCGAGCCGGCCACCCCTGGCGACGGTGGCGCTGGCGGGAATTGGAGGGTGACAACCTGGAGCAGCCGAGCAAGGGGCGGCAGTGCCGCATGGACCAGGACAAACCCCAGCAACAGCCAGTAGCCGGCCACCGCCCAGCGCAGGGGCAGCTGCCGGTCGGCGGCCACGGTCGTCGGTGCCGGCGTGACTCGAGCCGCCGGCAATCGTCGGTAGCGTGGCCAGCGAGCCACCCATTGGGAGACTCCTAGACCACTCAGGGCGGCCACGAAGGCTGCTAGATTCCACAGCCTGCTGCTAGCCACCACATACTGGGCGGCGGCCATCACGCCGCCGATCACCAAGATGGCAGCTTGAGCGTGCCGCACCGCCAGCCAGCCATTGTGAACGTAGGCCACGGTGAGCCCGCAGGCAACACAGACAACACCCAGCACGGCGGCCGAGGCAGGCGCGAGCTGGGCCGGGCTGAGACCGGTGGCACCACCCAGGGCGGCCACGGACGAACCCAGGCTGCCGAAGGTCACCGCCCATGCGTGACCGATCGCCGTCGCCACGACGCTCGGCAGCACGGGAAAGCCCATCGCCACGAGGAGTGGCGCCACCACCGCGATGGGCACCCCGAAACCGGTGACGCCCTGCACCAGCGCGGCGAAAACCCACGCCAGGATGAGCATCTGCAGGCTGCGATCGACGGTCAGCCTCGCCACGAGACCGCTGAGCGTGGCCAGGGCACCGGCCTCGGCGATCACATGGGACAGCGCAAACGCCGACCAGATGATGGCCAGCACGTCCAGGCTGGCGAAGACTCCCTTGAGCTGCGCCCAGCCCAGGCGGTCCATGGCCATGCCGTAGGGGCCGAAAGCGATCGCCACCGCGGTGAGCCAGCCGGCGAAGGCGGCTCGTCCGCCGCTCCAGCGACGGCCGGCCATGAGCGCCAAGACAAGCGCCAGGGGCAGCGCCGCCAGGGCAATCACGGCTGGAGGACGCGCCAGGGCAATCGAGGCCGGCGAGTGGCGACCCTCATGGCGTGTCCATGAGCGGCACGAAGCGAACCTCGAACAACTTGGGCCAAAACTTGCCGGTGATCAGGAAAGTATCGGCCGTTGGATCGTAGGCGATGCCATTCAGGACGTCGGCTGCCGCAGCCTCCTCGTGCGAGAGCAGTCCAGAGGCGTCGATGCTCGCCGTGACCTGGCCAGTCCCAAGATCGATGCGCACGATCTCATCCGTCTGCCAGATGTTGGCGTAGACGGCATCGCCCACGCACTCTAGCTCATTCAAGCGAGCCACCGGCTCGCCACGGCGCGTGACCTCGACGCGGCCGGTGGCCGTGAAGTCCGTCGCACGATGCAAGGACAGGCTCGAGCTGCCGTCGCTGCGCACCAGCTGCCGCCCATCGTAGCATAAGCCCCACCCCTCCCCCTCGTAGGCCAGCTCCCGCAGCAAGCGGAGGGAGCGCTGATCCACCTCCCGCACAACGTGCTCGCGCCAGGTGAGTTGCAGGAGACGGCCATCCACCCGCGCCAGACCCTCGCCAAAGAGGTCGGCCGGCAGCGTTACCGCTTGCAACACTTCCCCTGTCCGGGGATCGACGCGTCGCAGGCTGGACTGACCATAGAGGCCCGTGCTCTCAAAGAGCTGGCCCGCATCCCAAAGCAAGCCCTGGGTGAAGGCAGCGCGATCGTGAGGTCGCACACTCACGACCTCGACCCGCAACGCCACCGGGTTGACGTCCCTGGGCAGCGCTGCTGGCGCCGGCGTAGCGAGGGTACCCTGTTGCTCGGCGCTGCTCGTTTCGCGGTCGCGGCTTGGCCGGGCGCAGCTGGCAAGCATCCCAAGGCCGATCGCGGCCACCAGCAACGTTCGGCCCGCGGTCCGCCGCTTACCGTCCGCGGCACCTACCGCGTAGCGGCGGCCGGCCTCGAGCCAGCGCAGCGCGTGGGGTGTCATCCGAGCGCAATGTAGGTCAGATAGCCACCTCCGTCAAGGGACACCCCGTGAGGGCGAGGGCGCTAGGGCTGGGAGAGCCAGCCGCACGGGACGGATTCCGATACCCCCCCGGGGCACCCACCGGCTACGTGCCCCCTGCGGGAGTGGCTGCGACACCCTGCGCGAACGCCGGCCCCATCGCGCGATTGCACCGCCGAAAGGCAGCGGCTTCTTGCCTGCCATCGAGCGCGGGAGGGGCGCCACCGATTCTCCCTGCCACCCGTGCCGGTCCACCGACCTGCGAGCGCTCACGGCAGAGGTGCGAGCCCATCGCACTGGCACGCGAAAGAGGGGGCCTCACGGCCCCCTCCTTCGCTCCGCCGCCAACTGCCATCAGGCGTTCTGGCTCGTCGTGGTATTCTCCGGACTCGACTGCTGCTCCGGCACATCCGACCGCTCTTCCAAACCGGGCACGTCGGCGCCGCCAAAGGGGCCGCCGAAGCCATGATGACCACGACGCATGCCCCAACCGCCCGGGCCACAGGGGCCACGCCCCATGTAGCCCTGCTCGATGCCCTTGAGCAGCCAATCGGCCTGCTCCTGCGTCATCTCGCCATTCTCGACCGCCTGGCGGACGCGCTCGCTGGCGATCGCCTTTTGCAGCTTCTCGGCGTCCATGCCGCGCGCCTCGGCGATCTCGGTCAGAGTCTTGCCAGCCTTCAGCTCACTCGCCAGCTCGTCCGCGGTCATGCCCAACACCTTCGCGACCAGCTCCTGCTCGCGAACCGCCAACGCCAGCCAGTCGCCGTGCTTGCCCAATGGTCCGAAACCTCCGCGCCGGCCGCCAAACGGCCAGCGCCCGAGCAATCGGTTCGCCTGCCGCTGCGTCAGTCGGCCGCTCTTCACCGCTTCATCGGAGACTTCCTGACGCGCCTCGGTGATCGCCTTGTCCAGGTCGGCCCTCGCCACCCCGAGCTTGGCCGCGACCTTGTTCCAGAGTTGTTCAACGATCTCGCTCACCGGATTCGATGGCGTAGCCGGCGTCGCCTCCTGGGCGCCGACTGCGCGACTTACCATGCCCATTCCCGCGACCGCAATGGCTACCGCCGCGAGAAGGACCAGCCAACGCTTGTTCATCTCTGCCTCCCATCGACATAACCGGACAACGTCGTCCTCGAGTGACTCCAGTATGCCGGGCGGTTATGGAGATCTGGTGCAGACTTCGTTGGCATTTCGTGAGCGGCCGCCCGCCGAAGGTCCGGCAGCCGGGACGCCTGCACTTCGCCGCCTTGGGTCTTGACCGACCGTCGGCTGGCCGATAGCATGCCTCGCATGAAAGCCTTGGCGCGGCCAAGGGCGGGCGAATCCTTCGCGGCCGGGCGAGCCGTTCTGCTGCTGTCCGCCGCCTGGGTAGTGCTATGCGCCGCCGTCGCGGTGTTCGCTGGGCCGCAGATGGGCATCCCGCTGGCCGTGGCCGGTCTCGCGGCGCCTGCCCTCGTGGCCAGCGTCGACCTCTTGATGGCGGCGCTTGTGGGCGTCATCGCGCTCCTGCCCTTCGGAGCCCTACCGTTGGGCCTGGGCTTCAACCCCACCTTCCTCGACCTAACACTGCTGGCCCTGTATGGCGTCACGGCCGCGAGGCTGGCACTCCGTCAGCTCCCCGCCCAACTGCGCCTGCCCAATCGCTGGCCCGTGGTGGTGTTCCTGGGACTGCTCGTGGCCGCCCTCTTGGCCGGCTTCGGCCAAGGCCTGCCGGCCAAGAACCAGCTCCGCACCTTCGGCGAGCTCGTGCTCGCCGCCGGCGTCTTCTTTCTCGTCGACCTCTTGTTGCCCGATCGTCCGCGTTTGCGACGCGTCTACTGGCTTCTTGTGGCCTCGGGCGCCATTTCCGCCGCGCTCGGACTGGGACTCTACCTGCTGCCCGACAATCTGCAGATCCGGCTACTATCCCTCTTGCGGTCGGTCGGCTACCCGAGCGGCCCGGCCGTGTTGCGCTACCTCAACGACGATCCCGCGCGGCTGCAGCGAGCCACCGGCACAGCCATCGATCCCAACTCCTTCGGCGGCCTGTTAGCGTTGCTGCTTGCGTTGCTGCTGCCGCAACTGCTCTCCCACCGGCCGATGGTGCCACGCTGGCTGAGCTGGGGCATGGCGGCACTGATCGCTGCGGCAGTGGTGGCCACCGTCTCGCGCGGCTCCCTCCTGGGAGTGCTGGCTGCCGTCGTCGTGGTCGGGCTGATGCGCCAGCGACGGGCCCTGGCAGCAGGCCTGGCCTTGGGCGCCGTTGGTCTCGTCGGCGCCCGGCTCGTTGGCTGGACGGCATCGTACGTCGAGCACTTCGCCGCCGGGATCGCCATTGCCGACCGGGCTACGCAGATGCGCATGGGCGAGTACCGGGACGCCCTCACGCTCATCCAGCGTTACCCGTGGTTTGGGGTGGGATTCGGCGACCCTCGTGACGTCGATCTGTATCGTGGCGTCTCCAGCCTTTACCTGATCGTGGCCGAGTCCATGGGGCTGGTGGGGCTGACGGCTCTGCTCATCCTGTTCGCTGCCGTGGTCTGGCGAGCGGCCGCTGCCTGGCGGCGGGCGCCGGACGGCGAGCTGGCCGATATGCTGCTGGGCTGCCTAGCGGCGCTGGCCGTCGTGTTGGTGAGCGGCGCCTTCGACCACTACTTCTTCACCTACCCTCACGCCTTCGCCCTGCTCTGGTTGCTCATCGGCCTGGCCATGGCGCTGGTACGACTCGTCGACTCGCCGCCGGCCAACACAGAAAGGAGCCGAGTCTGCCCCTGACTCGGCCCCTTCCTGCAAGGAGGAGGAGATTGTTGAGGTGTCGGCAAGCTCACCTGGCTTGCCTACCCTATGGACGCATTCATTGTAGCAGCTCTTACCCGAGTCCGCCAACTGCTTACACGTCGAGCACCACGGGCAAGACCATCGGCCGGCGCCGGGTGCGAGCGTGGATGTAGCGTGCCAGTTCATCGCGCACCCGATCGGCCAGCAGATCGTGCGCGCCATGCGCCTGGGTGACCAGCTCCTCGAGACGCTCGCGCATGCCGTCCAGGATCTCTGCCGATTCGGGTTCGTAGACGAAGCCGCGAGTGAGCACCTCTGGAGGACGTGCCAGCTCGCGACTGGCCGCATCGACGGCCAGGACGACCACCACGAAGCCATCGCGAGCCAGATGATGACGGTCGCGCAGTACGACCTGTCCCACATCGCCTACTCCCAGGCCATCCACGTATACGTAGCCACCAGGCACCGTCTCGCCCAGTCGAGCTGAGGTGCCATCGACCTCCAGGACCTGGCCATTCTCCAAGACGAACACGGTCTCGGCGGGCATGCCAACCTCCTTCGCCAGTTCGGCATGCAGCACCAGCATGCGGTACTCGCCACCGATGGGCACGAGGTAGCGGGGCGCCACCAGCCGCAGCATCAGCTTGAGCTCCTCGCGGCTGGCGTGCCCGGACACGTGCACGGGCGTCAAGGCCTGGTACACGACGCGCGCGCCACGCCGGAACAGATTGTCCAGGGTGCGATGGACGAGCTCCTCGTGGCCCGGGATGGGCGAAGCCGAGAGTACGACCGTGTCCCCTGGGCGGAGGCTCACATCGCGATGGGCGTCGTTCGCCATGCGGACCAGGGCCGAGGTTGGCTCGCCCTGGGTTCCGGTGCAGCAGATCACGACCTCGGAGTCGGGCAACCGATCCAGGTCTCGCACGCGCACCAATGCCCCATCCGCCACCTTGAGGTAGCCAAGTTCCATCGCCATCGCCGTGTTCTGCTCCAGCGAGCGGCCGACGATGCCCACCTTGCGGCCGAACCGCGCGGCCACGTTGAACACCTCCTGGACGCGGGACAGATTGGAGGCGAAGGTGGCGATGATGATTCGTCCCGCGGCCCGCTCGAACACCTGGGTGAGTGCTTCCCGAACGACCGTCTCCGACGGGGTGTAGCCGGGACGCTCGGCGTTCGTACTGTCCGACAGCAATAGGAGCACGCCCTCCCGGCCCAATTCGGCCAGGCGGTGCAGATCGGTCAGCTGACCATCGACGGGCGACAGGTCGAACTTGAACTCGCCGGTATGCACGATGCAGCCCACCGGCGTGGTGATGGCGTAGCCGACGGCGTCGGGAATCGAGTGGCTGACCCGGAAGGGCTCGACCAGGAAGGGACCAAGCGCCACTCGCCCCCCAGGCTGGATGGTGATGAGCTCCGCCCCGCCCAAGAGGCCATGTTCCTTCAGCCGTACTTCAATCAAGCCGCGGGTCAACGGAGTCGCCAGAATGGGCGCCGGCACATTCCCGAGTACGTACGGTAGACCGCCGATGTGGTCCTCGTGGCCGTGGGTGACCAGGTAGCCCAGCACGCGCTCGGCATGCTCCGCCAGGTAGGCGAAGTTCGGGACCACGAGGTCGACGCCGGGCATGTCGCTCTGCGGGAACATAAGCCCGCAGTCCACGGCCAGGATCTGTCCGTCGAACTCGATGGCCGTGCAGTTGCGGCCAACCTCCCCCAGGCCACCCAACGGGATGATGCGTACGGACGTTCCCACTTGCCGACACCCTAGATGTGAATCGTCGCCCCGGATGCGAAGCCCCAATCAGAAGAGACTGAGCTGCCGCGCCTGGGGAGCCTCCGGTGGCTTGTCGCCTTCCGACTCGACGTCGTCCAGCGCGCGTCGGAGCGCCCGGAAGTCGCTGTCCAGGTGGGGGCGCCAGTCGCCGCGGTGCAGCGCCGCAGCGGGGTGCACCAAGGGAACCAGGACCCGATCGCCCGTCCGAAACGGCTTGCCGTGGGCCTGACCGATGCGCAGCCCGGGCAGAAACTGCTCCATCGCAAATCGCCCCAGAAGACCGATCACTCTTGGCTTGATCAGAGCCAGCTGCCGGTCCAGGAACGGTCGGCAGGCGACAATCTCCTCGGGCAGTGGATCCCGATTCTCCGGCGGCCGGTGCTTGATCACGTTGGTGATGAACACCTCCTCGCGCCGCAAGCCAATCCCCAAGAGCAGCTCCTCGAGCAGCTTGCCGGCCGGACCCACAAACGGACGGGCCAGTCGATCTTCCTGGAAACCGGGGGCCTCGCCGATCAACATGAGCTCGGCGGTGGCCGGCCCCTCGCCGGGCACCGGTCGGGTCGCACTGCGATACAAGGAGCAGCCGCGACAGGCAGCGATCTCGGCGGCGATCGCGGCTAGCGCCTGGGCAACAGCCGGTTCTTCGTCTGCCATGGTTACGGTGCCGCCTCTGCCGCAACAGCACGGACCATGCCGGCGAAACCTGCCGCATCGAGGGAGGCGCCGCCCACCAGACAGCCGTCAATGTCCGGCTGGGCGCAGTAGAGCGCTACGTTCGCCGGGTTGACCGATCCGCCGTACAGGATTCGTGCCGAGCCAGCCGCAACAGGTGAGAACAGGAGCCCGAGCTCGATGCGGATCAGCTCGATGACCCGCTGCGCCTCCGCTGGATCGCACGCCCGACCGGTGCCGATGGCCCAGACGGGCTCGTAGGCCACCAGCAAGCGAGCCGCTTCGCCGGCCTCGAGGCCATGGAGCGCCGTGGCCAGCTGACGCCGTACCACGCGGTCTGTCTCGCCGGCATCGCGTTGGCCTTCGGTCTCGCCAACGCAGAGAATGGGTACCAGATTCCTGCCGAAGGCGGCGTGCACCTTGCGCTGCACCTCCTCGTCGCTCTCGCCGAACAGGTGGCGTCGCTCCGAATGGCCTAGGATTACGTGGCTGGCCCACTCACCCACCATGACCGGGCTAATCTCCCCTGTGAAGGCGCCGGCATCGGCCCAGTGCATGTTCTGGGCCGCCGCCGCGACGCGCGATCCGCGCACCACCTCGGCGACCGCCGGCAGCGCGGTGAACGGCGGTGCCACCACAATCTCGACCTCACCCACGTCGAGCGTCCCTGCGACCACCTGCGCCGCCAGCTCTCGGGCTTCGGCCGCGGTGCGGTTCATCTTCCAGTTACCGGCCATGACGGGGGTACGCAATGCGCGCTCCTGTGCTCTCTCATCCCGACGGCTGCACGGGGCTCGATTGCGGCCGGGGCAAAACGACCAGGGGAGCGATGTCCCCGGCCGCGCTCGTTCCCCGGCTTTGGCGAGGCACAGCCGAAGGCGGACCTGGCGCAGTATAGGTCAAACAACGGCCGGCGGCCAGAGACGCCTATACTTGCCGCCACCCGGTAGGGCCTGCCGGGAACCGGCGCTCACTCAGACGCGGCCGACTGCCGCAAACCCGTGCTCACCCGGATGTGGCCGCCTGTGACGACCCACGAAGGACCGCCGTGCTCCAGGTAATCGCTGTCGATTCCAGACGACCTGATCGGCAAGCCATCGACCGGGCGGCGGAGGTGCTGCGCGGCGGCGGCCTGGTCGCCTTTCCCACCGAGACCGTCTACGGCCTGGGCGCCGACGCCTTCCAGGTACAGGCCATACGACGGATCTTCGCCGTCAAGGGCCGGCCGGCCTCCGACCCGCTCATCGTGCACCTGGCATCGGCAGCCGACTTGCCCCGAGTGGCCATGGACGTGCCGTCCATTGCCCACGAGCTGGCCGCTGCCTTCTGGCCCGGTCCCCTGTCGCTCATCGTGCCACGCTCGCCAGGCCTGCCCACGGAGGTGACGGCTGGTCTGGATACCGTAGCCGTGCGAGCGCCAGATCACCCCGTTGCCCTGGCGCTGCTCGAAATGGCCGACGTGCCCATCGCCGCTCCCAGCGCCAATCGCTTTGGCCACGTCAGCCCCACCACGGCTGCCCACGTGGTGGCCGATCTGGGCGACGGGATCGATGTCCTCTTGGACGCCGGCCCGACGCCGATCGGCATCGAGTCCACGGTGGTTGACTGCACTGTCGACCCACCACGCATCCTGCGCCCCGGCGGGCTGGATCTGGAGCGGCTGGCGACAGTGGCCCAGGGCATCCGCTTGGCAGAAGGACTCGCTTCCGCCCCCCGACTACCGGCCGGCGGCAGGCAGGTTGTGCCCGAGAGCGCGGCGGCCCGCGAGCGGCCGACGAGCTACCGATCGCCCGGCCAGCTGCCGCGCCACTACGCGCCCCGCGCCCGCCTGGTCCTGCTGAGCGGCCCGCCGCGGCTCGTCCGGGAGGTCATGGGACGCGCGGCCAGGCGACTCGTGGCGGTCGGCCAGGGGCCGGTCGGCCTGCTCGCGAGCAGCGATGACATGCCCCCCGATGCGACGGCGGAGCCGGGCATCGTGGTGCGAGCCCTGGCGCCGCGTCAGGCCATCGAAGTCGCCGGTCGGGCGCTGTATGCCGCGCTGCGCGAGCTGGACAATGCCGGAGTCAGGGCCATCCTGGCTGCCAGCTTCCCGAGCCAAGGCCTGGGCTTGGCGATCAACGATCGGCTCCATCGCGCCGCGGCCGGACGACACATCGAGCTGACCACCGACGAGAGTCTGGAGGCCGCAACGGACCGAGCCGTTCGCTTGACTTTGGCCAACCGGAGCTAGCGGGTCCTTGTCGGGCTGGCCGGAACCTCGGCTAGCGGGGCCTCGTTGGGCTGGCCCGAACCGCGGCCACCCCTGCCTCGGCGAGCTAGCCGGAACTCAGCCGCTCGAGAGCACAAGAACGCTCCGCCGGCCCCGAACGTCTGTCGACGGAGTGCGCGGTGGGGCGCGAACTCACTCTGAGGGGAGTGCGCCGCCGTGGGCCCCGGCAGGCCGCGAGCTCACTCCGAGGAGGTGGGTCGCGTGCCCAACGTGACCGATTCGCGGACCTGCTTGCCGCCTCGCAGCACGGTGAGCTCGATCGTCTGGCCCGGCCTTGTCTCGAGCGCCACGTAGGTCAGAAGATCATCGAACGAGTCCACCGTTCGGCCATCGACCGCCAGCACCACGTCGCCACCCACGGGAATCACCTCCGCCTGGCCGAAGGGGATCACTTGGATGCCCCTCCGCGGCGACGAATCAGCCTGCGCAAACTGGTTCGCGTTGCTTGGTGGAATGAGCTTGCCGTCCGAAGGCCCACCTGCCACGACGCCGGTGATGTACGCGCCGCGCGTGTCCTCAAGACCGTTGGCTTTGGCGACTGCCAGTGTGACGTCGCTCATCCCAGTCACGCCCAAGTAAGCCCAATCATGACGACCCTGGCGGATCAGATCCGGGACCACCAGGTTGACAATCGGGGCCGGGATGGCAAAACCCACACCCGAGTTGGCTGGTACGCCGCCGGCGCTCTCGGTGTTGATCTGCGCATTCACGCCGATGACCTGCCCCGAGAGGTCCAGGAGCGGCCCACCCGAGTTGCCCGGGTTGATGGCGGCATCCGTCTGGATCGCTTGTGGGATCGAGAAGTGCGTGGCGCCGCTGGGGATCACCCGTCCCAGGGCACTGATGATCCCGTAAGTCATGGTCTGGGCATGACCGAAGGGATTGCCAATGGCCACCACTGGCTGGCCGACCCGCAGGGAGTCGAAACGGCGCAGCACTGCCAATGGGCGCGCCGTCGAGGGCATGTCCTTGACCGTCACGACCGCCAGATCGGAGAACCCGTCGCTGGCCAGCACCTCGCCCGCGCGCCGCTGGCCATCGTGGAACACGATCTCCAGCGTGTCGGCCGAGCTCACAACATGATGGTTGGTCACGATGTGCTTCTCGTCGTAGACGAAGCCCGACCCGCTGCCGGCCTGCGAGAAATCGCCACCACCGAACGGCGATCGCACCCGGACCCGCACCTCGATGCTGACCACGCCCGGTGCCGCGCGCTCGTAGAGGGCTATCAGGTCACCACCGGTCACCGTCGAGGCGCCGCTCGGAGCCAGCGCCTCTTGCGTGGCCGAATCGGTACTCTCCGCCACTCGGCCGCGAGTCCGCTCCTCCGCCCGCTCCACCGTCGAGCGAATGACCGCGGTGCGCACCACCGGCCGCGGCAGACGCACGTGCAGACGCGGCGACAGATCCAGCCCCCGCACCAAGAGCACGCTCGCCCCCACCAGGGAGACAATCACACCTAGGCAGCCTATGCCCAAGACCAGCCATAGCAGCCTTCGTTCCGTTCGCCTCATGGTTGCACCTCCCGCCACGCCTGGTGATCACACCAGGCTGGACAATTCTATCGCCAGCCCAAGCGACTTGCCTAGTGCCGTCCTCCCGAAGGCGCCTGCACCACCACAAGGCGATCGAGCCCGCCATTCGGCTTGCCCCGAGCCGATCCCGCGGGCCCGATCTCACTGCACGCTGCCAGGGGGTGAAGGTACTGCAGGGAGGAGGGTGTCTTGTGGGCTCAAGGATGCCCCTCGAGCGTGAGACAGGGCTGAGAGCGGCCCTAAGGCTGGCTGAAAGTCACAGCCCACCTCGCCGGCGGCGCGGATGAGCCGTGTAGCCCGTGAAAGAGTCCAAGAGGCGGTACAGTGCCGCCCCGGGGCGCCTGCTCAGCCTTGTCACCATCGTCGCGTCCCTGTTCGAGACGATCGACGCTGCCTGGTCCTCCGGCAGCGCCATCATCGCCACGAAGGCCTTGGCCGCCTCGATCGCCGCCGCTGCCGCTCCAGGCCATTGGGGCACCTGGAAGCCCCCCATACGGCCCCAACCAAGGAACCCTTTCCAGCCCAAGGCGGCTGAGCTCCTCCAGCCGCCCCTGCGGCTCCAAGCGATGCACGACGGCATCCTCCCCATCGTGAATCGCCAACAGCCCGGGATGCAACCAGCCTCTGTTGATCGCCAGGTCTTCGGCGATGCCCTGTCCCGCCGGCAGCGGCAGGGTCCACGCCCTTCGCTCCACCAGGTCGGCGACGTTGAGGAGCTGGGACTCCGTCGTCAGGCCGGTGGTCACGAGGTAATGCTCATCGGCCGTGAGGTCGCTGAGGTAGATCAAGTGCGGCGCAGCGGTGGCTTCCGCGACACCGGCTGCTCCGGCTGGAGCTGGAGTGCTGGAGAGAAGCCCTACCACGAGCCGCCGCGCCCGCTTCATCGTTTGCCTGCGTGCCTCAAGCGGCGAAGAGGACGCTCTCGTGCCAGGCTGCCCACAACGCCACCACCGGTACGCCCCTCCAGCCCGTTCTAGCATGGACTACGTCCCACGGGACCTCGGTCAGGGCGGCCATCCCGGTTGGCACCGTCCGAACCAACGTCCCGGTTAGCACCGTCCGAACCAACGTCCCGGTTGGCACCGTCCCCACCACCCTCCCGGCCGGCACCGTCCCCAGCACCGGCGAGGGCGCCGCAAACTTGCTCTCAAGGGTCGCAATCGCCCTACAATGGTTGAGTCGCTCCGGGACCGGCCGCACTACCGCACCACGAATCCTTCTCCGGGGTCAACAGGCGGTCGCTGACAGGGCCACCGTTCGCATCCCCTGTGGCTGGGGTACCCCGAAGACGGCAGAGAGGCCGCCCCGGAGGGTTGGCGGCCGAAGGGCCGGTGATTGTCTCGAAGCTTGCGCTTCCCGCGAGGACGAAATGAAACGAAGTTTCGCCAATCTGGCCTTGACGCTCACGATGGCGGCTGGCGCGCTGTGGCTCGGCCCCACGTCCGACCCGGCAGCCAGCAGCTCCCAACACGACGTGCCATTTCCGCCCGTGGCCGATGCCACGTACGAGTCCCGCGGCAACGTGACAACGATCGTCGTTCCTACGGGCCCGTGCGCGAGCGTCACTGCCTCGCCGATCCAAGTGGGCGATTTCGTCGTGTGGCCCATGCACGATAGGGCCCGTGACTGCACCTCGGCAAGCCCATATCGGGATGCACTGTTAGGATACAACATCCGGGATGGCATTCTCTACTTGCTCGGACGTACCGGTAGTTCGGAAGCCACGCCTCTCTATGAGCCCGATATAGGGCGTGTGTTCCAGAACCTGGTTTTTGGTGGTAGCGTTGCCGCTTTGGACGCCTCTACATTCCAAAAGATTGCAGCATTACCTTCGAACTTCCGAGTGACATCAGACTCTTCCGGCGTATATGTGAATGGTTTGTACTACTTCGGCACCATTAACACACCTGAGCCTTTTTGCCAGCAGCCCGTGAATCGCAATTGCGGCGCAGTGTTTGCGATGGACGAAAGCGGCAACCTCGTCAACAGCCTGGATCTGGAAGACGGCTTCCGTTCGTGGGTGGGCGCCGGCCTGACAAGCAACGGGCAGTTTCTCTACGTCGGCGGCGCCGAGCAGTTCCTCGGCGCCAGTAGCGCGGAATTCTACTACGGCTGTTCTGTGGTGAAACTCGACCCGCAGCTCAACATCCTTGTGCATTTCGATCCCGGCGACGAGGGCTGTCACCGCACCGGCGTCGGTCAGAACGACGAAGATGCGGTGGCGGGCGAAGTCGTCATTGCCGCGGACGGCACGCTCTGGGTAGTCTTTACCCACGCCGTCGATCCCCGCAACATGTTTGCGATGTATCACCTTTCGGCAGATCTCGAGCCGATCTGTGCTTTTGAGCTGCAAGGTGGCCCGCTTATGATGGCTGGCTATTACCAATCGCCCACAATTGACAGGGATGGCAACGCGTACGTCCATGTCTCGCCCGCAGGCGCAGGTCAACGCGGCGAGGGTCAGTTGTGGAAGGTGACGCCGGCGTGCCAAGGAACGCAGCTCGCAACCTTGCCGCAGGGTGGCACGAGCACCCCCGTGCTTGCGGACGACCGCTACGTCCTGACAATTGCCGCCGGTCAGCTTCAGGTGCGTGACCTGCACGGGAATGCGGTCAGCAACTATGGCTTGGCCTCGGCGGCCCAAGTCATTGGCAGCCCGATGCTTGCCGACGGGGTCATCTACGTGGTTGACGCCACCGGTGCGCTCACCGTCATCCGCAACACCGGGTTGGCGGGCTACGGCACTGCTGCCTGGCCACGCTATCGGCACGACAATCGGGGAAGTGGCCGGCAAGCAATGTCCGTGGAGATCTTCCTTCCTTTTGCCTGGCAAGTATCCGTGCCGGCTGTGCTGTCGGGCTCGGCACCTGGCGCCCGACTTGATCCGCTGCGCAGGGCGCTCCTCGTATCTCGGCATCCCTCTTGGCCCTGAACCGGCTGGCAGTTCCCGGTCGCTGGGGTGGCCGGTCCGGGCATCTGTCCCGTCGCCGTACCGGTCGCCTGGCGACGGCACTTCGCTACGAGCGGGCCTTCCGGGGTCGGTGTCGCCAGAATCGTCCCACAAGTATCCAGGCGATACACGCACCACCCCCCGAGCTATAATGGCCCACGCTCGAGCGTGGCGCCCCACGCTGGTGCAAGGAACCGGCCGGGCAGGGCCAGGGCGTCATCGGCCGGCCGACGTCTGCGCCCTCGCTGCCCGGCACTTGGCGGCCACCGCTAGAGCCTGAGTCGGTACGCAACGAGAGGGGGGCCAACGATGGGCGGAGACGTGCCGCTAGGCAAGTACCTAGGCTGCATGGTTGGAGCAGCCCTGGGGGATGCCCTTGGCAAGCTGACGGAGTTCATCGAGTACGAGAGCATCCGCCACCACTTTGGACCGGAAGGCATCACCGAACCGCCGCCGCAGGCTCTGTACACCGACGACACCCAGCTGGCCATGGCCACCGCGCGCGCCCTTGTTTCCGCCGGTGATCAGGTGCTGCCACGGCTGGTGGACAGCGTCTGCGATCAGTACCTGGGCTGGCTGACGAAGCAGGACTTCCCCATCCATCGCCGTGCCCCCGGCGTGGCGATCATGGAGTCCCTGGGACGACTGAAGAAGGGCATGCCTTACTCCGCTGCCGCGGACGGCTCGGCGAACGAATCGATCGTCGCCACGCGAAGTATCCCGGTGGCGCTTCGCTACTACGACGACCCGCAGAAGATCATCGAGACAGCGGCCGAGATCAGCCGCATTACCCACGGCCATCCGGCGGCCATTTCCTCCGGCGCGGCAAGCGCCTTGCTTGTCAACTTCGCGCTGGCTGGTCTGCCACTCGAGGAGTGGCAGCGCAAGGCGGAGATCGCCTTGAAGCGCTGGTGCCCCGATGCACCGCGGCAGGCGCTGGAAGCGATTCGGACGGCGTTCATGACGATTGATTGGGATCCGGAAGATGCCATGCTGGAGCAGTTCCGGGCCCGGCCGGGCTATGGTGGCGGCTGGACGGCCGACGAAGCCCTGGGCATTGGCCTGTGGTGCTTCATCCACAACCCCGAGGACTACGTCGCCAGCGTGCGGTTGGGGGCCAACGCGTTTGGCGATAGCGATACCGATGGCATCGCCACCATCGCCGGCGCTCTCGGCGGCGCATACAACGGCCTGGCCGCCATCCCGGCCGAATGGCTGGGTCGTCTCGAGGATGGCGAGGCCATTCAGGCCTTGGCTGCCGAACTGCACCAGATTCGGATGTCCGAGCTAGGTAGCTAGCCGATGGTCTTCCCGGTCCGGCGTGCGCTTGCCACCCTGGCTGCGGCCTGGCTGCTCGTAGGCCCAGCCGGCAGCCAGCCGGCTGCGGCCGCAGCCTGCGACCTGTATACCGACAAGACAGCCGTGCCGGCGGTGGTGACGTTGGGCGAGGAGGTCACCATCACCCTGACGCTGGACGGACGTTGCCCGCCGCAGACATCACCTCTGGCCGCCGACATCGTCTTGGCCCTGGATCGCTCGGCCTCGCAGCGCGACAACGGCACCTGGGAGCCGACCAAGTCGGCCGCTGCCGCATTCCTCGACCAGATCGACTTCGTCCGCCACCAGGTGGCGCTCCTCACCTTCGGCGCCGGCCTGCCGCTCCTGCGCCCGGATGTGGAGTTCCACCAGCGCCTTAGCCACGACGAGGCAGCGGTAAAGGCCGCCCTGGCAGCCATCGAGGCGCCACCGAGCGTCACGTGGGCCACGAACATCACCGCCGCCATCGAGGCCGCGCAACAGGAGCTCACGGGCCCCCGGCACCGCGACGAGGCCAGGCCTGTCCTGGTCCTGCTGTCCGACGGTGCCCACAATGCTCCGGGCACCGAGCCACCCGCGGCTGCCGCGCAGCGCGCCAAGGCAGCGGGGACGCTGATCATAACGATCGGTCTGGCCGTTGACGATGCGGCCGCTGCTACGCTCCGGGCGATTGCCAGCCGGTCCGATCTCTACTTCCCCTCGCCCACGGCCACGGAGCTGGCCGCGATCCTGGTAGAGATCGCCGGCCGGTTGGTCAGCGGCGGCATCACCTCGGTACGGGTCGTGGACATGTTGCCACCCGAGGTCGCGCTCGTCATCGACTCGGTGACTCCAGCCCCTACCTCGGTGAGCGGCAACACCATCACCTGGCAGATCTCGACCCTCGCAGCCACGGGCTGGACGGCGCGCTACCGCATCCGGCCGCTGGTTGCCGGCAGCTACAACGCCAACAAGCTCGCCTACGTCGACTACCTCGACGCCGATGGCACCATGGCCAGCCGGCCCTTTCCGCTGCCCTTGCTCACCGTCCGGCCGCCCCAGACGCCCCTGCCGGGCCGGCACCACGCCCATCTGCCGTCGCTGTGGCTGCGTTCCTGTCGTGCACCACGAGCCGCTGACGTCGTCCTGGTCATGGACACGTCAAGCAGCATGTGGGGCGAGAAGCTCACGCGGGCGAGAGACGCGGCCCGCGAGTTCGTCTCCCTCCTGACCCTGCCACCGTGCCAGGTGGCCGTGGTGGCCTTCCATCGCACTGCCAGCCTGGTCCAGCCGCTGACGTCCGACCGTCGAGCGCTACAAGATTGCCTCGACAGCCTGCCCCGCGATGAGGGCTCTCGCCTCGATCTCGGTCTCGCCACGGCCGTGGAGGAGCTCTCTGGTTCGCGTCACCGCCCGGACCACGTAGCGGCTGTGATCCTCTTGACCGATGGCCGTCAGGTGGGAGCGCCGGTCGAGACCGTCTACCAAGCGGCGGCGGAAGCGCGCCGCCGCGGCATCGTGGTGTTCACCATCGGCATCGGCGACGACGCCGACGCCCAGCTACTTCTCCTGACAGCAGGCGCACCGGAAAGGTATTTCGCCGCTGCCTCGCCGGCCGAGCTGGCCCGCATCTACCGCGCCATCGCCGGCGATCTGCCATGTGTCGGTTCGCCCTAAGCACTGGCCCGGGGGCGCAGCCACGCGGCTGACGCGGCAACGCCAGCCCTGCCCACACCGCGGACGCAGTAAAGACCGGGCCTTGCAGCATCGGGTCGGCAGCCTTACTCCAGGGCCGCCACCGGCGCGCGGGCCCGACGCGCGCGCAGCCACTCCGCCACCATGGGCAGGAGTGAGATCAGGATGATGGCCACAATGGCGATCTCGAAGTGCTGGCGGACGATGGGGATGTTCCCGAAGTAGTAACCCAGTCCGAGGAAAAGGCCGACCCAGGCGATGCCGCCGACGACGTTGTACGTCAGGAAGTAGCGATAGGACATCTCGCCAACTCCGGCAACGAAGGGCGCAAAGGTGCGAACGATGGGGACGAAGCGGGCCAGGAAGATGGTCTTCCCGCCGTGCTTCTCGAAGAAGGCGTGCGTTCGCGCAATGTACTCGCGCCGGACGAAACGCACGTGGCCGCTGTATGCCCGCATCCCCACCTTGTGCCCGATCCAGTAGTTGGCCGAGTCGCCGAGAATGGCCGCGGCCGCCATAAGGACGAACAGCAGCCACAGCCGAAGGCCGCTCGACGGAATGGCCGCGAAGGTGCCGGCGGCGAAGATGAGCGAATCCCCAGGCAAGAAGGGCGTCACCACGAAGCCGGTCTCGGCGAAGATCACCGCAAACAGGATGCCATGGGTCAAGACACCGTATTGTTGGATGACCGCTGCCAGATGCTGGTCCAGATGCAGGAAAAAGTCGATGGCCGCGCTGATGACATCCATGCCGCCCCTCCGCTCGGTCGCCGGGCCGCCAGCCCGG
>DAOUCP010000036.1:0-23632 GCA_034432155.1 Anaerolineae bacterium
GTCGTAAGACCGGCCGAGAATGGCGTCCAATCAAGGCAGGCGGGACAGGACTCGAACCTGCAGCCTGCGGTTTTGGAGACCGCTGCTCTGCCAATTGAGCTACCCGCCTGCGACGGAACCATTCTACCATGGACCGCCGGTCACCGCAACGTGACCCGGCTGGCGCAACCCCGCCTGCCGCGGCTGCACTGCCGAAGGCCCCCGTCGGGCGCTGCCAGACGCCCGTAGGCCCCTCTGCCGTGGCTAGGCGAAGCGCAGCCAGGCGCTGACGAGCGCAGTGAGGACGGCGAGGCCGACGAGCAGTAACGTCGCCGCCCCCACGCCGGCGAGAAGCAACCTCAGCGTGGCCGTGCCTCGCTTCTCGCCCAATGGTTCCCCCTCCACGATCTGGCGGACGGCAGCCACCGTCGCTGGCAGCCACTCCGCCGGCATGGCGGCCGACGTGCCCACCCACTCGATGCCCGCCTCGCCCGCCGGAACGAACAACTGACGGATCGCCCGGCCAGCAGCAGCCTCCGGCACGAGAAGCCGCTGCAGGTAGCCTTCCCGTGTTGCGCCAGACGGTTCGCCCTCGCCTGCTGTCACACCCTGGGCGGAGGCTTCGGCAGCATCTGGCACTTGCGTCCCGGTGCCGAGCCGTCCGCCAGCTACGGCGGCGCGAAGCAGGTGCGCGATTGCTGGCGCGGTGGCGACCAGCAACCGGACGTCAGCGTCGGTCGCTGGAGCGGCGTCGCCCCCAGGCAACGACGGGCGTGCGGCTGGCCCGCCGGCGGCCGAAACGTCCTCCCGACCCGCACCGACGGTCACCAGCCGGACCGGCAGGCTCGGGAGCTCCAAGCGCAACCGGTCGATGAGGGCCTGAGCCATCCTCGCCGGGGCAACATCCACCACCAGCGTCGGCCAGTGGGCCTGCTGGGCCAGCCGGTCGGTCAGCGAGGCGGCGCCGTCCTCGCGCAACACCAGGGCGGTGTATGCCCAACCGGCGAGGCCGAGGGCCAAGCTAGCCAATGCGCGCCCGAGGTTGACGGCCCAGCTGGTGGGGATCTGCCCGCCAAGGAGTCGCAGGATGGCGAGGCCGAGGACATAGATCGCACCCCCGAGGAGCGCGAGCGTCGCCCCGAGGAGGCAGCCGTAGAGGTACAGCTTGCGCGCCAGGGCACGCCGCTCGGCTGTTGCCTGCGGGTCGCGAAGAGCGGCGCGCCTCTGTGCGGGCCGCCAGTGTGGCCACCACACCGCGGTCCCTACCGTCGCCAAGGCGAGCGACCACGGAAACTGGTTTCCGACAGCCAGATGCCGAGCGTCACTCAGGAGAGCCTCGGCGGCGAGCGCCACGAGGCCGCCGAGCCCGACCGAGGCGCAGGCAACGCCGACGGCCGACGCCATGTACCCGTAGATCCGCCGCACGGCCGCCGCGCGCGTGCTCGGGCCCACCATTGCGCTCTCCTCGTCCAGCAGGTGCTTGTGGTAGAGCCAAGCCACAGCGGCCACCAGGAGCACAGGGGCTATGTCTCGCCAGTCACTGGTCACCCGCTGTCCCACCAGACGTCGCGCGCCGCCCGCGAGCAGGTTGGCCGCACTGCCTGCGGCCAGGAGCATGCCCACCAGCACAACCCCGTACAGGTAGATCTGGCGCAGAACCGCACGGCCATCGTCCGCTGGCGCCTCCGTTGGTCGAACGCTGCGCCAGAAGCCGATCCACAGGGGCAAGCCGATGGTCAACGTCGCCAGCCACTCGGCCAACGTCTCTGTCCATGCTGCTGGGAAGGGCCCTGTGACATGCAACGTCACCCGCAAAAGACCCGCCGCGGCCATGGCGGTGGCGGCGAGGCCAATGGCGCTGAAGGCCAGCGCGTATGTCGTGCTAAGCGCCAGCGTCAGGGTCGCTTGGCCGGCCAGGGTGCGATCCTCTGCCGCCACGCGCCGATGGAAGAGCCACCAGCTGCCCAGGACAAGCACGGCCGCGAGTTCACGCAACCGTTCGGGTGCGGGCGAAACACTCGCCAGGCCAGACAGTGGCTGCCGGCTGGGTTCCAGGAGCTCGAGCGTTGTCCGCCAGGCTCCCGTTGCCAGGCCGTGGCTGTTGACCAAGGCGGGCGCCAGGAGCATGGCCAGCACGCCGTAGAGGAACGCGCCGCGAATGGCGCTAGCCCGTTCTCGACCGTCCCGCTGGACGGCGCGGCCCAGCCAGCGCCAGTGCAAGACGTACACCGGCAAGACGACGATGAGCAGCGCCAGCCGAAACGCAATCACCTCCCGACTGGCGGGGGGCCCGCCGCGAACCAACGACAGCAGAACCGTGCCGACCAGGCTGATGAGCGTCCACGCCAGTGCCTGGACGCTCACCCCAGCCACACCGTAGAAGTACGCTCGTCGCGCTGTTGCCATGGCGCCGCACCTCTTCTCATGGGAGGCCGGCGACTGGCCTGCGCGGCCGGCGGCCTCGGTACTGGTTGCCGTGTCTTGGGCTGACCTCAGGGAGCCGGTCGCACCGTCGCCGGAAGCCGGCGCTGGCGGCAGAAATCGAGGGTCGGATTGCGCCAACACTCATCCCAGCATCCCTTCCCGTCCACCAGCCGCCAGCCTCCCTCTTCGCGCAGCAGGAGCAATTGGACGTCCGTCTCCCAGTCAGCTCCGCCCCACAGGGTGGCCTCGCCAAAGTGCCGGAACGTGACCCGGACCGTTGCCTGCTCGGCCGAGGAGGATTCGATGACCGCCCGCTCCGGCATGGCCTCCGTGGCCTCGGGAACCCACACCTCGTTGCGAAACACCGATCGTTCGAGCTCCGCGGCTGACTTGGGGCGCCCGGCCAAGGTCGCCGACAGGTAGCCCAAGGCTCGCGCGTAGTCTCTGCGGGTCATGGCCAGTACGTAGTTGTAGGCCACCGCATCGGCGCCTGTCTCGGGCACGTAGGCAGGTTCACCACGGCGCAGAACCAGGGCAATGGCCAGGGCGGCCACGGCGATTGATGCCACGGCGATGGCCCAGAGCACCTTGTCCGACGCCTTCATCTGCCCCTCCTCCCTTCCGGGCAGCTCACTGGCGTCCGAGCCAGGGAAGCCGCAGGGCATTGCAGCCAGACCAGGCGTCGATGGCGTCGGCCGGCAGCTCGGCGACCGTTCGGGCGGTGGCAACGACGGTGAACCAGCGGAAGAGGTCAACCTTGCCCCCGGGCGTCACGTAGTTGGGCGTTAGCAGGAAGACATGCTCGTCCGACGCTGGCACGAACGCCCGAACGTTGTCAGGGAGTTCGGCGATACCCCAGTGCAGGGCCGTCTCGAACGCACACTCGTCCATCTCCAAGTAGGCCCGCAGCACGGCATCCCGTTGCGATTGCAGAAAACCGAAGGGCAGCCAGGGTGCCGTGCGTCCGTCGTGGGCGCGGGCGTGGGCCGTCAGGAGGTAGAGAGTGTCTTCCAGGCAGCGCGTGTCGTCGCAGTACGGTGGCAGGAGCTCGCGTGCCCGCCAACGAATCGCCATGGCGGAGCCTTCACGGGCCATGAGCGAGCTAGGATGGGGCGGCGCGATGCCGCTGTCGGGGAGCAGGACTGCCCGTGGCCAGCGGGCCACGAACTCCGGGTAGTTCAGAATGGCGCCGAAACCACCGGCCGAGATGCCCGTCACCACCGCAGTCTCAACGCCCGGGAAACGCTGCTTGACGTCATTCAGGACAGCCAGGACGTTGAGGTGCCCGCGGTGCAGGACCCAGAATTCCGAATTGGGCGATGGATCGTAGTCGTAGGGTTGCTCCATCGCCCCGGCGTGGACGTCGCCAGTGCAATACGGCACGAAGACGTATACGAACGACCGGAAGGGATTGCTGGCGTCGTTGCGACGCACGAGCTGGACGCGCGTAGACAGGAGCCCGAGGGCCAGTTTATTGGCGGCGATGTCCTCAAAGTTCGTGAACTCCATGCAGTACAGCTGTCGGGCAGCACCGGTGACGCCCGCGGGCGCGGGCCCTTCCTTCAGGCACGCGCCGCCGCCGTTGAGCAAGAAGAGAAGGCCGGTTGGCTCCCCCGCCGGTGCGCTGAAGAAGTAGTGGTACGGCGCACCGCGGCCGCACGTGGCACCTGTCAAATCGACATCCTGCCAGTCGATGACCTGCTGAGGCTCGGGCGGCGCCTCCCCAGGCGCGGGAAGGCCGTCCCCCGCAGCGTTGCGCCAGGCGTGGGGCGGGAGTTCCCTGAGAGAGCCAAGTGCTGCGGGGTTTTCTGCCTGGGCCGGCCTGTGGGGAGCGGCTTGGGCGATACTGGCCAGACTGGCGAGGAGCAGCACGGCAGTCAGCCCACCGCCGAGCGCCCCAGCCAGCGGGGCGACGGGAGTTCGCAGTCGGTTGGCGTTCATGGCGCCATTCTAATCCCGACGGGAGAACGCGGCGAACACCCGGTGCGATCCCGTCTTCGGGATTTGCCGGCCACCACTAGTCCTGCTAGCATGCACTGGCCACCGACCGGCGACGGCGGTGAGCGAACGCGAAAACCGAATGCGGCGCCTTGCAGCGCCGCGTGACAGGCATCCGATCGTCGCCTGGACCCGTCATGGGCCGGGACGGCATGCGCGGACTCCTCCGCTACGCGGTATCCCGGCCGGCCATTGCCGGCCGTTTTGCGCGGCCGCCCTTCGATCGGACGGCCGTTTTGCTTGGCTCGGGCGAGAGGCGACAGACACAAGCGGACCATTCCGGCCGTCTTGGGCGGGCAAGCGGCGACAGGCACGAGCGGACCGTTCCGGCCGTCATGGGCGGGTGAACGGCGACAGACATAAGCGGACCATTCCGGCCGTCATGCGCGGGCGAAAGAGGACAACGATGAGCAGACCACCTTCGGCAGTTGGCACCGCGGGCGGGGCCGTCCGGCCGCGGACGACGATCCGCACCCTCCAAGCCAAGCGGGATCGCGGCGAGCGGATCACCATGCTCACGGCCTACGACTACCCGTCCGCTCGACTGGTCGATCAGGCGGGGATCGATGCCATCCTGGTCGGCGACTCCTTGGCCATGGTGGTCCTGGGGTACGAAGATACGCTGGCTGTGACCGTCGAGGAGATGCTGCATCACTGCCGCGCGGTGGCCCGTGGGGCCCGGTCGGCACTGCTGATTGGCGACATGCCGTTCCTGAGCTACCAGGCCGACGACGCCGATGCGGTGCGCAATGCCGGCCGGTTCTTGCAAGAAGGCGGCATGCATGCGGTGAAGATCGAGGGAGGCGCGAGCTACGCCAACACGGTGCGCGCCATGGTGCGCGCCGGCATTCCGGTGCTAGGCCACATCGGGCTGACGCCGCAGAGCGTAAACCTCTTTGGCGGGTGGCTGGTGCAAGGCCGGACGGCTAGCGCGGCCGAGCGCCTGCACCAGGATGCGCTAGCTCTGCAGGAGGCGGGCTGCTTTGCCATCGTCCTGGAGAGCGTGCCCGATCGGCTGGCAACGTGGATCACGGACGCGTTGCGCATACCGACGATCGGCATTGGCGCCGGACCGGGTTGCAGCGGACAGGTCCTTGTCTACCACGACCTGTTGGGCATGTTCGATCGCTTCACGCCGAAGTTTGTTCGTCGCTATGCCGAGATTGGCCAGGCGATCTTAGCAGCGCTGGAAGCCTACCGCACTGACGTGGAGTCGGGTGCGTTCCCGACCGTGGAGCACAGTTACGCGGTCGACGAGGCCGAGTGGGAGGCCTTCCTGGAAGCATCGGGTGTACCTCCACAGTCTTCGGCTCCTGAGCGGCACCGACGACCGGCTTGATGGACGAGGGGCACGCGATGGCAGTCCGCAGGGCGGTATGGAGCGGCAGCGGCGGCGAGATGCGGCGGAGCGGTGAGCCGGTAGCCCAATGGCCGAGGGGCACAGCAAGAGCGGCCAGCATGGCGGGCGCGGGCGGTACCGCTGGCGAGATGCGGCGGAGCGGTGGCTGACCGGGCTAACTCCGCCCTGGCTTCTTCGGAACCCGTGAGCGATGCCCTGGTGGTCGGAACGGGCGCCATGGCTTGTCTCTTCGCCGGCGTTCTGGCCCGGTCCGGGCGGGTCGCGGTGACCATGGCCGGCACCTGGCGCCACGCACTGGCGATGGTGGCGCATTATGGGGTGATGATCGACGATGGGCAGGCTACGTGGTCAGCACCGGTGCGCGTCTTGCTGCGCGACCTGCTGGCGCTTGGGCCGGGCAGGGATTCTTCGTACCAGGCAGAAGCAGTGCCGTCCGACACGCTTCCTGGCTCCTTCACCCCGGCCATGGTGCTGGTCAAGAGCTACCAGACGCTCCTCGTCGCTCGCTGGCTCAGGGTTTGGCTGGCGCCAGACGACGTGGCCATCAGCCTCCAGAATGGGCTGGGCAACGGCCGTCGGTTGGTGCGGATTCTGGGCCGACGTCGGGTGGTGATCGGCGTGACCGACTGTGGCGCCACCCTGCTCGGTCCCGGCCGGGTTCGTGTCGGCGGCCTGGGCCCGACCATTCTGGAGGGTCGACCGGATCAGGGGTGGCTCGCCAGGCGCATGCGAGCGATGGCCGAGCTACTCACTGCCGCTGGCCTGGAGTGCACCCTCGTGGAGGACATCCGGCCGGCCGTCTTCCGCAAGTTGGCTGTCAACTGCGCCATCAATGCCAATGCCGCGCTACGCGGCGTGCCCAACGGAGAGCTGCTCGACGATCCACAGGCTGCCGCGTCGCTTCGCCGAGCGGCGCGCGAGGTCGGTGCCGTGGCGAAGGCCATGGGAGTGCGGCTGGACGGGGATCCGGCAGAGGCGGCCGTCGAGGTGGCGCAGCGCACGGCCGCCAATCGCTGCTCGATGCTGTACGACCTGGATCGCGGTGCACCCACCGAGATCGAGTCTCTCAACGGCGCCGTCGTCCGGCTGGGACGCAGATGTGGTGTGCCGACGCCGGAGAACGAGCTTTTGTGGCGCGCCGTTCGGGCGGCCGCGGGAGGGAAGAAATGACGGTCGAAGTGACGCGCACCGTCGCCCAGGCCCGGCAGTGGCGGGCCCGGTGCCGGCGCGCAGGCGAGGGTGCGGCGACCGTTGGGTTCGTGCCAACGATGGGTTTCTTGCACGAGGGACATCTGAGCCTGGTGCGGCAAGCGCGGGCCGAGAACGAGTGGGTAGTGGCCAGCATCTACGTGAATCCCACGCAGTTCGGTCCGCGAGAGGACTTCCACTCCTACCCCCGTGACCTGGAGCGCGACCTCGAGCTCTTGGCCGCAAGTGGCTGTGACATGGCGTTCGTGCCCGAGGATGGCGAAATGTATCCGCCGGGCTTCGACACCTGGGTAACGGTTGGCGCCGTGGCCGCTCCTCTGGAGGGCGCGCATCGGCCGGGTCACTTTCGCGGTGTGGCGACGGTGGTTCTCAAGCTGTTCGGCATCGTGCAGCCCGAGCGGGCCTACTTCGGCGAGAAGGACGCCCAGCAGCTGGCGGTGATCCAGCGCATGGTGGCCGACCTGAACGTGCCGGTGACGATCGTCCCCTGCCCGACCGTCCGTGAGGCAGACGGTCTGGCGATGAGCAGCCGCAACACGTACCTGTCGGCGGTCGAGCGGGAGGCAGCCAACGTTCTTTATCGCGCCCTGATGGCGGCCAGCACCGCCTACCGGGCTGGCGAGAGGGACGCCGACGAGTTGCGCACGTTGATGCGTGACGTCCTGGCGGGTGAGCCCTTGGCCAGGATCGACTACGTGAGCGTGGCTGACCCAGCGACGATGGCCGAGCTGGCCTCCGTGACCGGGCCGGCAGTGTGCTTGGTCGCAGTGCGCATCGGCTCAACGCGGCTGATCGACAACATCCGTCTTGGTGTGCCAACGGTGGCTGGCGCAGCGCCGGAGGTGACCTAGGGTTGGTGGTGGGTGGCGCAGCGCCGGAGGTGGCGTGAGGTTGTCGGGCCCCGGCGAAGCGACGGGCGTGGCGTGAGGCTGACGATGTGGCGAACGATGTTGTGGGGCAAGATTCATCGGGCGCGGGTGACCGCTGCCGACCTCCACTACGTGGGCAGCATCACCATCGACATGGCGCTCGTCGAGGCCGCCGGCATGCGCGCCTACGAGCGCGTTCAGGTGGTCGACATCGACAACGGGGCTCGTCTGGAGACGTACATCATGCCTGGGGCGCCGAACAGCGGCGTGGTCCAGCTGAACGGTGCGGCGGCGCATCTCGTCCATGTGGGCGATCGCGTGATCGTGATGTCGTACGTGATCGCATCCGACGAGGAGTCGCGCGACTGGCGGCCGCGCATCGTGATCGTGGACGACGAGAACCGCATCGTCGAAGTCCGCAACGGCCAGGCAGCCACGGCACTGGGTGGCGACTGCTAGCAACCCGGCCGCCGCGGGCTTCATCCCTCACTGGGTGGCGACTGCTAGCAACCCGGCCGCCGCAGGCTTCATCCCGCATCGGGAGGCCGCCGACCAGTCCCCGGTTGGGCGTGAGCCATGGACGGCGTACAATTGGCGACGGGTGGTGCCAGGGCCCGCCACTCGGTTGCGACCGGGGGCGGGTTTTCGCTGGCCGCGGCGACAATAACACCTGGGAGTGTGAAGAATGAGCAGACGCTGGAGCATGATGGATGGCAACGAGGCGGCCGCATCGGTCGCGTACCGCGTCAGCGAGGTGGCGGCGATCTACCCGATCACCCCGTCGACGCCGATGGGAGAGCTGGCTGACGCCTGGATGGCCGAGGGACGGCGCAACATTTGGTACACCGTGCCCCTGGTGGTGGAGCTGCAGTCCGAGGGCGGTGCCGCAGCTGCCGTGCACGGCGCCATGCAGGCCGGTGCGCTGACGACCACCTTCACCGCTTCCCAGGGCCTGTTGCTCATGATTCCCAACATGTTCAAGATCGCGGGCGAACTCACGCCCACGGTCTTCCACGTCGCGGCTCGCACGGTGGCGACGCATGCCCTATCCATCTTCGGCGACCAGTCGGACGTGATGGCGATCCGGGCCGTCGGCTGGGGGCTGCTGGCTTCCAGCTCGGTGCAACAGGTGCACGACCTGGCGCTGATCGCCCATGCCGCGACCCTCGAGGCACGTGTGCCGTTTGTCCACTTCTTCGAGGGTTTCCGCGTTTCGCACGAGATCAACAAGATCGAGGTGCTGGGCGACGACGACCTGCGGGCGATGATCGACATGGAGCTGGTGCAAGCCCATCGCCGCCGCGCCCTCACGCCCGATCTGCCCGTTCTGCGGGGCACGGCTCAGAATCCGGACGTCTTCTTCCAGGCCCGCGAGCGGATCAACCCCTACTACCAGGCCTGCCCAGAGATCGTGCAGAAGACGATGGATCGCTTCGCCGCCCTCACCGGCCGGCAATACCACCTGTTCGACTACACCGGGGCACCCGATGCCGAGCGCGTGATCGTCGCCATGGGCTGCGGCGCTGAGACGGCTGAGGAGACGGCCCGCTACCTGGTGGCGCAAGGCGAGAAGGTCGGCGTCGTCAATGTACACCTGTATCGTCCCTTCTCGGTGCGGCACTTCGCGCGCGTCCTGCCGGCGAGTGTGCAGTCGATTGCCTGCCTGGACCGGACGAAGGAGCCGGGAGCGATCGGCGAGCCCTTGTACACCGATGTGATTGCCACGTTGCGGGAAGCGCAGGCAGCCGGGAGTGCGCCCTTTGCAAGGCCACCACGCATCATCGGCGGGCGCTACGGGTTGTCCTCGAAGGACTTCACGCCGGCCATGGTGAAGGCCGTGTTCGACGAGATGCAGCGGGCCGAGCCCAAGAACCACTTCTCGGTCGGCATTCGCGACGACGTGACGCATGCCAGCCTAGAGGTCGACCCGGCCTTCTCGATCGAAGCTCCGGACACCGTGCGGGCCGTCTTCATCGGCCTTGGCTCGGATGGCACGGTGGGCGCCAACAAGAACTCAATCAAGATCATCGGCGAGGAGACAGACAACTACGCCCAGGGCTTCTTCGTGTACGACTCCAAGAAGTCCGGCACGCTCACGTTCTCGCATCTTCGCTTCGGGCCGCGGCCCATCCGTGCCGCCTACGAGATCGATAAAGCCAGCTTCGTCGCCTGCCATCAATTCTCCTTCCTGGAGCGGCACGATGTGTTGCGCTTTGCCGCACCGGGCGCCACCTTCCTGCTGAACAGTCCGTACGGTCCTGACGAGGTCTGGGACCACCTGCCGCGCGAGACCCAGACGCAGATCATCGAGAAGGGTCTCAAGTTCTGGGTGATCGATGCCGATGCCGTAGCCAAGTCGATCGGCATCGGCCGTCGCATCAACACCCTAATGCAGGCCTGCTTCTTCGCCTTGTCCGGCGTCCTGCCACGCGACGAGGCCATTGCGGCCATCAAGGAATCGATCAAGAAGACGTACGGCAAGCGCGGGGAAGCGGTGGTCAAGATGAACTTCGCCATGGTGGACGCCGCGGTCGAGCACTTGCGCGAAGTTGCCGTGCCCAGCCAGGTGACCAGTTCCTTCAGCCGCCGGCCGCCGGTCCTGCCCGATGCGCCACCCTTCGTGCGCGACGTGCTGGGTCCCATCGCTGCCTTCAAGGGCGATCAGCTGCCAGTCAGTGCATTGCCGGAGGACGGCACGTTTCCAACGGGCACCGCCAAGTACGAGCGCCGTAATATCGCCCTCGAGATCCCGGTCTGGGAGCCGTCGCTGTGCATCCAGTGCGGCAAGTGCGCTTTTGTCTGTCCCCACGCCGTGATCCGGCAGAAGGTCTACGACCCGGCACGACTCAGCGGCGCGCCGCCAACCTTCAAGTCCACCGAGGCCAAGTTCCGTGAGTTCCCTGGGATGCGCTACACCATCCAGGTGGCACCGGAAGACTGCACCGGTTGCGGAGTGTGCGTCGAGGCTTGTCCGGCCAAGGACAAGACGGAAGTTGGCCGCAAGGCGATCAACATGGCGCCCCAGATCCCCCTGCGAGAGCAGGAGGCGGCAAACTGGGACTTCTTCCTTACCCTGCCCGAGGTCGACCGCACGGCGATGAACATCAGCACCGTCAAGAACTCGCAGCTACTGCAGCCACTCTTCGAGTTCTCGGGCGCCTGTGCTGGCTGCGGCGAGACTCCGTACGTGAGACTCTTGTCGCAGTTGTTCGGTGATCGATTGCTCATCGGCAATGCCACCGGTTGCTCCTCGATCTATGGAGGCAATCTGCCCACCACGCCGTGGACGACGAATGCCGAGGGCCGCGGGCCGGCCTGGTCCAACTCCTTGTTCGAGGATGCGGCGGAGTTCGCCTTCGGCATGCGGCTGGCCTTGGACCACCAGCTGCAGCTGCTGCGCGATCTGCTGCCCCAGCTCGCTCATGATGTCGGCGAGGGACTGGTGACCGAGCTGCTGGCGGCCGACCAGACAACCGAGGCCGGCATCCGTGCCCAGCGGGAGCGGGTGGCGTTGCTCCAGCAACGACTGCAGGCCATGAGCGACCCGAGAGCCCAGCTCCTCTTGCCGCTGCTCGGGGCTTTGGTGCGCAAGAGCGTGTGGGGCGTAGGCGGCGACGGCTGGGCTTACGACATCGGGTACGGAGGACTGGACCACGTGCTGGCCATGGGGCGCAACGTGAACCTGCTGGTGCTCGACACCCAGGTTTACTCCAACACCGGTGGTCAGGCGTCCAAGGCCACACCGCGCGGCGCCATCGCCAAGTTTGCCGCCAACGGCAAGGCGCTGCCACGCAAAGACTTGGGCATGATGGCCATGGCCTACGGCTATGTCTACGTGGCTACCTGCGCGTTCGGCGAGAGCGACCAGCAGACGCTCCGGGCATTCCTGGAAGCCGACTCGTACGAGGGTCCGTCGCTCATCATCGCCTACTCGCCCTGCATCAACCACGGCTACGACATGCGCGAGGGGCTGGCGCAGCAGCAGCGGGCCGTGCGATCGGGCGTCTGGCCCCTGTACCGCTACGATCCGCGACTTGCTGCCGAGGGCAAGAGCCCGCTCGTCATTGACTCCAAGCCGCCCAGCATTCCGGTGGAAGAGTATGCCTACAAGGAGACGCGTTACCGCGCGCTGAGCCTGGTCGACGCCGCCCGCGCCGAGACGCTGATTCAGTTGGCGCAGCAGGACGCGGAGCGGCAGTGGGCGCGCTATAGCCAACTAGCTGCCCTGACGACACCGCCGGCGGCGCAAGCCACCAAGGGGGATGGTCATGAGTGACCTGTCTACGACCTATCTTGGTCTCGAGCTTAGAAACCCGCTCGTCGCGGCGGCTTCGCCGCTCTCGAAGAAAGTCGACACCGTGCGGCGCCTGGAGGACGCGGGTGTGGCAGCGGTGGTGATGTACTCTCTGTTCGAGGAGCAGATCACCCACGAGAGCCTGGCGCTCGATCACTTCCTGACGCGGGGCACCAACTCCTATGCCGAGGCCCTGACCTACTTCCCCGACCTGACGCGTTACAACGTCGGTCCGAGCGAGTATCTGGAGCACATCCGGCGGCTCAAGGAGGCGGTCGACATCCCGGTGATCGCCAGCCTCAATGGCATCTCGGCCGGTGGCTGGGTGGACTATGCGAAGCTCATGGCCGAAGCTGGCGCCGACGCGTTGGAACTCAACATGTACTACCTGCCCACCGACACCGCATTGACCAGCGCCGAGCTGGAGAGCAGCTACTTGGAGCTGGTGGCTTCGGTGCGGTCCCAAGTAGACTTGCCACTGGCGGTGAAGCTGAGCCCCCAGTTTACTGCGCTGCCCAATCTGGCGGCGCAGCTCGTGGCCGCTGGCGCACGAGGGCTCGTGCTGTTCAACCGCTTCTACCAGCCGGACCTGGATCTCGAGCGCCTGACGGTCACGCCGCGGCTCGCCCTGAGCAACTCGACGGAGTTACGGCTGCCGCTGCGTTGGATTGCCATTCTGTATGGCCGGCTGAACGCTGATCTGGCGGCTTCGACCGGGATCCACGAGAGCGCCGACCTGGTGAAGGTCGTCATGGCTGGCGCGGCCGTCGGTCAGGTGGCCTCGGTGCTGCTCCGCGACGGGGTAGCGCGCGCCGGCGAGATTCTGGCTGGCTTGGCCGACTGGATGTCCGCCCACGAATACGAGTCGGTGCGCCAGATGCGAGGCAGCATGAGCCAGCAGGCGGTCGCCGAGCCGGCGGCCTTCGAGCGCGCCAACTACATGAAGGCGCTGGTGAGTCTGGATTCGATGTTCGCCTAGCGTCGGGCGAGCGGCAGGAAGAGCGCTCTTGCCCCGACTGCCGGCGGCGTGGGCGTGCTAGAGGAGGGTGTGACGGGCGCTGGCGCCGTCGCCTCGCCGGGGGGGGTTGCGAGCGGGGTGGCGGACGCCGCCGTCGCTGCCGGGCTCGGCGAGACGATGGGCAGAGTTGGCCAATGGCCCGTCGGCAGGGCTGCCACATTCAGCACGAGCGGCAAGAAGGGCATGCCGCCTGTGGCCGCGTCGCCCCGCGTCGGGATCTGTGGCTCGCCCACCGTCGTCTGAGCCGGCAGGGCGTTGGAAAGCGCCAGGTCCAGCCCTGAGCCGGTTTCCGGCTCCTCGGCGACGGTAACCGCGAGCGGCTGACTGCTGTCAATCACCCCGTAGCCCAGGAAGCCCGAGCGAATTCCCGGCAGGCGTGCCATCGACCAGACGGTTGCGGCGCCCGGATCGATCACCGCCTGACAGGCCGAGCCACAATCCTCATTGGGCTCGCCATCGGCCCGAACGACGCGCAAGGTGGCACGAGCAGGCTGCAAGCCGACGTTCATGGCCACGACGGCGCTGGTCAGCCCAGACTCGCTGCGCCGCAGGCTGGGCAGCAGCAGCCGGCGCCCAAGACCCGGCGGTGCCAGCAGGGTGTAAGCGGCGAACTGGTCGTTAGCGGCCACACCATCGGTGATCACGTCAATCGCCACGCCGACCACCGGGCCGCCGTTCAACACGTGAATGTGAGCCGCGGCGCCACAGTCTGCCGCCAGAGGCAGCGGCTCAGCGTCGGCGGGCCACGTGCCTAGCCATGCCTGATGCCCGGCGGCAATGATGATGGTCTGGTCGGCGGTCCGGCTGGCGCAACGGCCCAGCCGGCCGACGAGGCGGATGGTGGCTGTGGCCGGTTCACTGCCGACATTGACAAGCACGAGCACGGTGTGGCGGAGCCGGCGGTCGGTGTCACCGGCTGCCAGACGGCGCGCCAGGTACACCGAGGGCGCATAGAGGTCCGGGCCCAGATCGGCAAGCGGCAATCCCTCAAGAGCCAGAATGCCGCGGCTGCTGGCGCCTAACGCAAGCATCGCCTGGGCAACGGCGGGCTCGTGGCTCCGGACCAGCGCCCAGCCACGGAAGCCCTCGGGCAAGCCAAGCGGGTCGTCCTCGCCGAGGGACATGGTGGTGGAACGCCAGCCGCCGGCAACGACGGTGTTCGCCCCCTGCACCATGGCCCCCGACTGGCCGTCGACCAGCTCGACATAGAACTTCTGGCTCGTCGCCGTCTCTTCCGTCCCGGCCGCCTGGAGCGTCAGGAAGGTGGCCGCCGAAAGCCAGCCCTTGGCGATCAAAGGGACCACGACCGCACCCTCGCTGGCGGAGGGCCGAGGTGCTTGCCCGATCGCCAAGCCGCCGCTGCGTGGCCACTCCGTGCGGACGATGGCTCCCAGAGTGGCACCTTCGGACTGCAGTACCGCGGCGTAGGCGCCAGCGGGAAGTTCGGTGAGGTCGGGTACGAAGACGCTGCCGGCCGAGAGAGGGGCAAGTGTCGCCAACTCGATCCGGAACGGCTCCGGCGTTGACTGCGGCCCGAACCAGCCGAGGATGCGACGGTGGCCCGTTGCGCCCAGATGGGCGATCGCGATCTCGCTCTGTCCGTTGCCGGAGGTGGCTGGGGGGCCGGCTGCTGGCGCGCTTCCAGCCGGGGGGCGCAGGCCGGGCGGCCGGCAGAAGGTGGCCGCAAGAAGCGCAACGCCGATCCAACGCGATGCCTGCCTCATGGCCCAATCTCCCGATGGGCGCGTCGGGTCGGGCGGCAGGCACCGACGCGCTGTTGCCAGGAGTCAACCGCTAGCCGGCTACCGTTCCTCGGCCTGATCCTGGCCGTCATTCGCCTTCCTCCGGCACTTGGGCTACGGCCGTCATTCGCCTTTCTCCGGCGCTCCGGCCCCGGCCGTCGAGCCGGCGGCGTCGAGCGCGCCATCCTCGTCGAGCCGTGCCAGGAGCCGGCAGAGGCGTTCGTAGTGCGAGCCGCGCCAGTAGATGCGCCCGCAGCCGAGGCAGCGTCGGAAGTGATCGTGTTCTTGGCGGGTGCGTTCCCATAGCTGGTCGAAGATCGCGGCCTTAGACACGTCCTGAAGGCGCTGGTTGCAGCGCATGCAGCGCGTGAACGGCCGGATGAGCCGTCGCAGGTCGAAGCGCGTGACGACTTCGCGCAGCTGGCGCAGGGCGTCCGTCTCCCGGACCCAATAGCCATGGCTGACCTGGCTGCGCTTGAGGAGAGCGCGGTCTCGGGTCAGGAGGATACGGTGCTCGGCGCTCGAGATTCGAGCAATCTCGGCGTCGTCGTAGTCGGCACGATACAAGGCGTCGAAGCCAAGGAGGCGGAGGTAGCCGGCCAGCCGACCGAGGTGGGCGTCGCACACGAAGCGCGGGTCGCGGAGCGGCTCCGGCCGCAAGCGGCTGATGGGTGCGATGTCCAAGCCCTCGAAAACAGGGTACACGGCGACCCGATCGCCGTCCATCAGGCGATAGCCAAACCCCACCGACTCACCGTTCACCAGGATCAGATCGACTTCGGTGTGTGGCACGCCCAGGGCCTCGATCACATCCTTGATCGCTGGTTGGCCGCTGAAGGGATGGTCGAACGCGACCATGCGACGACCGGGCGGCAGGAAGTCGTTCAGCTCGGCGTAGAACCGAAAGATCGCCCTCCGGCTTGGCGGCGCAGATGAAGCAAGGCGCGGCATGGTGGGCTAGCCTGCTCCGACGGCACGTCTACATTGCAGCCGCGGCAGCGCCGAGTGTAGCATTGCACCGGCAACGATGCCATGAGCAGACCGCACCCCTGCCGGGGGGACGGTCGGAAGAAAGGAAACCAGATGTTCACACTGACGGACGCCGCTCGGGAGAAGGTCGCATCGCTTCTTGCGGCCAAGAACGAGCCCGAGCTGGCCCTGCGGGTTGCCATCACCGGCCGACGCTTCGGCCGCTTCGTATACGATCTGGCCTTCGTCGGGCCGGCGGGCCGATCGGAGAGCGATCAGATGGTCCAGGAAAAGCCGTTCGCGGTCTACGTCGATGGCGCTAGTGCCGAGAAGCTGGAAGGTGCCCGCCTCGACTACGTGGTGACGGACCAGGCATCCGGATTCACCGTTGAGAATCCCAACTCGGTCTGGGACGATCCAACCGCTGCCGGCGTGCAGCGTCTGATCGATGAGCAGATCAACCCCATGCTCTGGCAACACGGCGGACTCCTGTCTCTCGTCGATGTGCGCGACGGCATCGCCTACGTGGAGTTCGGCGGTGGTTGCCTGGGCTGCAGCATGGTGGACAGCACCTTGCGCGACGGTGTCGAGGCCCAGATCAAGGAGGCATTCCCGGAGATCTTGGCGGTGGTCGACACGTCGGATCACCGTCGGTCGGGCGCCTGTGCGCTCTCGCCGTTCGATGAGGAGTAGCGGGGTCGGAGTCGGGCTTGCCGGGCGGCCGCAGCGTAGCGGCTCCCGGCCTCGCCGCCGGGCAGCGATTCGGTCGGTGCTTACCCGGAGCCGCGGAGGGGATACTCGGGCGGAGCAAACAGGCGGGCCAGCTGCTCTGCACCTTCGGTATCGGCGACCGCCAAGACCTCATCGCCTTCCTCAAAGGCCGTCACGCCGCGCGGCACCACGATCCTGCCCTGGCGGATGATGGCCGCGATCACGCAGTTGTCGGGTAGGTTCAGATCCTTGATGCGGAGCCCGATGGCCTCGGCACCAGCCGGGATCTTTTCCTCGACCAGCGAGAACTGACCGCGGCGCAATTTGAGGAGCGGCATCATGTCGCCGAGCGACATCTCCTCCATGATCAGGCTGGCCATTGCCTGCGCCTGATTCAAGGCGGCGTCGACATGGAACACCTTGCCAAAGAGCCAGGCTGCGCGCGGATTGCCGATTCGGGCGATGGTGCGCGGCACTTCGTAGACCTCCCGCGCGAAGTAGCAGATCGCCAAATTGTCCGGGTCACTGTCGGTGCATGCGGCCACCACATGGGCTTTTCGAATCCCCGCACGCTCCAAGGTGGCCGGCGAGGTGGGGTGGCCCTCCACGATCGCCTCGGTCGGCACCTCACGGTGCATGTACGGCAGGACGGTCGGCCGATGCTCAATCAGCCGTACCTCGTGACCGTCGGCGATCAGGGTGACGCCAAGCTGGGTGGCCGTCCGACCACCACCGGCGATCAGCACGAACATGGCATCGTCCTCACGAGAGGTGGAGGCGCTCCCAGAGCGCCTGGTAGCCGGCGCCGGTGGCGCCCACATGAAGGACATCGCCGACTTCCAGCCGGCAATCCGGCCTCGGGATGGTGGCCTTGCCGGCACGGGTGAGCGCTACGACCAGGCACTGCCCTGGGATCGTCACCTCGGCGAGCGAACAACCGGCGCAACTGGGGGGCACAATCAGCTCGTAGATCTGCACCTCGCCGTTGCCTGCGGAGAACACGCTGTGCAGGGGGCGGGGATCGAGCAGGTCGGCGAAACGCTCGGCGCCCCACTGGATGGGGCTTACCGTCTGCAGGCCAAACGCCTCCATCATCGGCCGCCACTCGGGATCGTAGTTGCGAACGACGACGTTGGCCACTCGATGCACGGTGCGCGCCACGTGACCCAGTACGGCGTTCACGGCATCGGAGTCGGTGACCGCCGCCAGGGCATCAGCCTCCTCGATTCCCGCCTGGTGGAGCGCGTCCTCGGCCAGGAACTCGCCTTCCACATAGCGGCCTCGGAACGTCCCCTTCAGCCGCTTGAATTCGTCGGCGTCACGGTCCACTACCGTGACCGCCGCACCCTTGTCATACAGCCGATACGCGAGTTCACTCCCCAGGCGACCACAGCCCACCACAATGACCCGTTTCGGCATGACCGTCGACTCCCTCTACCGGTCGCGCTTGCCGTTCGGCGGCGCGCAAGACGATTGGCACAGCGATGCATTCTCGTCCGCCCGATCCAGCTGGTACGGGACGTCGGTCACCACGATGCCCGGCACCGAGCGGAATGCCAAGCGTAGCCAGAGTGCGGCCTGGGTGTGCAGCAGATGGTGCCACCACCGTGTAGGCACGAACTCCGGCACAATCACGGTAATCGTCTCATTCGGCTGCCGCTGACTGCAGATCTCGGTCAGGTATTGCAGCAGCGGCTCCATCAGGGTCCGGTAGGGCGAGTCCAGAATCACTAGTTGCACACCCTCGCCCCACTTGGCCCACTTTTGGCGGATCTTCTCGGTCTCCTCGGGATCGACGGAGACGTGAACCGCGGTCACATCGTAGCTCAACGAACGTGCGTAGCGCAGTGCGGCCAACGTGCCGCGATGAACGCCACTGACGGGCAGAATAACGCGATGCCGCCCCGACGGCGGTTGGGTGCCGTACTCATCGAGGGACAGACGATTGGCGACCTCGACGTAGTGCTGATGGATGCGCTGAAAGCTGAGCACCAAGGCTGGGACGAGTGCCACCACCACCCAGGCACCGTCGCGGAACTTGGTGGCGCCGAAGATGACGGCCACGACGCCGGTACACACAGCGCCGAAGCCGTTGATGACCATCTTGAGGCGCCAGCGACGATCGTGGCGCAGAATGGAGCCGCGCTCCCGAACTTCCTGGCCTGGCGCGAGTCGTCCGGCCTTGCGCCAGCGACGGGCCATGCCGGCTTGGGACAAGGTGAACGAGACGAATACGCCGACGGCGTACAGCGGGATGAGGGCGGTGACACTGGCACGGAAGACGACGATCAACAGGGCAGCCATGAGTGCCAGGCCCACGATGCCTCGCGAAAAGACCAGCCGGCCACCCCGATAGGTGAACTGGCGAGGCAAATAGCCATCGCGGGCAGCAAAGGCGGCCAGGCGAGGGAAGTCGGCAAAGGCGGTGTTCGCGGCCATCATCAGGATCAGGGTCGTCGAGGCGATGGCCGCCACGTAAAGTGTGCCCCGACTGGAGAAGGCGGTCCGGGCGATCTGGGAGATGATGGTTTCCGTCTCCGAAGGTATTGCCCGCACGTGGATTGCCAAGAAGCTGATGGCGATGAACAGGCTGCTCAGAATGATCGCCATGGCGACGAGGGTGATGCCGGCATTGCGACTGCGTGGCGCTCGGAAGGCCAGGATGCCGTCCGATATGGCTTCGATTCCGGTGAGCGCAGCGGTGCCGCTAGCAAAGGCCCGCAGCACGAGGAACAGGCTGAGAGGCACCACCGCTCGGCTCGTTTCCAATAGCGGCGGGTCTGGCACCTGCCCCAGGCTGCCGTTTGCATAGCGGACCAGGCCCACCAGAACAGTGGCGTACATGGTGAAGATGAAGAAATACGTGGGGATGGCGAAGGTAAGGCCCGACTCCCGTATCCCACGTAGGTTCACCAGCATAATGAAGAGCACCATCCCCACCGCGATCCAGACTCGGGGCGGGAACAACGCTGGAAAGGCCGACACCAGCTGCGCTACCCCGGAGGAAATCGACACCGCAACCGTTAGAACGTAGTCGGTCAAGAGTGCCGCCGCGGCAATCAGACTGGGCAGGCTCCCCAGGTTGTCGCGACTGACGATGTAGGCACCACCGCCATCGGGATAGGCGTGGATGGTCTGCTCATAGGAGATCGCGACAACCGCCAACAGACCGACGATGGCCAAAGTGAGGGGGAGCGTCCACTGCCACATGGCGGCCAGGCCGGCGAGGGCCAGGATGACCATGAGCTCCTGCGTGGCGTAGGCCGTCGAGGATAGGGCATCGGACGAGAACACCGCCAGGCCGATGGCTTTGCCCACCGTCTGATGTGGGGCGGCCTCGGTGGGCAGCGGCTGGCCAAGCAGCCAGGTGAGGAGCGACCGCCGCGGCTCGCCGCAGGCGGCACGGTGCACCACCCGGTTGACGCTGTGGGGGTCGAGGGTGATTCTCTTGCTGCGGCCGGGCAAGTTGGCCGACATGGGAGCGCGCGTCCTTGCGAACTACATGCGCCGCAGAATCTCGCTGCGCTTCGCCTGGTACTCCTCGTCGCTGATGAGACCCTGCTGTCGCATCTCGTGGAGCTCTTTGAGAGCGTCCGAGAGATCGGGCACCATCGCCCCCGCCGGTGGCGGGACATGCGCCTCCTCGGGCCGACCGCTCGTACGCAACCCTTCCTTGGCGTTGAGCATGTCGGTCTTGAACGCGAGGGCTTGCGCCAGGGTGGTCAGCCGATTCACCCCGTGCTCACTGGCGGTGAGGATCTCCAGATCGCCATAACCCAGCAGCCGGCCGAGGGCCGACTGACTGAGGACGACATCGTTGATCTTGTCCAGCGACGAATCGATCGTCACTTTGTTGAACACACCCTCGACCTGAACGATGCGTCGGTCGGTGAGAACATAGACCTCGTTAAGCCAACGCAGAAGCGCCACGAGGAGGAGCGCCAGGAACCAGAGGGCGGTCGCGGCCAAGAGCGCCGCAACCAGGTTCTTGAGCTCCCCAAGACGCGCGCCGCGGACGGAGACGACCGCGGCCAGGCCGGTGAGGAGCAGGAACAGACCGCCGTTCACCACGAATTGCCGTACAAGCACGATTGGGTGGCGATGCGTCCTGCGGATGATCTGCTCGTTCGCGCCCAGCAATCGCTCGATGTAGCCCATGGAATCGTCCTATCGCAGTGGCCGGCCTGGCGTAGGCACCGCGCGCCGGCTCAGCGTTTCTCCATAACGGAGGGTGACGACGCAGAGGGGCTTGACGCGGCACAGCGGCGTGCCAGGGCGGGAGGCACAAAGGTGCACGGCTTCCATCATACCATCGCGCTATCGGCAGGGTCAAAGGCCGGCTTGGAGCAGCTTGCCAGAAACGGCCTGGCGGCGGGTGGTCCGCTGGTGGGCGGCGCCGCGTGGAACCCTGGCCCGCGGATCGGCGCGCGCGAGCCGACCGCACCGTTCAGGCGGCGGCCGGCGCCACGCTGGGCGCTCGCTCAGGCCGCGGTTGGCGGCCGTGGGCTCACTGCCAGGCTCACGTCCAGGGCAGACGCCGAGTGGGTGAGCCAACCGACAGAGAGCAGATCGACGCCCGTGGCGGCGACGGCCCTGGCTGTGGCCGGCCGGATGTTGCCCGAAGCCTCGGTAATGGTGGCCCCGGCGATCTGGCGCACAGCATCGGCCAGGTCGCCTAGCGACAGGTTGTCCAAGAGAATGGCGTCCACACCAGCCGCCAGGGCTTCGTCGATGGCCGCCAGCCGGTCGACTTCCACCTCGACTTTGACAAGGTGACCAACGTGGCGCCGCACCGCGGCCACGGCCTCGGTGATGCTGCCGGCGAGGGCGATGTGGTTGTCTTTGATGAGAACCGCGTCATCGAGCCCAAAGCGGTGGTTGGCGCCGCCGCCCATGCGCACCGCGTACTTCTCGAGGGTGCGCAGTCCAGGCGTCGTCTTGCGGGTGCAGACGACGCGCGCCCGGGTGCCCGCAATGGCCGCGACGATCTCACGAGTGACGGTGGCGATGCCCGACAGTCGGCCGATGAGATTGAGGGCAGTCCGCTCGGCAGTCAGGATGGCCCGAGCGGAGCCACGGACGGTGAGGATGGGCGCGCCGGCCTCGATGTCGATGCCATCGGCGGCGTGCACCACCAGCGCGATGTCGGGATCCAGGAGCTGGAAAACGCGGCCGGCCATGGGCCCGCCGGCAATGCGGCCGGCACTGCGGCTGAAGATGACTGCTTCGGCCTGCCGATTGGCGGGCACGATGGCGTCGGTGGTCAGGTCACCGGCCCGCCCCAGGTCCTCCCGCAAAGAGCGCCGCAACAGCGGCTCGTAGAGGAGCGGCCACGGCGCCGGCACGGGGCTCATCGCTCGACCGACTGGGGCAGGGCCAGGACTGGCGTCGATGGGCTGGCGCGTTCGGCTTGCTGCCCCTGCCCTGCCGCGGGGCTGAGCTCCAGCATGCGCTCCAGCGCCCGTCGCGCACCCGCCGCGACCGCCGGCTCAATCTCCACTTGCCAACGGAGGGTGCGCAGACTGCGCTCCAGTTTGGCCAGGGTGATGCGCTGCATGCCAGGGCAGACGTACGGTGGCCGAACGAAGGCCAGGTCCGGCAACTCGATGGCCAGGTTGTCGGTCATCGAGCGCTCGGTGACCAGCATGGCCGCGGCCGGTCGTTCCCGGCTCACATAGGCCGCCATGGCGGCCGTCGAGCCGACGAAGTCGGCTGTTGCCAGCACGTCGGGTCGGCACTCGGGGTGGGCGATGATGCGCAGGTCGGGAGTGGCCTGCCGCAGGGATGGGAAATCGGACGAGCGGAACCGATCGTGAACATGGCAGACGCCGGGCCAGGGGATGATCTCGACGTCACACTGGGCCGCCACGTAGGCTGCCAGGTTGCGGTCAGGGACGAGAATCACCCGCTCCGCGCCCAGCCCACGGACCACGGCCGGGGCATTGGCCGAGGTACAGCACACGTCGGACGCCGCCTTGACTGCGGCCGAGGTGTTCACGTAACACACCACGGGCACCCCGGGGTAGCGCGCCCGAAGCATGGCAATGTCGGCCGGGGTGATGGACTCCGCGAGCGAGCAGCCAGCCCGCCGATCGGGCGTCAGCACGATGCGGTTGGGATTCAGAAGCTTGGCCGTCTCGGCCATAAAGACCACGCCGGCTACCAGGATGACCTCGGCGTCGGTAGCCATGGCCTGGCGCGCCAAAGCCAACGAGTCACCGGTGAAGTCGGCCACGCCGTGGTAGATGTCGGGGGTCATGTAGTTGTGGGCCAGAATGACAGCCTGGCGCGCGCGCTTGCGTTCCCTGATGGCCGCCATGCGCTCGTCCACGGACAATCCCCGCCGGGTGCTCGCAGTCGCTTGCCCGTTGCCTCGTGTGTTCGCCATGCCTCTCATAGATCCTGCCCTCATTTATCCTCGCGGCGAGTATATCCCCGGCGCCGAAAAAAAGAGATGCGCTCCTTCTCGACCCGCCTGCTGATTGCCTCTCAACCAACGAACATTGTACCCCTGCGGAACCGCTGCGTCAAGTCGGGTGCGGCTTGGGCGCCGAGCGGTCCGTCGGCGGCGTTCCGGGGTTTCGCGTCCCGGCGCTCGATGCGGTGCGTGATCGTCGGCTGCGCGCCGCGTGTGCCGGCGAGCTCGCCTTGCCACTGGCTCTCCCGCGACGGTTTGGCGTGGCGAAGGCGATCGACCAAGAGGTGCACGTCCTCAAGCGACATCGAGCCTACTGAAAGTCCGATCACGTCCTTGCCTGAGGCGCCCAGAAGCAAATGGGATCCTGCCGCCCGGCGGACCGCTTGCCTGGCGCCTGTAGGTGCCATGGGCCGGGCGCTAGTCGGGCCGCTTGCCTGGGAAGTGCTCCTGCCATGGGCCGATCGCCAGCCGGGCCCTTGACAAGCCCGCTCCGGTTCGGTATACTGGCGGTGGCCGCCGCGCCGAGCGCGCGGTGGCGCGTGCGGGTTATCTACCCTCGGCTGCGGCGACCGGGAGGTGGAAGATGCCTGCATCTCGTGCTCCTCGCCGGCCTGATGGGCCCGCCGCTTCTTTCACCGCTC
>DAOUCP010000037.1:0-19974 GCA_034432155.1 Anaerolineae bacterium
GGACTCGGCCGGTCCGGCCCAGCCATGCGCGGTCGGGCGGCACGCTGCCGGAGAGGCCCGATGATGCTGGCGGGAGCAGCACGCCGGGGATGGCGTCCCGCCTTCGGGTGCCCAGGGACGCGTCGCCGGCGACGCATGTGCCAGCCGCGCTGGTGGATCACGTGCGGCAGTACGTGGCTCGCCAGCTACCGGACTTCGCGTCCGCGGATGTGCAGCTTGAGGCCGTGCCCCTGGCCGCTCGACGGCAGCCCAAGGACATCACCTCTGGCGGTGGCGCCGCTGGTGCAGCGGTGGTGGTGACCCTGCGTCGCCATGTCCGCTTCTGCGACGGCCCTTCCTGTTGCGAGATTGCGCGGGCGACGGTGGACAGCAAGGGACGAGTGATTAGATTGGCGGTGACGCGATGACCGATGGCGACGCGATTCCTGTGACGGTGGTTGGGGTGGGTGGCGCCGGTGTCAATGCCATCCAACGGCTCCTAGACGTGGACCAGCCGGGTGTGCGCTACCTGGCCGTCGACACCAGTGCCCAGAGCTTGGCCAGCGTGCCCGCAGCGGTCCGCCTGGCCATCGGTGTGGATGAGCGCCGACTGGGCGCGGGCGGTGACCCGCAACTGGGGCGGGCCGCCGCGCTGGCGCATGCCGGACGCATCAGCGAGGCCCTGGCCGGCAGCCAGGTGGTGCTTGTGGTAGCCGGCATGGGCGGTGGCACCGGTGGCGGTGCCGGTCCGGAAGTGGCCCGGCTGGCGCGCTCTCTCGGCGCCGCGACGGTCGCCTTCGGCCTGATGCCATTTGCCTGGGAAGGCCGCAAGCGGCAGGCACTCGCGCAAGCAGCGGCGAAGCGGCTCCAAGTCATGTCTGACACCTTCGTTGCCGTGGCCAACGACCGGACAGTGGCCCTCACCGGCAGACTGGTGCCACTGGACATCGCGTTGCGCATCGGCGATGACAGCATTCGGCAGGCGGTGCAAGGGTTGGCCGAGATGCTCTCTGGCCGCGCCTGGATCCCGGTCGACCGGGCAGCGCTGCAAGCCCACCTGAGCGACGGTGGTCAGGGCTGCATTGCCGTCGGTATCGGTCGTGGCGCCGACGCCGGCCGGCGGGCTGTCGATGCCGTGCTGAACAGCCCCCTCGTCGAGCCGACCGCCTGGCGTCAAGCTCGAGCAGCCATCGTGCGCGTGAGTGGCGGACCGGAGCTCACGGTGACGGCTGTGGCCGACATGGTGGACCGGCTGCGGCGCGCCGTGGCCGCCGATTGCGAGCTCGTCGTCGGCGCCGGCCTGGACCCGGCCCTGCGCCAGGCGGTGCAGCTGACGGTGATCGTGACGCAGATTGCCGCTCAGCCGGTGCGAACATCGCTGGCGGGCGTGCTCGCAGCGGCGCGCAGCGCCGAACAGGTGATGACGCTGGCGACGGCTCCGCTCGTCGGGTGACGGCGGTGCTGGCGAGCCGCAAGGCGACGGGTGCACGGGAGTAGACGATGAGTGGAGGATCCGTGGGCGAGCGTGTCCGAGCATTGGTGGCCGGCCGCTTTCCAGAGCTGGCCGGGGTGAGTCCCACAGTGGAGCGTGCCGGCGTCAACCGGATCTACACCTTCCGGGGTAAGGTCGCCACGTCGCCCGACGGCCCGCAGTTGAGCCAGGTGGTGCGAGTGACGGTGGACGGCGAGGGCAAAGTCGTTAGGCTGGTGGCCTCCCGGTAGGTTGCCGGCGGTGTTCGCCGACCGACATGCCGGCACGATCGTGTGTGGCGTGGCGGTCGCGAGCAGTGAGCGAAGACGCTGCATTCCTGGCGGCAGGCCGCGGTTTAGGCGATCCGGCGCCGCGCCGAGAACCGGACGCAGAAGCGCGTGCCGTGGGGATGACTCTCTGCCCAGGCCCGCGCGCCCTGGCGTTCGGCAAGCAGCCGCACCAGGCCTAGCGTGGCGTCCTCGCCATCGCAGTCCACTTCCAAGAGACCGAAGGAACCAGGTGCCGGCGGTGGGCCGACGTCGGTCACGGTGACTATCACGCCCTGGTCCCCACCGGCGTTGTGTGCCGCCACCTCGATGTGTACCGTGGATCCCGGAGGCGAGCGGCGGGCGGCATTCATGAGCAGATTGTCCACCACAATGGCCGCTGCCGCGGCCTGGGCCGAGGCCGCCGGCACCGGCTCGTGGACGGTGAGTTGCAGCTCAACATCCTTCTCCGCAAACTGCGGCCCGGTGCGACGTGCACTCTCGCGTACCGCCTCGACGACAGCGATGGCCGTCGCACCCTCGGCTGCGGCGTCTCGCGCCAGCGCAGCCGCGGCCGTCAGGTCGTCCAGCAGGATCTGGAGTCGCGACAGGTTGGCTTCGATGCGTCCGGCAAGGCGGGCCGTGCTCTCGTCCACCGTCCGGCCGCGGCGCAGCACGTCGCGATAGCGAACGATGCTGCTCAGGGGAGTCTTCATAGCCGTGGCCAGCTGGGCAAGCAGGGGCTCGGCGTTCGAGGCTGGTAGGGTCGTCTGACGGTACAACGTGACAACTGCGCCGGCATAACCGGCGACAGGATGGCACAGCGGCTGGAGGTCGGCTCGCAGGCGACTGGCCTCGAAGAGGAGATGCTGACAGGCCTGGTCCTGGCCAGGATCGGCGGCCACGCTGCGCAGCGCATACGAAGCTCGGGCCGGCTCCGGAAAGAGCGCCGCCGCTTCCATGCCGGGCGGGATGTCCGCAACGTGCAGCAGATGGGCCGCCGCACGGTTGGCGGCCACCACGCGGTTTTCGCGATCCAGCAACATCAAGCCCCACGGCAACTCGTGGATGGCCAGGGCATAGCACTCCAACCGCGTGGCAGCCAGCGTGCTGGACCTCTGGTCGGGGACCGCAGGCTCGCTTTGGCGGGCGTGGCCGGGTCGCTCAGCAGATGGCTCGCTACCCGAGAGGATGCTGAGGCCGCGAACGGCCGGCTGGGCAGAGGGCCGGTCGACGGGCGCCGTGGCAGCGCGAGGCGGTTCGCCCGCCGTGGTAGGGTCCACGCGGCCCATCGCGGCCCGCGTCGCTTCGTCCGTCGCCGCTTGGGGCGTTTCGCCCGCAGCGGCAGTGGCCACTTCGCCCGTCGTAGGTCGCCCCACTTCAGCCGCGGTGGCAGCAGCTACGTCGCCCGTCGTGGCTCGCGCTGCTCCGCTCGTCTTGGCGTCGGCCACTTCGCCCGTCGTGGCGTGCGCCGCTGCGCCCATCTTGGCTGACCGGCCCTTCGGGGGATCCACCGGCGGGCCTGTCCCCGGGGTTGGGCGCCGGGCCCGATGCGGATCGCCGGCTAGCGGGCGACGCGGCCTGTGACTGGCCCACCGCCAGAGCTGGCGCGAAGCGACGATCGACGACGCCAGCCGCGAACCTGCGGCGACCATGGGTGCGAGGGCCATTCCTAGGGGACCCCGGAGCCGGCTTGCCCCGCGTGCCGACGGTGAGATGGCCGGAGAGCTGGCTCGGAGCCGGTTGCCAGTGAGCCGGGCAACGGTCTGCACAGTGGCGTGATCAACGGCGGACCACGCGGCGCACGTGCGTCCGGCGAGCAGCACACCGCCTCCACCGGCCGCGGCGATCGGCTCGAGGACGAAATGCCCGGTGGTCGGGAAGCCCGTCCGTTGGCAGAGGGCGGCCAGATCGGGAGCGCTGTGGCATCCGGTCAGAATGAGGCCGCCATCGCGCAGGGCCTGACGCACCGTCGGCAAGGATCGTAGCGACTGGCGAGGGAGTCGCGCCGGCTCGCTCGCCGGCTGGGTGAGCACCCAGGCCTCGAAGCAACGGGCGTCGGGCAACCAGATGGCCACGAGCTCCGCTCCCAGGCCGTCGGCGATCTGATACAGCGCCTGGCTGGCAGCGGCCTGTCGCTCGGCACTACCGGCCGTTTGCGTGCCCGCTGGCGTCGAGCAGGCGCAGCCAGGGCCAGCTGCACGCGGCGCACCTTGGCCCACGCGGCGAGGCCGTAAGGACAAGTGGTGGGGCGGGCGGCCCGTCTCTCGTGGCATGGCGCTATGGCTGCCTCAGGCCTTGCCCGGAAGTACCGGGAATCGCACGCAGTAGCGGGTATGCGGCGGATCGCTCTCGATCCAGGCGCGACAACCATGTCCTTCCGCCAGCAAGCGCGCAACGAGCAGACCAGTTGTGTCGCCCGGTCCGTGGTCGAGATTCACCGCTCCGCGCTCGGAGGCTGGCAGGGATGGGCCCGCGTCGCGGACGACGAGGATCACGCTGGGCTTGCCAGGTGCTTCCTCTGGCGCGATGAGCTGAGCGCTCACTTCGGCGCCGTGAGGTGACCGCTGGGCGGCATTGGCCAACAGGTTGTCGAGCAGCGCGGCCACGATCTCGCGTGGGACAGCAACGTTTGGCAGATCATCGCTGGCTGCTACGTTCAAGACCAGACCCTTCTCCCGGTACTCGCTTTCGGCCCGTTCCGCTGCCTCGGCCAGGGCGCGGCTGAGATCTACGGGCGTCGCGGCGCTCGCGCCATCTGCCGGCCCAGCCAGGATCGCGAGCAGATTGTTGAGGCCCAGACGCAGGCGGTCCAAGTTGGCGTCCAGCCGCTCGAGCAGCCTGCCATCGCGCTCACTGCCGCTCCCGGCCGCGCGGCCAAGAAGCTGGCTATACCCCGCCAAGTTTGCCAGCGGTGTGCGCATCGCTTCGACCAGTCGGGACACGACGGGTGAGAGGGATGGCCGTTCCTCGGCCAGGCGCTGGCTCAGGAGCAACAGGGCGCCCACCATCTCGCCGTCGCGGCGAACGAGAGGCCGGATGTCCAGATGCAGCCGCGCAGCATCCCGTTCGAACGCCAGCGTCGAGCTGGCCTGAGCCGTCGAGCCGTCCGTAGCCGCTGCCCTGGCCTTGGCCGTCGAGCTGGCCGTGGCCCTCGAGCTGGCCATGGCCGCGCCCAGCAAATCACGCAGCGCGCTCTCGACCAGCGGCGGATCGGGAAAGAACTCCGACACGGGCCGGCCAGCGGGAAGGGACCGAGCGAGCAGGTGCTCTGCCAGTGCGTTGCCGAAGAGGGTCCGGCCCTGCGCATCGGCCACCAAGATGCCCACCGGCAAGTCCAGCATCGCTGCCTCGTAGCGAGCGATGCGCTCCAGGGGGTCGTCGACTGCCGTCGGAGCGGCCACGCGTTCGGCGGTAGGATCGGGGGCGCCGCGTCGGTGCTGGGTCCGCGGGGCACTGGTCACCGCAGGCGCGGCGGCCGCCGAGGGGGCAACCGTCCATGGGTCGACGGCGGCCGACGGCGCGCTCGAACCGCCGAGCTTCGATTCACTGGTCGGGGGCGCGGAAGCCGGCGGACCAAGGTCGGCCGCCAAGGCCGGCGAGAATTGGCCCTCCATTGCGGCTGCGGACGACAGCGGCGCCTGGCGGCGCGCGGCCACGGGGACCTCGAAGGTGGAACCCGGCGGCCTGGCGGCACTGCCCGCGAACGATGCCGGTTCGCGCAGGGTAGCGCACTCGCCGAAGGCGGCTGCACTCAGCACCAGTGCACTGGCCAAGACCGCCAGCCGCCACCAAACGGCCACGGTGGCATCGAGCGGCAGTGCAACCTCGAGGCAGCCGGCGACGGCCTGGCAGGCCAAGAGCGGGATGAGCCACCCTCGCGGGGCTGCTCGGACACGGTAGAGAGGATAACCGATGGTGGCGGCAAGACCGCTGGCGGTGAGATTGGCGGCGATGGCCAGCCACGGGCCGGTGATGCCCGTTTGCGGGCCGGCTCGCTGGCCCGCGGCGGCCGAGAACAAGAATGCTCCAGCGGCCATGCCCAGCGATCCGAACACCACGGCTTGCACCGCACCGCTGATGGGCCGTGGCAGAAAGGCCCACCCCAGTGCAGCCAGAGATGCCACCACGGCGAGGCGCTCGAAGGGTGCCGACCAGAGCTCCCGAGGTACGGCCCTAGCGTCGGCTAGCCAGGTGAACGGAACTGCCAAAGCTAGGGCGCCGAAGAGCAGGGAGGCCGCCAGCGCGATGTCCTGACAGGCGCCAGCGGACAGGCGCCGCCACTCCCGGCCAGCGACCATGGCCGCAATGGCCAAGAGACCGAGTGGCAGCCATCGGTACGCATCACTGGTTGCGAAGACCAAGAGCGTCTCGCTCACTCTACCCACCGCCGAGAACGCCTCCATGGGGGTCTGCGTGCCGGGCAAGGGTGGCGTGCGAGCGCACCCCGCCCCGGCGACCCACGTGGCGACGGCCACAGCGACCCGTTGGCTCGCCAGGGCGGCGCGAGCCGGCTCCGCCGAAGGTCAGGCGGCCGGAGCCATTATATCACCCCAGCTGGGCGGCCGGGGCCGTCAGTTAAGGCCTTCGGCCGACGCACAGCACGGCACGGATGGCATCCTGTCAGGACTCGTCGCCCGGAGCTACCGTGGCGGCGGCTGGGATGCTCTCGCGCATCCGGGTGTAGACCACGAGCCGCTGACTGTAGTTGGCCTGCCCGCGATCCCAGGCCCCGTCACAGGTGATGAGGTTAAGCCGGCGGCCGACCGCCTCGCCGTCGCCGAAGATCTTCTGGCTGGGCATCTGATCGTAGCGGTAGCGTTCTTTCTCGGTAACGACGAACGTATAGCGATCGCCGTTGGTGTAGGTGATCACCAGCTCGTCCCCGATAACCAGCTTGCGCAGCGAGAAGAAAACCGCGGGTCCGGCCGGCGAGTCAAGGTGGCCGGTCAGGACGGACGACTTCGCAGACTTCTGGCCGGGTAGCGCGCTCTCATTGAACCACGCCACGTGTGAGGGCACGTGAGGCACGTCCATCTGCCCCGAGGGCAGTCTGCCGACGTGCTCCACGATGGCGTCCACACCGATGGCCGGGATCTCCAGCCGAGCCGGCAGACCCGCCGCCTGAAACTGGTCTGGTGTGGCGGTGGGCATCGGCTCGGCGGCCACCAGCGTGGGAAACGGGGTGAGGGTTGCAGTAGCCGGCGGCAGCGGGGTGAAGGTCGGCTCCCGGGGTGCGGCCAGAGCTGCTCCCTCCGGCTCGGGAACGACAGCCACGCGGGTTCGGGCGCAAGCCGTGGCCGCGAATGGCATGGCCAGCAGAACGAACGCGGCCAGGGCTATGTGCTGGCGCCCTGGTGAGGGATGACCCTGCAGGCAGGCCGATGCTAGCGCTGGAGAGAGGCGAACCATGGGCCGCTCACCGCAGGATATCGATGCACTTGAATGCCTCGGCGTATTGCATGCCATGCCCTCTTGCCACTTCGGCGGCGCGGTGGCGAACCCGCTCGGCCAGTTCCGTGGCCTCGCCAATCTGGCTCGCGTGACAGCGCAAGGCGGCGATCTTGTGATCGAGGGTGTCGCCAATGTCCACCCACAACGTCGGCTCGACGGCGCCAGCCAAGAGCACGCGCTGCACTTTGTGCGGCTCGAGGCCTTCCGCCAGCAGCTGGGGCGCACTCAAGTAGTCCCGCGCCGTCGGGAAGACGGCGTGCAGGGCTGCCTCGCCCACCGCGCGGTGGTCCGGGTGCTGGATGTAGTCGTCGAAGTAGTAGCGCTGGGGATCGTGGGTCAACAGAATCTCCGGCCGCCAGCGCCGGATTTCGCGGGCGATGGCGATGCGCAAGTCAAGGGCGGGAAACACGGTGCCGTCGCTGAAATTCAGAAAGACAAGTCGTCGGACGCCGAGCTCGGCGGCCGCAGCCTCCTGTTCGGCCCGGCGAAGCGCCGCCACCTGGTCGGCCGTTCGCGCCCGGTCCGCCGTTCCCTTGGACCCATCGGTCACGATGCAGTAACAGACCTCGGCGCCCGCTGCCGACCACAAGGCGATGGTGCCGCCGGCCATGAACTCCGGGTCGTCGGGATGGGCGACCACGACCAGGACGCGCTCTGCCTGTCGGTCGGGCAAGAGGAGGCCATTCGGAAAGGAAGCGCTTGCCATGGCTTGCTGCGGACGAGCAATGCTACTAGGATCACTGGAGAGGCGCCAACTCCCTACCTGCCGGCTCGAGAGTCGATGGTTTTGTGACCTTCCTTGGATCCGCTAACCCGTAGGGGTTCGGCGGACGGTGGAGGGGTGTGGGCGCGCCAGCGGGGCGGTTGGTCAGGAAGGCCGGCACCGATTCTCCGCCAAAGCGCGAATTGGCCAGCGCGGCAGTATCCTGGCGCCGGCCGGCGCGTTAAATAGGTGTCTGTGCATCGGATAATCGGGCCCTGCTTCCTAGCCGACGGTTATGTCGCACGTCGGCCGGGGGTTGGGTGCGCGTCCGCTTCGAACTATGAGGAGAATGCCAACGATGAGCCGCCCGTTCCCCATCCCGTCGGTAGTTGCTTCCCTTCCGTTCTCTCGACTGCGCCCGTTCGCCACGTTGCTGGCTCTTGGCATGGTGCTGATGCCCATGCTGAGCGGCGCCGTGGCCGCCTCCCAGTCGGGGGCAAGCCAGGTTGCCGCATGGCTGACCACGCAGCCTCACCTGGCCTTGCCAGCTCGGAGCGGTGAGGATGCGCCGGCAAGTCCCCAGCAGCTGCCCGCAGACCTTGCGGTAGTTAAGTCCTGTCGGAGCACGACCCTGCCACTCGGGATTGCCATCGCCGGCCGCGAGGTGTTGTGCACGATCACGGTGACGAACGAGAGCGTTCTCATACCAGCGCAGCAAGTGTCGGTCGTCGATGATTTTCCGGCGGAATTCGTTTATGTGGCGGACAATTCCGGCTGCGAAATGGATGGGGAGGATCTGGTCTGTGGGTTGGGCAACTTGACCCCAGGGGCGAGCCGGACGATCGAGGTAAAGTTCCGGGTGGACCCGGCAGCGGTAGTGGACGAGCCGGATGGCGCGATCTCGGTCGAGAACGTGGCCAGCGTGAGCGCCCTGAATCCCGATCCCGCCCCCGCCAACAACGTTGCACGGGCAAGCATCTTCATCCAGGACGAGGCGGACCTGCGGCTGACAAAGATGAGCAAGCCCCACGACGTAGTGCGGGCCGGCGAAGCGTTCAGCTACACCATTTTCGTCGACAACCTTGGCCCATCGGCAGCGCGCAACGTCGTAATCACGGATACGCTGATCACCCAAGGCACCGTTGACCCCTTCGCCTGCAGCATGTCGATCCTAGGGGAGGGCGGCATTTCGGTTTTCGATTGCCTGCTGGGGGCTGATTCCGGTGTGTGGACGGTGGCGACCTTCGGCGCGACCGGGCTTTGGCCCATGTCGCCGCAGGATCCGGGGCGGATTGTGATCCGGCTCCATGCAACTGCCAGTGCCACCTTCGACTACCAGAGCATCAATAACGAGGCCCGGGTGACGGCGGATACGCCCGACCCGAACAAGGAGAACAACTTCGCCGTTGTGCCGCTCAGCGTCCAGGCGGTGGCCGATTTGGCGGTCACCAAACGCGCAGACATGGAATCGGCGGATGCCGGTGGTTTTGCGTGTTGGACCATGACTGTGACGAACGACGGCCCCAGCCCGGCGGAGAATGTGAAGCTCATCGACGTGACGCCCCGCGGGCTGGTGGATGGCTCCATTACGGCTGGGCCGGGCTGCACCCTCGGCACGCCGGGCGATCCGCTCGACCCGCTGGTCTGTGACCTGGGGCGGCTCGAGGTTGGCGCCACCGTCGAAACCTATGTGTGCGGAGACGTGGATCCGGCGTTCGTTGCCCGGCAGCCGCGAAGCCCGGCGGCCGACTACCTGGACAACGACGTTTGGGTGACGAGTGACACGTTTGACGCTGACAACAGTGACAACCGAGCGACGGACTTCATCTACGTGACCGAGTCAGCCGACCTATCGCTGCGGAAGTTCCTGATCGGCACCCCCACTGCCGGCGCCGAGGTTCACTACGAGTACCAAATCACCAACGCCGGGCCATCGGTCTCGCGCGATGTCACGTTCCGCGATTTCCTGCCGCGGGATGTGGAGTTCCTGAGCGCCAGCGTCGATTATGAGAATGGCTTGGGCCTGGTGCCGCTGTCGTGCACTGTCACCGTTGGCTCGAATGCGCTCTTCTGTCCGCTGGGGGATGTGCCGCTGACGGGCGACAACCCGATCCTGGTCTTTGTGAATGTCCGCATCAAGCCCACTGCCACAGGCTCGATCACCAACAGTGCCGACGTGAACCTGTCGGACACGCCGGACCCGGTGATGGAGGGCAACAGTGCGAGCGTGGAGACGGACTTGCGCTATGCGGCGGACGTCGACATCGCGAAGACGGCGGTGAGCTCGAGTGTGACGTTGCCGGGTGACAACCGCGCCGGCACCATCGTGGGCGTGGGCGGTGGCACCATCACGTATCGGATTCGGGTGGTGAACAATGGGCCATCGACAATCTACAACGCGGTGGTGACCGATCCGCTGAACCAGGACCTCGAGTACCGTTACAGCACCTCTGCGCTGTGCAGCCTGGTGGCGGGCACCGTCACATGCGACCTCGGCGATATTCAGCCGGGTGAGGTGAAGGAGTTCGACGTCATCGCCGCGGTTCATGAAGGTACGACCACGGGCGGCGTGCCCACCCTGGACAACGAGGCATGCGTCGATTGGATGCTTGGCGACGAAACGGAGGGTCGAGCTTGTGACGAGGAGAGCGTGCCCGCCGATCCGGTCTCCGACCTGCGCATCCGCAAGTTCGGCAAGCCGGATGGCGAGGTACGCGCCGGCAAGTTGCTGACCTACACCATCATCGTCGACAACCTGGGGCCGAGCTTTGCGCCGACGGTCACGGTAACCGATGAGCTGCGGGCAAGCGGCGTGTTCGACATTATGGGCCTGTTGCCGGACGCTACCGGGCAGTACGATCTGAACGCGAACTGCGTCATCGATGCGCCCGCATCCAACGCACCGATCAATCCGATTTACACGAACTTGCCAGTGGGCGTGCCCTATGTCCCTGGTGCCGACCCCATCGTTCCGGGAGTCAACCAACGGGCGACGATCACGTGCGAGCTGAACAACCAGGGCACCGGGGAGTTGCCGGTGTTCGGACCGCCGTACACAGGCACGAACACGGGATCGGGCGAGGGCCGCTGGATCATCGAAGTGGCGGTGATGGCCCGCGAGGGCGTGAGCATCAACAACTGTGCCGATGTGTCCAGCGATGCGTTGGATCCGGACTTCGCGAACAACTCCACCTGCACAGCTCATGAGATCACTGAAGTGGCCGACTTGAGTGTGACCAAGACGGCTTCGGGTGAAGTCGGTGGCTGCGGGCAGCTTTTGCAGCAGGAGGACGGCGTCACGCCTGGGAACAAGATCACCTACCGGGTGACGGTGGCTAACAACGGACCGTCGCGGGCGGAGAATGTGGTCATCCAAGACCGGTTGCCGCCAGGCATCACCGTCACCAACTACAGCGTCACCGATGGCGCAGGTAATGTGCGGGGTTCCTGCACCACGGGCACGCCTGGCAGCTGGCTGGACCAACTGGTGTGTGGCATCGACACCCTGGCCACGGGCACCGGTGCGCCGCCGGCTGGACCGGTGGTGCTGCAGTTCACCGCCACCGTGGATCCGGCGGTGCCGGCCGGGGCGATTCTCGAGAATGACGTGGTCGTGATGAGCGACCAGTTCGATGACGACAACAGCGACAACTTCGCCTCGTCCCTGGTGGCTGCCTATCCGGTTGCCGACCTGCGGATCGACAAGCGCGGCCCTGAGTCGCACGCGGCAGGGACGACGGAGACATACCATCTGCACGTGGGCAACAATGGTCCGTCGGTGGCCCAGAACGTGATGGTGGCGGACATCGTGCCGCCCGGGATGAGAATCCTGCGCGCGACGGTCATGGGCGGCCAGAATCCGAACGGCGTCTTGGGGAATGCCTGCGTCATCCATAACCTGTTCAGCTTCGATCCGCTCGGGCTGCAATACAACCCGTCCAACGCCGTGACATGCGACCTCGGGAACCTCCCGCCCGGCCTTGAAGGGGAACGGGACATCGCCGTCGACGTTTACGTGATGCCGGACGTAGTCGACAGCACACGGCTTCGGAACGAGGCGTATGTGTTCAGTGGTACGCTCTTGGGTCAGGAGTACACGCCCGACTGCGACTACGACAACAATGCCGCGGAGTGGACCACGACGGCGTTGACGATGGCCGACCTGTGGCTCACCAAGGACTCCGAGCCGCAGAAAGTCTATGCCGGCGAGCAGAAGAAATACATCATCCGGGTAGGCAACGACGGTCCGGCCGATGCACAGAATGTGGTGGTGCGCGACGTCTTGCCGCCCGAGGTGACGTACGAGACCGATACCGATCATTGCGTGCTGGTGGACGATCCGCAAACACCCGGCCAGGATCTGGACTGCAGTCTGGGCACCATCAAGGTTGGCCAGGTCGTCGAATTCTGGATCTGGGTGCGTGTGGGAGCCTGCGTTCCGGCTGGAACGACCATCGTGAACCGCGCCTGCGTACCGTGGGAGGAGGGCGTCAATACCACCCTCGGGGATCCGGACCCGTCCGACAACTGCGACGATGCCAAGAACTTGGTGCTCCAGAAGGCCGACCTCAAGATCGTGAAGTTCGGCAAGATGGACGGCCAGGTGCGAGCTGGTGATGTCCTGACGTACACCATCATGGTGGATAACCTGGGGCCCAGCTGCGCGACGGATGTCGCAGTGAAGGATCTCCTGCAGTCGAGCGAGCGGTTCGACGTGCTCGACGTCTTCAGTGACCGGTCAGCGGTGAGTGTGGCGGTACCGCCACACAGCGGTGGTAACCCCCAGACGCTGGCGGCGACGCAGTGGCCGCAAGTTTGGCCGCCGTTGCCGCCGCTGGCTCAGGTGAATCCGCCGACGGGCATTGGTGGCGTCAACCAGCGCCTGCAATGGGACGTCCGGCTGACGGAGGGTGACGACCCCGAGACGCCAGCCAACGAGGGTACCCTGGGCGTGCTGGCGGCCGACGGGCCCCCCAATACGGGCCGCTGGATCCTGACGATGCGCGTCCGGGCGGCCGAAACGCAGGACATCAACAACATTGCCGACGTGGTCAGCCACGTGGCCTGGGATCCTGACCGGACAAACAACCACGCCGAGGTGATGCACGAGATCACCGACGTTGCCGATTTGCAGGTCACGAAGTCCGCGACCGGCGAGGAGCAGCAGGTCGGCCAGCGCGGGCTGATCTTCAACAACGCCAACCCCGACCAGCAGTTCCCAACCAGCCCGAACTACTTCGGGTCGATTCGGGTGACGGCTGGCCGGCGGGTCCTCTACACCCTCACCGTCCGGAACAACGGTCCATCGACGGCCGAGAACGTCGTCTTGTCCGACCGATTGCCGGCTGGGGTGCAGATCTACCAAGGCAGTCTAGTTGCGCCAGCGGGTGTGAATTGCGAGACGGGTACGCCTGGGCAGCCACTGGACCGACTGACGTGTGGTTTGGGGACGATCGGTCCGGGCGGCTCGAAGACGATCAGCTTCCAGGTGGTGACAGACTCCGGCCTGAAGGCTGGTACGGTGCTGGAGAACGATGCTCACGTGTCGTCGGACATCTTTGATCCGGTGAATGGCAACAACTACGCCAATACCCAGAACACGGTGCTCGCCGCAGCCGACATGGCGGTGGTCAAGTCGGCCATGGGTGAGGTGGTGAGCTACGACGCCACGCTGCGCCGCGAGGTGGTAACGGACACGCCGAATCAGGTGACGCCGGGCCGGGTGCTGCGTTACGAGGCGACGGTCCAGAACAATGGCCCGAGCGACGCGCGCAACGTGACAGTGAAGGACACGCTGCCGCCGACCACGCAGGTGACGTACTGGTATGCGGACGGCGCCGACTGCCGGCCCGACGATGTCCAGAACAACGTGTTGTACTGCTCGCTGGGTGACATGGCGGCCGGTGAGCGGAAGACGTTCGACATCTACGTCGTCGTCGATCCGGCGGTTCCTTCTGGCACGGCGCTGACGAACTGCGTAGACGTCTTGTACTCGCCGAGCAACACTTCGCCGCCGGGGCCACCCGATCCGATTGCCGGCGTGCCGCCGACCTTGGTCCTCATCTGGGATCCGTACCCCGGTGACAACCGGGTGTGCACGAGCCCCACGGCGGTTCCGAGGGTGGACGTGTACATCGAGAAGTCCGACGTACCAGCCGAGGCGCGACTCGACACGCCGTTCGAGCCAGATCAGGCCATTGCCGGTACCGAGCATCGCTACCTGATCACCTTTGGGAACTACGGGCCATCGCGGGCCGAGAATGTGACGGTCCAGGACCAGCTGGACTTCAAGCAAGCCGGCATTCTCGGTGAGACCTTTGTCCGCTGCGAGCCGATGAACCCCGGCGAGCAAGTGAGCTGCGCCTTCGCGGCGCCGAATCTGGTGAACGTAACGGGTTACAAGTCGGGTAACGAGACGATCTTGCCGGGTGGGCTCAACCCTGGTGAGCGCTTCAGCTTCTGGCTCATTACGAAGGTCGACTCAGGTTACGTGCTCGACGCCGACGACTTCCTGGCACAGAACTGTGCGAGCATCAGCACGACTTCGGCCGATGTGCGAACGGCCAACAACGCCGATTGCGAGCAGACGCTGATCGTGGCGGAAGCCGATCTGGAGATCACCAAGACGGACGTCTACGGAACGGATCCCACCAACGGCTTCCTGCAGTGCGATCCGGTAGGCCGTGGCGGCACCATTCGCTACCGCGTGACGGTCACCAACAAGGGGCCCTCGGACGCAGCGCAGGTCTACGTGGTCGACACCTTGCCGGTGAATGGCGTGGTGCTGGATCCAGCGAAGGTCAAGGTGACGCCGAGTGCCGGTCAAATCGTGGAGATTCGCGACGATGGTCGGATTACCGTCGTTCTGGGGAACGACGCGAACAACGCAAAGGCACCACAGCTGGGTCGTTTGAACGTCGGCTCGAGCGAGACCATCGACATCGAGGTGATGGTGACGCTCACCGCGCCGTGTGGCGGCGTGCTTGTCAACACGGCCACGGTGGAGACGCGGCGGAACGACTCGCTGTGGCCGCCGGTCACCAATGTGCCGTTCCCCGGCATCGGTGCCGGGCCGCGGACGCCGACGTACGACCCGGTGACGGAGAACAACAAGGCCACCCAGGGAACGACGGTCGAGTGCCCGGCGATCGAGATTGACAAGACGATCTCGTTTGATGGCACGTGCCCGGGCGGCAAGTACGCGATCTTCGATCGACCGGGTCAGCCGGTTACGTTCTGCTTCGAAATCAAGAATACGGGGACGACCTATCTCGACTACGTGTACATTGAGGATGTCTTCCAGACGCGAACGGGGCGGGGCGTGGTGTTCACCGATACCATTCGCTTCGGGGTCGATCCCAACCTGCCCGTGGCGCCCGGCGAGGTCATCAAGCGGCAAGTGACGCTGCCGCATCTGTGTCACGGTGAGGACTGCGAGTGCGGAATCGCCATCGACACCGTGACGGTCACGGCAGTGCCGGTGAACTCGGGTCGGACGATCTATCCGTGTCTGCCCCAGGTGACGGACAGTGACTCGCAACGGGTGAATGTGCCGTGCGCCGGAGTGGACATGCGGTTGGCGCTGCCGGCCTTGGCGACGCTGGGGCTGCCGAAGGCGCCTACGCCGCTGTCGGCCGGAACGTTGCAGCAGGTGACGCCCGCGACCGCGTGCGAGAGCTGGGTGCAGGTCCAGAACGTGGGCAAGCAGCCGACGAAGGCCATGATCGTGGTCTGGGGTCCCGCGGGGGCGTGCCCGCCGCAGGCGGCGGGGCCACTCAAGGTCGAGTGCTCTGGACTACTGAGGCCGGGGTCCTCATGGAGCTTCGCGCCAGGCATGCTGCCTCAGGGCGCCAGGAGCGGCATCGTATACAGCTTGAATGCCGTGGACAAGGTCCCGAGCCAGTACGGCCAGCCGCTGCCCTTCGCCGATGTGGTCTGCCGCGAGGCGTTCTACACGCTCGTGGGCGACTACTTTGCCTGGATGGCCTTCGACGAGGCCTATCGGCTGACGGGTGTCTTCAAGACGCTCGATTTCGGTGCCCACCAGGGCGAGCCGTTGGCGGTGATGGTGAACCGCACCTGTCCGGATCCAATGAACCCGAACACGACGGGCAGTGCGGCCTACAAGGGCATTTCTACGGACTTGCAAGGCGCTCCCGATCCGTACATGGGCGGCTGGATGTACTACGCGCCTATGGTCTTCGCGAACAAGGCCGGTTTGACGAGCTTCTTGTACATCCAGAACGTGGGCATTGAATGCTCGAGCTTGGAGCTGTGGTTCAAGGATCAGGAGAACTGCCTGCGGCCGGTGTTGGGCGATGTGCTGTCGCTGGCGCCGGGCGAGTCGGTGATCTTCGATCCGAGCACCGTGGTCGGGCCGGACTGGCTTGGCAGTGGCTGGATTCGCGCCAGCCAGCCGATGGCCATGGTGGTGGACACCGTCGGTGCGAACCATTTCACAAGTTACAATGGCGTGCCGGGTGACGTTTGGTCGGCGAATCCCGAGGACGTCTTCAGCCTCGGTACGCAGGTGAACTACGCCCCGTTGATCTACAACCAGCATCAGGGGTGGGATACGGCGCTCCTGGTCCAGAACCTGAGCTCGACGGTAGCCTCGAAGGTCAAGGTTTACTTCCTGGATCAGTCGGGCGGCGTGGTTCACACCATGGTGGACTGGATCTGCCCGCGGGGCAGCCAGACCTTCTACTTGCCGGTGATCGACGCCATTCCGGGCAACTGGGTAGGCAGCGCTCGCGTAGAGAGCCAGGAGTGGTGGACGCCGGGCGACCCGCAGATCGATCCGCCGCGGTTGCAGACGGTGGTGCTGCTCGAGAAGTGGGCCGATCCGGCGCGGACCGATCGGCGCGAAGCGGTGGCTTACAACGCGGCCACGGAGTGCGACGTTTTCAACTGGCAGATCGGTGCCTACCGGGGCGGAATCCAGAGCGGTAGCGCGGTGATCGCGGTTCCGCTCTTGGCGAAGCAGAACCGCGGCATTACGAGTGAGCTCGCGATCACCAACCTCGTTCCGAAGCCGGGCTTCACCGACTTCGCGATCTACGTATACGACCAGAACGGCCTGTTGGACGTCGCTTGCGAGAAACTGAACGAAAAGCAGGTCGAGTACATCGATCTGAACACTTGGGGTTGGATCAGCCGGAACTTCCTCGGTAGCGCGGTGATCAGTGCGATCTACTGGGAGCACGACGTCTTGAGTGGCGATGGCCAGTTTGAGCGCAACGTCGTGGGCCTGGGCGCGGTGATCGTCGAGCGCATCGGCGGAACCATGGGCGCCCCCGACGTCCCGGGCGACGAGTCCAAGGCGGTCGAGGCGATGCCGGTGTTCAACTTCTTCCTGACCGAGCATAGGCCGAACTGTCCGGGGATTCCGGGGGTGATGAAGCCGTAAGGACTGGATTCGGCGGGCATCGGAACTGGCGGTTGAGGTCCCGGCCCCGCCGGTAGACAGGGCAGTTGCGATTGTAGTTGCCATGAACCGGCTGGCAGTGTGGAGCTGCCGGCTGCGAAGGGAGGAGGCAGGGCCGCCCCACCGGGGGCGGCCCTGGCGGTTCGTGGGGCCAGTGTGGCATGGCCATGGGGCCGCGCGGCTGCAGGCGTGGGGGCAGGGCGAGGCCCGTCGGAGTGGTTGGCCTGGAGGGAGGTAGCGATGGCGAGCGCGATCGAGGCGGCGACGGGGAAGCCACGAGTTGGCCGATGGGCGTTGTTGGTTCTTGGGCTGCTGACGCTGGCGTGGGTGTGGCGGCTGCTGCCGGATTCCGGCGCTGTGGCGTCCGTCCCTAGCGAGTTGCCGGTCGGAGCATGGAGCACCATGGCGAGCGGCGACGAAGTGCTGGCGCTGGCCGTGGAGGGGACCACGCTGTGGGCTGGAACCCGCGGAGGAGGTCTCGTGCGCTGGGACACCCAGACTGGCGGCTATGTGCAGTATCTGCGGCCGCAGGATCCATTGGGCGGCAACACAGTGTACGACGTGGCGATCGATAGCCAAGGGCGGAAATGGCTGGCCACCAGTGGCGGGCTCACGGTGCTCGATGACAAGGGGACACCTGATCGCGCCGATGACCAATGGCGAACCTACCTGCGAGCGAACACACATGGTGGGCTGCCGAGTGATGACGTACGGGCCGTGGTGGTGGACGGCGGCCGGGTTTGGGTAGGAGGGGTGCAGAGGTGGGATCCGGCGACCGAGCAGTGGCTGGATGGTGGCCTCGGAAGGCTGGACACCCAGGGCACGGCGGAAACGGCGGATGACGTCTGGGCGGCGGTGGCGACGTTTGAGTCGACCTATCGGAAACAACTGGACGGCACCGTCCGGCTCGGGCTGGTCTCGGACAACGTCAACGACTTGTTGCTGTTGCCCAACGGCAACCTGTGGATTGCGACAGGCCGGCACTGGCGACTGGAGCGTAGTGCCGATCCGGATGCGGCGCGTCGGTGGACGCCGGTCCACGGCGGCCTGAGCTACCTGGACACGAAGGGGACAGTCGACCCTGCCGACGATGCTTGGACGGCCATGAGCTGCGATGAGATGCAGTTTGCCGTGAAATGCCCGGTTCGGGCTCTGGCGCTGGACCGGAGTGGCTGGGTCTGGGCGGCCATCGCCGGTCGGGGTGTTTCGACCTTCGTGGGCGACCAGGGGCGGTTCACGGACGAGCAGTGGCGGATCTACAACCCGTTTGGGCTGGAGGGGGCATTCGTGCAGGCGATCGCCTTTGGGCCCGCCCAGATGCCGGCCCTTGCCAACACCGTCTGGCTAGCTACGACGCGCGGGCTGGCGGTGGTCGATCATCGTGGTACGATTCGGAACCAGGCGGATGACACGCTCCACCTCGGTCGTGGCGGGCCGTTCACAACGGCCGACGGTCTGGCGCGGGAACGAACGCAGGCCCTGGTGGTGGTCGATGGCCGGCTGTACGTGGGCACTGGTGCCCACAATGGCGTGGGGGGCGGGATCAGTCCGCTTTCGCTGAGTGATCTCAAGTTCGCGCCGGCATGGCGGACGACGAAGGCGCCGCCTACGAACTTCATCACCGATCTGGACTTCGGCGCACCGGGCAGCCGCTGGTCTGGCCATGTCTGGCTGGCCACGGGCAGTCGTTCGGAGCGGCTCTTCGGTGCCGGTGTGGTGGATCTGGATACCAAGGGTACGGCGAGCCCTGCGGACGATCTCTGGACGCAGTACACCACGCTGAGCAGCGATCCGGACAACAAGGCCCCTTGGACGGGGCTCATGGGCGACAATGTGCACGCCGTAGCCGTGCAGGGGGACCGGGTGTGGTTTGGGAGCACCGAGGCGCGCTGGAATCGCACGGCGGGGAAGTACGACGACGGAGGCCTGGCGGTGTTCGACGGCGTGAACTGGACGGCACGGACACCGGACAACACGGGTGCCCCGGCCAGCGGCTTGCGCCATGCCAGCGTGTCGGCCCTTGCTGTGGGCTGCGACGGTGAGCTCTGGATCGGCACCGGCAATCCGTGGGACGAGGTGGGTGCCGGCATCGACGTGCTGACACCGGGCAGCTCGGTGCACGTGCTAACGCAAGACCGTTGGGCGGCCCATAGTTATGCCCAACTGGCCTCGAACAACACCACGGCCATTGCCGTCGATTGCCAAACGCGCCGGGTCTACGTGGGCGGCGAACATCATGTTGCGGCGCCCAACAGTGGCTCGCCGGGCGGGGGTTGGGTTGGTGGAGGCGTGGCGGTACGGGACCTGACGACCGGAACGTGGACCCGCTACGATACGCGCCATGGCCTCCAGTCGTTCAAGGCGGGCGCGGTGCTGGCGGAGGTGAAGGCGGTGGCTGTAGGTCCGTCCGGCAGCGCCTATGTCGGAACCTACGGCACCGTCGACATGACGGCCGGCGACCTGGTGAGCCGCAAGCCGAACTGGCCCGCGGTGCTGAACACATGGAGCGGCAGTGGCTGGTCCCATCAGGTGTTCCCGGAGGCCGGCTGGGTGAGCAGCATCGCGGTGGACGGCGAGGGCCGGGTGTGGGTTGGGACTTCACGGGGTGGTGCCGCCTGGGACGCGGCACCTCCGGAGCGGTGGGTGAGCGATCCAGAGCGCGGCGGCCTCATGG
>DAOUCP010000038.1:0-31778 GCA_034432155.1 Anaerolineae bacterium
AAGTGCGTTCAGTGACTATTTGTCCAGAACCGACCCCTCTCGCCCCCTCGGAGCGCGAAACGACGCCCTCCCAGCGGCGGAAGATACCTAGAAGAAGGTCCGATCATCGCCTTGAGTGTGGAAGTTGGGCCAAACGTCAGAATCCGCCGGTCGGTGCCCACTCGATCGGAACGTACGGGTCGTGGATCCACTCAGTACCTTCGTAGCCGACGTACAGCCGGTCGCCGCGAATGGCCAAGTCCGTGGGCGAGCCGTCGACCGAAAGCTCGATCCTTCCGAGGCGCTGTGGGTTGGTGAGATCGCGCACGTCGAGGATGAGCAAGTCCCGGCCGAGCGCGTAGAGAACGCCGTCCGCCTCGGCCAGCGACCAGCGGCGCGCGTCGTCCACGCGGAGGAGGGCCCCCAGACGCAAGCTCACCGGATCGGTGAGGATGGTGATGCCGTAGCCGGCCACAATGACTGCTTGGCCGCTCGCCACGACGTCCCACGCGGGCAACGGCATGCGGCCGCGGATTCTGAGGTCGCCGGAGCCGACACGTTGCAACGCGAACAGCCCGGCCTCGCCGCAGGCAGCCCAGACTGCGTCACCGCTGACGGCGATGGCGAGCGCCTGTGCCGGCAGGATGTCTGAGATCACCTCCAGCCGCGGCGCTCCGGCGCCGGCCAGCGACAGGCCGATGAGCCGTGGTCCAATGCCGACCCACAGCCGATCGCCGTCGATCGCCAGGGCTTGTACACCGCCGCCCCACTGCCCGACGAGACGCAGCATCCGCGGTGTTGCCGTCGCCAGGCTCGATCTGGCCTGCGCCAGGGGCGCCAGCACGGCTGCATGGTTGCCGTCGCCTGGGCGAAATGCCGGACCCGGTGGATACTGCCCAAAACGTAGCGGGCGGCTCATGGAGCCGCGCGGAGGCTCGCCGCCAGAGCGCGGCGGCGGATCGCGCTGGGCGGTCGCTGTCTCGCGCGCCATGGCCCGCCCATCGGCCACGCTACTGGCGAGGGCGACCCAGCCCATCGACGATGCAGCTAGCAGCGCAGCTGCGAAGCGTTTCGCGTAGCGCAATCGCATCTTGAGGCCCTCCCGTGGAACTCGATCCATGGGCGATCGCAGCGCCAAGCAGGTTCCGCCGTTGCCCGCCGGATCCGCTGCCGGACGATCGCGACCGCCGGCCTCGGGGCGGGTGGCTGCCTCGGGCCTTCAGCGGCTAGCGAAGCTGGCGAGCCACACCTTTGGCTGCTGCCAGCTGGTCACTTCTCGCCAGCAAAGCCGCCTCGCGTTCTTCGCCGCGTGGATTCATGCGCTACCAGCGCTTAGCCGCTGCGGCACCCCGCTGCCCAGACTGCTAGCGCCCGAGAGCGCCCGAGCTTGCGGCTCCATTGTGCCACGCGGCGTTCGTCTTGCCAGCGGTGGTTGTGACAGAAAAGTGACAGCCTGCTGCCATCCGGCCAAGGCGGCAACGCGAGCGGGACCGAAGCGGCCTTCGGGAGGCAGCTACTTGCCGGGCCGGGGTGGGCGGCTACAATCTGACCCGCTCGCCTCGGCTGCCCTCTCGATGGCTGGCCGCAGGGCGAGTCGGCTGTCACCTACCTGGCAGCCGGGGTAGCCGATCCCGACAACGTGGGAGGTCCTGCATGGCCGAGCGACTGCGCGTTGGCGTGGTCCTCGGCGGCCGATCTTCGGAGCGAGAGATCTCGCTCGAGAGCGGCCGCAACGTGTTCCATAGCCTTGACCGGTCTCGTTTCGAGCCGGTAGCGCTGTTCATGGATGCGAGCGGCCAGTTGTGGCAGATTGGCCTGCCGCTCCTGGTCCAGAACACCACCCGCGACATCGAGGACCGTCTGGCCACCGATGCGACACGCGTGCGCTACGAAGAACTTCCCGAGCGCGTCGACTTTGTGTACATCGGCCTGCACGGCAAGTACGGGGAGGACGGCTGTTTCCAGGGACTGCTCGAGCTTCTCGATTTGCCGTACGTCGGTTCGGGAGTTCTGGCCAGTGCCATCGGCATGGACAAGGGCGTGCAGCGGCGCATCTTGCGCCAGGCCGGCATCGAGGTGCCGCGCACCATGGAGGTACGCGACCTCGACTGGCAGACGGACCCTGCGCGCGTCCAACGGGAGGTGGTCGCAGGCTTCGGCTACCCATGCGTCGTCAAGCCGGCGCGGGAAGGCTGCTCGACGGCGGTGGCCGTGGTTGCGTCCCCGGATGCGCTGGGGCGGGCGCTCGAGGCGGCCTTCGCGTGGGACCGGAGGGCGCTGGTCGAGGAGCACCTGCGGGGGGTGGAGGTCACCGTTGCCGTGGTGGGCAACGAGGCGCCACACGCCTTCGCACCGACCGAGACACCGCCCAAGGGGGATGTGCTGACCATCGAGGAGAAGTTCCTGCCCGGCTACGGGCAGAATATCACGCCCGCCCGGCTGCCCGCGGAGACCCTGGAGGCGGTGCGGGAGGTGGCGGTGCGGGCCTACCAGGCCCTGGGGCTGTGTGCCTTCGCCCGCATCGACATGTTCGTCACTCCCGAGGGTCGGATTGTGGTCGGGGAGCCCAACACCTTGCCGGGAGCCAGTCCCAGCTCGACCATCTTTCTGGGGCCGATGGAAGAGGGCCTGAGCCCGACGGCGCTCTTGACTCGGGTGATCGAGCTGTCGCTCGAGGCACATCGGGCCAAGAAAGGTCCGCTCGGCAGCCCCTGACGCGGGGCGGGCGCGGCCGGAGCGTGCGATCTCGCCGTGATTCGGCTGGCTGACTTCCTGGCGGCGAATCCGGATGCCCGGCTGCATGGGCCGGTGTTCGCCGACGCCTTCCGCGCCTTTTGCTTCGACTCCCGGTTGGTTCAGCCCGGCGAGTTGTTCCTGGCGGTCAAGACTGCCAAGGCCGACGGCCACGACTACGTGGAGGCCGCCTGCCGGGAGGGGGCGGCCGGCGTGGTCGTCCAACGGCCCTTCGAGCTGGCCAGCTACGGCACAACCTGCATCGTCGTCCCCGATACCGAGCGGGCCATTCAGCAGTATGCCGCCGCTCTGCTTCGCCAGAGCGGGGTGCGCGTGGTGGCCATCACCGGCAGTGCCGGCAAGACGACGACCAAGGAGGCCGTGGCTCACGTGCTGGCGGCGCGCTATCGGGTGTTCCGCAATCCGGCCAACTTTAGCGGTCGCTTTGGTCTGCCGATTGCCTTGGGTGGCCTCGACAGCACGGCGGAAGTGGCAGTCCTCGAGATGGCCACCGATCACTTTGGCGAGATGGCGGTGCTGGTAGACATGGCGCCGCCCCAGATCGCGGCCGTCACCCTGGTGGCGGCGGCGCACCTGGCCGCCTTTGGCGATCTGGACGGTGTGGCGCGGGAGAAGGGTGTTCTGGTGGAGCGTTTGCCGGCCGAAGGCCTGGCCGTCCTCAATGCTGACGACGATCGCGTCGCCGCCATGGCCGACCGGACGCGCGCCCGATGTGTGACCTTCGGCGTCGAGCGCGAAGCCGACTACCGGGCCGCGGCGATCCGGTTCGACCGGCAGGGGACGACGTTCCGGCTCTCGGCGCGCGGTGGCGAGGTCGAGGCGCACATTCCGTGGATTGGACGCCACTTTGTGCGCGCGGCCCTCGTCGCAGTGGCGATCGGCGAGCACTTGGGCGTGGAACTCGACCGCATCGTCGAGTGCCTGGCGGACTTGCCAAGCATCCCCGGTCGCCTGAACCCGCTGGCCGGCAGGTCGGGCAGCCTGATCCTGGACGATACGTACAACGCCAGTCCCTCAGCGGTGATCGCCGGTCTGGAGGTGCTCAAGAGTCTGCCAGCACGGCGACGCATTGCCGTGTTGGGCTCCATGGCCGAACTAGGCGCAATGACCGAGGCTGGCCACCGTGCCGTGGGCAGGCACGCTGCCGGCGCCGTCGACTTCCTGGTCACTCGTGGCCAGGAGGCAACCCTCATTGCCGATGAGGCCCGGCAGGCGGGTCTGTCGGCAGATCAAGTCGCGATCACCTTCACGGCTGAGGATGCCGTGTCGGCCGTTCTCCCCCAGCTTGGCCCCGATGTGGTCGTGCTGGCCAAGGGCAGTGCGGTGGCTCGCATGGAGCAAGTCGTCGCCGGGCTGCTGGCGGATCCAGAGCAGGCGAAAGACGTGCTGGTGCGCCAGGACGCCGCCTGGCGGCAGATCGTGGTCATCCAGCCCGACCGCCCCACCTGGCTCGAGATCGATCACGGTGCCATTGCCGCCAACACGCGGCTCTTGAAGCGACTGTCTCGACCGGCGGCGTTGATGGTGGTGCTCAAAGCCGATGGCTACGGGCATGGCGCAGTACAAGTGGCCCATACGGCACTGCGCCATGGTGCCGAGTGGTGCGGTGTCGCCTGCGTAGCCGAGGGCCGGGTGCTGCGAGACGCTGGCATCACCGCCCCCATCCTGATCCTCGGCTACACTCCGGCGTGGCAGGCACGGGAGGCAGCGCGGCTCGATCTGGCGGTCACGGTGTTCGATCTCGAGACGGCCAGCGCGCTCAGCCAGGCAGCGCAAGCGCTCGAACGCCAAGTGCGGGTGCACGTGAAGGTGGATACCGGCCTGCATCGACTGGGTCTGCCACCGGCAGACGTGCCTGCCTTCCTGGGTCGGTTGCAGGAGCTACCGGGGCTGGTGGTCGAGGGCCTGTTCAGCCACCTCGCCGTAGCGGACGATCGGACGGCGGCCGGGCTTGCGTTCACCGACCGGCAACTGGCCGTCTTTGACGAGCTGGTCGCCGAGGTGACAGCGCAAGGGCGGAGGCCGCCTGTGGTTCACATTGCCAACAGCGCTGTGTTGCTCGGGAGGACCGACGGGCGCTACGACCTCGTCAGGCCCGGCATCGCCTTCTACGGGCTTGCGCCAGCGCCCGATCTTGGTGGTGGCGAGCTCGCCCCTGCTTTGGCGTGGAAGTCGCAGGTTGCGCAGGTGCGATCGCTGGCAGAGGGGGAAGCGGTCGGCTACGGCCTTGCCTGGCGAGCCAGTCGCCCCAGCGTCGTGGCCACGGTGCCGGTTGGCTACGCCGATGGTTTCCGCCGCGGGCCGGCAAGCTGGCGCGAAGTACTGGTTCGGGGCTGCCGCGCGCCGGTTGTGGGGCGGGTGGCGATGGACCAGACGATGATCGACGTGACCGACATCCCCGGTGTACGGCAAGGGGATGAGGTCGTCCTCATCGGCCGGCAAGGGGAGGAGGTCATCACCGTGCCGGATGTGGCCCAGTGGCTTGGAACCAACAGCTACGAGGTGGTGTCGGAGATCCTGGCGCGAGTGCCGCGGGTCAGTTGAGCGAGGTACGGGCCAGGCGGCGAGGGGCGGGGAGGACGCTTGCCCAGCCGCCTGCGCGCAGGCAGGGGCCACGGGGTGGTAGCCCAGCCGCCGGGCTTGCGGTGAGGGGCTGCCCAACGCAGTAACGTTCCGCCCGGCAGCTCCGTTGTACATGGTGCCGGGCGGCACATTGCGACCCGGTCATTCTTGTCGCGCCGATCTTCTGGCTCGGGCAAAGGTACGGGAAAGGCAGTTGGCCATGCGCGCTCCACGAATCATCCTCCTGGCTCTCTTCCTTCTGGTCTGCGGGGCCAGTCTGAGCCTGCCGATCGGCTCCGGATCGGGGGCAGCGCCCGCGCTAGCGAACGTACAGGCCCGTCCTTGGCTTCAGGGTACCGCGGCCAGCGGTCTAGTGGCGCTGGGCGGTGGGACGTGCAATCCGGACGCCCTGTTGACCGACTGTGCCGGAAATGTCCTCTGGCAGCTGCGCGGTCCGGGCGGCCTTGGATTCTTCAGCCCGTACGTCGGTCAATGGGTCGACCTGACCGGCGTCGAGCGAACCTGCCCGGCGGGCGACAAGTACCTCGATGTGGTGACGATTCAGGTGACAACGAGTCCCTGCGGGACGCCGACGGCCACGCCCGGCGGTCCAACGGCCACGCCCGGCGGCCCGACCGCCACACCCGCCGGAGCGACGCCCAACCCAACCGTGGTGGTGGCCACGGCGACGCCAAGCGGCGGCCCTGTCAACCTGGCACGCAACAAGCCCGTCTTTGCCTCGAGCAGTCTGCCGGGCCTGGCCCCCGAGCAGGCGGTGGACGGAAACCCGGCGACGGTTTGGAGCTCGCAGCGCGGCTACGACCCTTGGGCACCGGCACGGAATGTGCAGTGGATCTACGTCGACCTAGGGAATACCTACTCGGTCACCTCGATGCACATGCTGTGGAATGCCCACGAGCATGCCCGCAGTTACGCGATCTACGCCTGGCAGGAGTGGTGCCGCGGGTGGTGTATCTACGCCTCGACGCGCAACGGCGATGGTGACGACACCGCGGTGTTCCCCGAGCCGATCGAAGCGCGCTACTTCATGCTGTGGCTGGTGAATCCTTACCTCATCGGCCATGCGTACGAGCTAGCCGAATGGGAGGTCATCGGCTCGGATGTAGTGGCACCGAGCCAGCTCAAGAACGTCGCGGCGGGCAAGCCGGCCGTGTCCTTCAACCGTGCGCCGGGCTTCGATGCGCCCCGGGCCAGCGACGGCGACGTCAATACCGACTGGCGGTCCTCGAGTTTGCCAGTTTGGATCTACTTCGACCTTCAGAGCGGCTACACCATCGACCGTGTCACGCTGCGGTGGACGGCTGGGCTACATGCCACGTCCTATGCGCTGTATGCCTGGAATGGCTGGGCTTGGGTGGGGGTGTACAGCACCAACCGCGGTGCGGGAGGCGATGAGACGATCGTCTTCCCAGCGGTGCGCACCCAGTGGCTGCTGCTCTACGCCACCGCCGCGCCCGCAGGCCGGGTTGGCTTGCGCGAGTTCGAGGCCTACGAGCGTCCGACGAGCGGCCAACGGCCACTGGCGGGCGGTTCGGCCGACAGCTTTGAGGAGACGAGGCCGCTCGACCTGGATCCCAACGGCGTCGTGCCGGCGCCACCTGCCGACCAGCAGCAGTAGCTTCCGTCTGCGCGCGGCTCGATTCGACGGCTGCCGGACAGGAGCAAGGCTGCAGCGACTGCCGACCGGGCGCACGCAGTCAGGGATCCACCGAGGACAGACCGGGCAGACGCACGGAGGGACGCACCGACTGCCGACCGGGCAGCTGAGCTAGCTCATCTCTACGATCATGGCCACGGCCTCGCCGCCGCCCAGGCACAGGCTGGCCAGTCCGCGCTTGCCGCCAGTATCGCGCAGGGCATGTAGCAGCGTGACCAGCACCCGGGTCCCGCTGGCCCCGATGGGGTGACCCAGCGCCACCGCACCGCCGCGGACGTTCACCTTGTTCCAGTCCCAGCCCTCGGCGGCCAGGCGATCGCCGTCGGCCAGCACCTGGGCGCTGAAGGCTTCGTTGATCTCGACGAGGTCGATGTCATGCAGCGTCAGGCCCGTCCGGGCCAGCACGCGGTGCACCGCTTCCACCGGTGCCAGGAAGAGCCGCAAGGGTGCTACGGCGCCCTGGTCATAGCCCACGATGCGGGCCAGCGGTCGCAGGCCGCGCTCGGCCGCCCAGTCGGCGCCGGCGACCACGACGGCGGCGCCGCCGTGGGTGATGCCCGGCGCGTTGCCGGCGGTGACGGTGCCATCGGGCTGGAAGGCCGGCTTCAGCTTGGCTAGCGCCTCCAGGCTGGTGTCAGCCCGGGGGTTTTCGTCCGTCTCGACCAGGGTCACGTTGCCCTTGCGATCGCGCACCTCCACCGGCACGATCTCGGCACGGAAGGCGCCTTCGGCGATGGCCTGCACGGCCTTCTGGTGCGACGCCAGGGCGTATTGGTCCTGTCGCTCGCGTGTGATGCCGCACTCGCGCGCCACCCACTCGGCGGAGTTGCCCATGTGGTGGTTTTCGAAGCCGCACCACAGGCCGTCATGGACGGTGAGGTCCACGATCTCGCGGTTGCCCAGGCGCAGGCCCGCGCGAGCGCCCGGAATGGCGTAGGGCGCCAGGTACATGTTCTCCATTCCGCCAGCGATCACACAGTTGGCGTCACCAGCCTTGATGGCTTGGGCAGCGATCATGACCGTCTTGAGCCCGGATCCGCAGACCTTGTTGACGGTCGTCGCGCCAATGTGGGGTGGAATCCCGGCGCGGATGGCTGCTTGCCGAGCGGGCGCCTGGCCGACTCCGCCTTGCAGCACCATGCCCATGAGCACTTCGTCGACTTGGTCCGGCTGGATGCCGGCGCGTTCCACGGCCGCGCGGATGGCGGTGGCGCCCAGCTCCACCGCTGGCACGTTGGCCAGAGCACCGTCGAAGCGCCCGATGGGCGTGCGCGCTGCCGACAGGATCACCACCTCACGCTGCGAAGTCACCGCTCTGCTCCTTCGGGGGAGGAACTAGACGCAAGCACCGCTCGGATGGCGCGTGCGCTGGCGCTCAGGGCCTCGGGGATCACCCGCGTGCCGGCCGTGGTAGTCATGAAGTTGGTATCGGCTGTCCAGCGGGGAACGACGTGGACGTGGAGGTGGTCGCCGATGCCTGCGCCCGCCGCCTTGCCCAGGTTGGCGCCAATGTTGAAGCCCTCGGGTTCATACACCTGGCGCAGGGCGCGAATGAGGCGCGCGACGGTGACCATGAGCTCCGTCAGCACCGGTTCGTCAAGGGAGTCCAGATCGCGAACGTGTTCGTACGGGACGACCATCACATGCGCGTTGGCGTAAGGGTATCGGTTCAGGAGGGCATAGACCTTCTCGCCGCGCCAGACGACGAGATCCAGCCCTTCTGCGCCATCCTGTTGGGCGCCGATGGCACAGAACAGGCAGCCATCGGGTTTGGCAGTCGAGCGCAAGTATTCCATACGCCAGGGAGCCCACAGCTGCTTCACGGTCGGCCTATGGTAAGAAGGCCGGCTCGGACGGTCAAGTTGGCCGCGCTGGCGGCCGGGCCTATGATGGGGTGGCAGTGCCGTGACGCGCGAAAGGAGTGAGGCATGGCCGAGCACGAGGTTCTGATGAGCGTTTCCATCGACGCGCGCCGACGAAGCATCGAGCTGACGACGCTGCAGCGCGGCAAGGGGCGTCATACGCACTACGCCTCGATCAAGCAGGCACCCCCGGAGCTGCGCGGCGAGGCCTTGGGCCTGATCCGCCAAGCCCTGCTGGCGGCTGGCTACGCGTCACTGGCCGAGCTCGAGACGGCGCTGACGGCCGAGATCGTGGTCCCGGAGAAGGCCGAGAGCGAACAAGAAGAGGCGCCGGCGCGCAGCGCCAAGCGTCGCACCACCAAGTCGCGGGCCGCTACGGACGGATCGTGAGATCACGCGCTGGCCGGCCCTCCTGGTCTAGCTGGCGGACCTTCAGTTCAGCCGCGCTGAGGAGCTCGTCGCAGCGCCGTGCCAAACGCGCGCCATATTCGTAAAGCGCCAAGGCCTCCTCGAGGGCCAGATCGCCGCTCTCCAGCCGAGTGACGGCTTCCTCGAGCAAGTGAAATGCCGCCTCGAAACTGAGGCTGGCCGGGTCTTCGACCAGGCCCGACGAGGGCGCTCCCTCGTCCCCCGGACCCGCCGGTGGAGTCGGCTTGTCAGCATCCGTCATGTCCTTCTCCTTCCCGGCTCGCGCCGGTCTTGCCCTCCACGATGACACCGAACTGGCCGCGGGCAACATGCACGTCGAGGGCCTCGCCGGGCGCCACCTCGTCTGCAGCGCGGACGGTCCGCCGGTCGCGCCGCCGTAACACGTGGGCATAGCCACGCGCCAGGATGGCCGCCGGCGCGAGGGCCTCCAGCCGCTGGCTGTGCCCTGTGAGTTCGGATCGAGCCAGCCGCAACCGGCTGTGCATGCTGGTCGCGAGCCGGCTGGCCAGGCTCTCCATGGCCCGTCGCTGCTCGGCGAGCCGCCGTTCGGGAGCGGCAAGGGCCAGACGATGGCGCAGGCGCCCTAGGTCGCTGGCCAGACCCTGGAGTCGCCAGTCGAGGCGCCGGCGGAGCTGTTCCCGACTGTCATCCACCATCTGGCGCAGCTCCTGGCGATCGGGCACGGCCATCTCCGCCGACGCCGATGGCGTGGCGGCTCGCCGATCGGCCACGAAGTCGGCAATGGTGGTGTCCGTCTCATGCCCGATGCCGGTGATGACCGGCACGGGACAGGCGGCAATGGCGCGCGCCACCCGCTCATCGTTGAAGGCCCAAAGGTCCTCGATGCTTCCTCCCCCACGGGCTACGATCACGACGTCGACGCCGGCGCGGCCTACCGTCGTCAGCGCAGCGACGATCTCGTCCGGGGCGGTGTCGCCTTGGACCGTAGTGTGGGCCACCAGCAATTCGGCTAACGGCCAGCGGCGCCCTACGACGTGGCAGATGTCACGCAGGGCCGCGGCCTCGGTGCTGGTGACCACACCGATCCGCACTGGAAAGCGGGGAAGCGCACGCTTGCGCTCGGCATCGAACAGCCCCTCCGCCGCCAACTTGGCCTTCAGTCTCTCGAACTGCAAGAAGAGATCGCCCAGGCCGGCCGGCTGGCATCGGTCAACGTACAGCTGGTACTGACCCTGGCGTGGATAGACGGAAACCACGCCATGAAGCACGAAGCTGGCGCCATCGGCCGGCAGATGGGCCTGCAACGCCGCCTGGCTCCGCCACATCACGCAGTTAAGGGAGGCTTCTTCGTCCTTGAGGGTCCAATACCAGTGGCCGCTGGCGGCGGGGCGGCAGTTGGAGACTTCGCCTGTCACCCAGACATCGGCCAGCAGTTCGTCGCTCTCCAGGAGCGCCTTGATGTGGGCGGTGAGCTCGCTCACCGACAGTACGTGACCGACCGGTCCCGGGCGCCAGCCGAGGAGATCACTCACCGCGCACCTCCCAAGAGGGCGATGGCCGGTCGGGCCACGGAGAGCCTGGCTGCCCCGGATTGGGCCACGGCTGGTCGGGCGACGGCAAGTCGGGCCACGGCAGGCGCGCCCGCGACCCGGTGGGCGGCCACGCCGAGGTGCGCCAAGGTGGCGAAGCGGCGCGCAGTGGCTTTGGCTTCACCCAAGGACTCACGCCAGCTGGACCAGGCGGCGCAAGAAGGCAAGGCCATCGGGCATGGCCGCGGGCGGTGCGGCGTGGCGATCGGGGTGCTGGTGGTGAGCGACATAGCGCTCGGGATGCGGCATCAATCCCAAGATGCGGCCTGTGGGATCGACGAGGCCGGCGATGGCTCGCTTCGAGCCGTTCGGATTGGCCGGGTACTCCCCCGTTGGTCGACCCATCTCGTCGACGTAGCGCAGGGCCACCTGGCCGCGGCGCTCGAGTTCATCCAAGGTAGCTTCCTCGGCCAGGAGCCGACCTTCGGCATGCGCCACGGGCATCTCCAGGATGGGCGGCAGACCGGCCAACGTGTCAGCTTCGCTGGCGCATGCCAGGCGCACCCAGCGACACTCGTAACGGTTGCTCTCGTTGCTGGCCAGGGTCACGCAAGGGTGACCGAAACTGCCGAAGGGCAGAAGGCCGGTGCGCACCAGAACCTGAAAGCCGTTGCAGATACCCAGAATCGGCTTGCGCTCGGCAAAGGCTGCCAACTGCTCACCCAAGCGCCACATGAGCTCCACGGCCAGAACGCGGCCGGCTGCCACGTCGTCGCCGTAGGAGAAGCCGCCGGGCAGCGCCAGGAGGTCGTAGCGCTGAAGTTCCTCCTCGCCCCAGCGCAGACGGTTGATGGGCACGATGTGCGCTTCCGCGCCGGCCAGTTCCAGCCCGTAGGCGGTCTCGACTTCGCAGTTGGTGCCGTCGGCCTTCAGCACCAGAGCGCGGGGTCGGGCTGGACTGGCCATCGCACCTCTCAGTGGAAGACGACGCGCAGCGGTGCCTGCCACGTTGCCACCAGGTCGGCGAGCGGCAACACGGCAAGCTCCTCGCCTGCCGACCGCAGACGGAGCTGGGGCACGGCCAGCGTCCGACCAATGACCCGATGGGGCACCGAAGCGAACAGCTTCTCGGCCTCGGCCGGCTCGTCCACCTCGACCACGAAGCAGCCTGCCGTCTCGTTGAACAGAGCACAGTCGGCTCGCGCCGCCAGCGGCGCCACGTCGATCTCGGCACCCAGCCCGCTGCCCATGGCCATCTCGGCGACGGCTACGAACAGGCCGCCTTCGCTCACGTCGTGGCAAGCACGCACCTGGCCATGGGCGATCGCTTCGTGCAGGCGCTCCATCGTTCGCCGCGCCGCGGTCAGATCGACGTGCGGCGGCCTTTGGCCTCCGCCGCCGGCGAGCTCCAGGTAGATCGAGCCCGCCATGCCCTGGGTGTCGAGCTCGCCCAGCAGGACCAGCACCGACCTGGGCCGTTGCAGCCGACTCGAGGTGGTGCGCCCGACGTCGGGGATCCGACCAAACACCGAGATGCAGAGCACCGGCGGGATCTTGAGCACCTGGCCATCTGGGTAGCGGTAGGTGCTGGAGAGGGAGTCCTTGCCCGAAATGAAGGGCCGCTCGAAGGCCTGCATCACAGCCACACAGGCGTCGACCGCCCGATCGAGAGCGCCCAACGAAGGTGCGTCGGGTGCCGGCCAGATGAAGTTGTCGATGAGACACGCCTGGTGAAGGTCACCGCCGACGGCCACGTAGTTGGCCATCGCCTCGGCGGCAGCCCAGATCCCGCCCCAGTACGGATCGAGGCAATTCAGCACCGGGTTCAGACCATGCGCGATGACGATGCCGTAGGGCTTGCCCAGCAGGGGGGCCAGAATAGCGGCATCGTTCGCCGCCTGGCCCCTTGGACCGCCGAACGGTGGCCCAGCCGACGTGCCCTGCACGCTATGGTCGTACTGGCGAACGATGGCCTCCTTGGAGGCGATCGTCGGGTGAGCCAGAATCCGTCGGCACACCTGCTGCCATGCCGCCTCCGTTGCCGGAGGTTCGGGCAGGCTGGCGGGGATGGTTGGCGCCGACCATTCCCCGACGAGGGACCGTCGCGGCCAGCCCTCGTGCAGGAAGTCCATCTCCAGATCGCCGACGAGCTCATCGCCGTAGTAGACCACGAGCCGCCCCGTGGGCTCGAAGGAGCCCAGATCGGTGACCTCGACGTTGTAGACGGAGCAAATGCGCTCCACCGCGGCCACGTTCTCGGGCGCCACTGCCAGCACCATGCGTTCTTGCGACTCGGAGACGAAGATCTCCCAGGGTGCCAGCCCGGCATACTTGAGGGGGGCGCGCTCCAGGTGAACCTCAGCCCCAAGACGCTTGCCCATTTCGCCAATGGCCGAAGAGAAGCCACCGGCGCCGCAGTCCGTGATGGCGCGGATCAGGCCGTGATCGCGGCAAACCAGAATGGCATCCAGCATTCGCTTCTCCTCGATGGGGTTGCCGATCTGGACAGCCTGGGCGTTGACCGACACCGTCTCGTGGGTCATGGCCGTCGAGGAGAATGTGGCGCCGTGGATGCCGTCGCGACCGGTCCGACCGCCCAGGACCAGGATGCGATCGCCGGCCGCTGGCTGGCCCTTGCGGGCGCGCTCCAGCGGCACTAGGCCGTAGGCGCCCACGATGACCGTGGGCTTGGCGCGGAAGTCGGCGTGGAAGTGCACCGAACCGTTGTTCGTCGGGATGCCCATACGGTTGCCGTAGTCGCGGACGCCGGCGACGACGCGCCGCAGCAGGTAGTCGGGAGGCAAGGCGCCCGGCGGCACGTGTTCTTGGGGCAGGTCCGGTGGCGCGAAGCAGAACATGTCGGTGGAAGCCACCACGGCCGCTCCCTGGCCGGTGCCCATGATGTCGCGGAAGACGCCGCCCGATCCGGTAGCTGCCCCACCATACGGTTCGATGGCCGAGGGGCTGTTGTGGGTTTCGACCTTGCCGGCGATGGCCCAGCCCTCGTAGAACTCCATGACGCCGCTGTTGTCCTCGAAGGCGCTGACCACGAGCGCCGGATAGTCCTGCGCGGTCTCCTTGAGGCGCGTCATGAACGGCGTCCGACGGGTACCGTTGACGGTGATCGAGCTCTTGAACGTCTTGTGCACGCAATGCTCGCTCCACGTCTGGGCTAGCACCTCCAGCTCCAGGTCCGTGGGCTCGCGAGCCAGGGCGGCAAAATGATCCCGGATGACGTGCATCTCGGTGAGGTCCAGGTACAAGCCGCGGTTCGACAACTCCAGGAGCTCGACGTCGGTCATGGCTGCCAGCGCGATGCGCGTCGTGGCCCCGGCGGTGCCGGTGATGCGCAGTGTATCGGGCTCGCGTTCGATCCGCCGCTCGACGGTGGGGTTCACCAAGAGACGCCGCAAGATGAGGTCCAGTTCCTCGTCGCTGAGGCGGCCGCGGAAGGCGTACTCGCGACTGGAATCAACGGCCACCACCTCAATGCCCAGATCGGCGGCTGCCTTGGCAATGGAAGCTGCCTCGGGATTCATGACCCCGGGGCGGTAGCCGACCTCGGCGCAGCAGTCGGCATCGGTGAGCAAGGGGCTGTTGAGGGTCCAGCGCTCGACCACCGGATCGGCGAGGAGTTCCGCTGCCAGTCGGCTGGCCTGCTCGGCGGTTACACCCTCGATGCGGTAGACCTTGGCCGTCCGGATCCCCGATACCGTCGTCAGACCCAGTGCGCGGTGCACTTCGGCCAGGACATCGCGACCGATGGGATCGTCATCGGCAGCGGTGGCTACCCGGATCGTCTGTAACATAGACTCCCAGCAGCGACGGCTGGCCCAGGCGCGCCGAGCATCGCGGCGAGGCTCCTCTGCGGCAGCGACTCTCTGCGCCGGCGAGATCAGCCATCGGCTGCGCCTGACCAACCTGAGTGTAGCAGCAGGGCAGGGCGGTAAGCCAGTCCGGGCGCGTGCCCAGCGTCCGTGGCCGCGCTCGGGCGTGTCGGAGCTCCGTTTTGGCTCACCGTCTGTGGGCGCGGTGGGGCGCGTCGGAGCTCCGTTTTGGCTCGCCGTCCGTGGGCGCGCCTACGGGCTGTGTCGGAGCTCCGTTTCGTCTCGCCGCCCCAGTTGCCTATACTCTTGCGACTCGGTAGCGCAAGCTTGCTCGCGGCGCTGCGGCCGAGCGGCAGGCTGCCGAGGGTGCTCAACAATGGAATGCCCACACCGCGAGCGTCGAACCCTCCTGGCAGTCAACTTGGGCCTGCTGGCGAACGCAGTCCTGGCGGCGGTCAAGACGGGCGTCGGCATTGTGGGCCACAGCCCGGCACTCCTGGCCGATGGGATCAACTCCACCTCGGACGTCGTCTACTACATCGTTGTCCGCCTGTTCGTGGGGCTGGCACAGCGGCCGGCGGATGACGAGCACCCCTATGGCCACCACCAATTCGAGAGCATCGCCGCGCTCCTGATTGGGGCGTTCATCGTCACCACGGCGGTCGCCATCTTCGTCGAATCGGCCGACCACGCCTATGAGCTGTGGGCCGGCCTGGCCGAATCGCAGGGGGCGGCGGCGCTCGCGCTGGCGGTAGCCATGGCGACGGTTGTCCTGAAGATCGGCCTGACGTGGCTGACGCGGCGCATTGGTCGCGAGACCGCGAATCCGGCTGTGGCGGCCATGGCCTCCGACCATCGCAACGACGTCTTCGCCGCCTCGGCGGTGTGTGTCGGTGTTTTCCTCGGCCGCCAGGGCTATCCCTGGGTCGACCCATTGGCCGGGGCGGCCGTCGCCGTTCTCATTCTGCGGACGGGGCTGGAGATCCTTCGCGACTCGTCGACCGATCTGATGGCGGCGGTGCCAGGCCGCGAACTGCGCGAGCGTGTCGAGTGCGTGGTGGGCGCTCTGGACGGCGTGCGAGAGATCGAGGAGGTGCATGCCCACCGCTTTGGCCCCTACCTCGTACTGAATGTCATGATCGGGGTCGATGGCAAGCTGACCGTGGCCCAGGGCGACGATATCGCTACAGCAGTCGAACGGGCTCTGCAGACGGAGGTTGAGTTCGTCCGCCGGGTCCACGTTCACTACCATCCCGTCGCCACCACCTCGTAACGCGCATACTGGCGGGCTGGCCGGCGGCGACAGGAGGACCTGGGGCAGAACCGCTGCGGCCGCTACCAGGAACCGCGGCCGCGACGGAGACGTGTGGCAGAACTGCTGCCGCCGTTACCAGGAATCGCGGCCGCGACGAGGGACCAGTGGTAGACGGGCTGCCGCCACTACCGGGAGCCGGTACCGCGGCCCGGGACCGCGGCAGACCGGTCGTCACCACGAACCGCCGCCACCGCCCCCAAACCCGCCGCCGGAGAAACCGCCGCCGAAGCCGCTGCTGCTGCTGGAGCGTGGCGTCGCCGCCATGGCAACGGCCGCGCTGGCCATCGATCGGCTCAGGGCATGCTCGACGTGAGCGGTGGAAAGCCCCTGCCCCGGCATGCCGGGCACGACATACCAGGCAGGCGGTGCGGCGTCGTAAATGCCCTCAAACTTCTTCGCCCAACGCGAGGCCACGCCAAGGGCCATCGCGTAGGGCAGGAGTCGCTCGAAGACTTGGCGAGCGGCCTCACGGCTGAGCCTGTCGGACTCGACGCGGTCCACGAACTCCTGGAAGCCGAGCGCCCACTGCCGCAGGGCGACACCACTGGCGGTCCGGCGCGGCATGGCCGGTGCAAAGGCAAACCCGAGCAGCGCCACCAGGCCTCCCGCCACAGACGGCAGAACGGCCGCCTGCGGCAGGATGCCGCCGCGCATGAGCGCCCAACCGACGCCAATCAGAGCGACGACGACACCCGCCACCAGCCCGCCGATCCAGCACATCTGGCGTACGGTGGCTGGATTGCCGGCGAAGTGGCCCGACGCCAACAAGCGGCCAAAGATTGCATCCTGGATGGCGGGCAGGTGCCGGTAGAACTCCTGACGCAGATCGCTCACCGTGACCCGATCGCCGGTGCGGAACAGGCCGTCCAGGATAAGCCGCTCGTGGGGCAGCAAGTCACCCTCTTCGACCTGGCCCAGTCGCTCGAAGACGATCTCCTCGGTGTCTGGCAGCAACGGCCGACGTTGCTGCTCGACGCGGATCCGCAGTCTGCCCCGGATTGCTAACTCGACAATGGCGGCCGTGATGTCCCGCATGTCCACTTTCTCGTCGACCAACGCGCCGATCTCGCTCGACGACACGCCGGGTGGCGGCTCGTACTGCACGGTCACGGCCGCCTGACCGATGGGATCGCGGCCGGACCGCTGGTAGCGGCGGAGCAGAACGGCCAGAGCGGCCAGAGGCGACAGGATGATCCAATTGTCGAGCAAGCGGCTCAAGGCGACGGCGGCCAGGCTGGGTAAGTGAACGATGCCCGGTGGCCAGGCGGCGACGACCGTCAGGCCCTGGCGAGCCTGGAGAACGCGCGGCGCGCAGTAGTCGATCCGCGAGTCGGCCAACTCGATCTGGACTCCCCGCTCGCCACTGCCGAAACCGCCGATGTAGGCCTCGGCCGCCAGGTCGTCGCGTTGGATCCCTGGCGGCAGGTGGACCGTCGCCGTCGCCTCACCGATCGTCGTTTGCCACTCGTCGCCAATCGCGTTCCAGTAGAGTTCGTCGTGCTCGTCAACGTGTCGCACGGCGCCCCCAATCCGATAGCGAATCAAGTACGTCTGCCGACCGGTCACGGTGCGATCGGGGTCGCCAATGCGAATGCGCACATAGGGCCCCTCACTGGAGAGCTGGGTGGGCCACGGAGCGCCCGATTCGGGATCGCTGACCCCAAGCAGCCGAAAGCGAATGGAGTAGGCGAAGCCCCGCGGATCGGTGTAGCGGACCGGGATGCGGCGGTACAGGCCATGGCGCGGTTCGCGGAAATCCACCGCAATTCGCTCGCTGACTTCCAGCTCGGCGTTCTCGGACACCGTCAGGTCGGTGTGAAAGGCAGCGATCTCGAAACCGCCCAGATCGGCCGACGCGGGTGCTGCCCCGCCGAGCCACACACCGACCACCGCCAGGACCAAGGCGGTGGCTACCCGATGCCCGGCCGACCGCGGGGGTGACTGTCGCGCGGGGCTTGCCATGCCCTGCCCCCTAGGCCGTCGGCGGTTGCGCCGACGGTTCTCCGCCGGGACGGTCGAACCGCACCACCGGCACTTCTGCCTCGCGCTCCGATTCCAGCTCGAAGAAGGCGAAGTACGTGAAGCCGAAGGAACGGGCCAGGAGCACCGCCGGGAACCGCTCCACCATGGTGTTGAAGTCGCGGACCACGGCGTTGTAATAACGGCGCGCGTTCTGGATTGCCTCCTCCAGCGTCTCGAGGTACCGCTGCAGCTCCATGAAGTTGGCGCTGGCCTTGAGGTCGGGGTACGCCTCGGCCAGGGCAAAGAGCTGGCGAAGCTGGGCCGTCAGCAAGCCCTCGGCCTGGGCCGCAGCTGCTGGGTCCCCGGACTGCATCGCGCCGACCGCCTTGTTGCGGGCCTCGACGACGGCCTCGAGCGTTCCGCGCTCGTGCGCAGCGTAGCCCTTCACCGTCTCGACCAAGTTGTTGACCAGATCGTGACGGCGCTTCAGCTGCACTTCGATGTCGGCCCAAGCGCCACGGACGCGGTTGCGCATGCCTACCAGGCCGTTGTAAATGAGGATGGCCCACACGACGATGAGGCCCAGGATCAGGAGGACAGCGGTCAACGTTCCCATGTCACGCTCCTTGGCAGTGGCGCGGAATCACGACGACTATTCTAAGGTGGGCGTCCCTTGGGCACAAGGCGTTCCAGAGAGTCATCGCCTGGCCCGGGTTGCGGCGTTGGGGGCACGGACTGCCAGGCGAAAGGCGATCCTGCTGCAGCCGGGCTGTTCGGCGGCTTGCGCCGCGGCACTTGCGCCCGGCGCCCCTGTGCCATAGCATCGCCCGAGAGGCAAAGGAGGCCCCATCATGTCTTGGCTCACCACGGCCATCGAACGACTCGACCCGGCCAAGATGTCCCTCGCCGTCCTGGGTAGCCATTCGGCCCTGGAGGTCAGTCGCGGTGCCCGTAGCCAGGGGTTCCGCTCCCTGGTGGTGTGCATGCGGGGCCGGGAGCGTACCTATGCCGAGCACTTCGCCGTCCGGCAGGGACTCGGTTGTGTCGACGAGGTGATCGTCCTCGACCATTTCCGCCAGCTCCTCGAGCCGGCGGTGCAAGCACAGCTGCGTGAGCATCATGCCGTGTGGGTGCCCCATCGCTCCTTCGAGGTCTACCTGGATAGCGACTACGACGCCATCGAAGGGCGATTCGAGGTGCCGATGTTTGGCAATCGGTATCTCTTGCGGATCGAGGAACGAGATCAGCATCCCAACCAGTACGACCTGTTGGCGGCCGCAGGCATCCGCCATCCGCGCCTTTTCGCCTCGCCGGAGGAGATCGACCGCCCTGTGCTGGTCAAGGTTCTCGAGGCCGAGCGAGGCTTCGAGCGCGCGTTCTTCATCGCCCGCAGCGCGGAAGAGTTTGGGCGCATCGCCGAAGAACGCATCGCCGCCGGGGTGTTCGGGCCGGAGGCGCTGGCGCGAGCGACCATCGAGGAGTTCGTGCTCGGCGCGCTGGTGAACCTGAACTTCTATTACTCGCCGCTTCATGGTCGGCTGGAGCTGCTGGGCACCGATGCGCGGCGCCAAACCAATGCTGCCGGGCTGGCCTCGCTACCGGGCTACCTGCACGCCGATGCGCTGGCCGCGAGTCCTCTGAAGTACGAGGAGGCAGGGCACATCGCCGTCACGGTGCTCGAAAGCATGCTGGAAATGGTGTTCGAGTACGGCGAGCGCTTCGTGGATGCCGCACGGCGGCTCTATCCGCCAGGGGTGATCGGCCCCTTCGCCCTGCAGAGCATCGTGGTCCCCGGCCCGCCGAAGAAGTCATTCGTGGTCGTCGATGTCAGTCCGCGCGTGCCGGGTTCGCCGGGCATCGGGGCCACGCCCTATACGACGTACCTCTTCGGCCGGCCAGTGACGGTGGGCGAGCGAATCGCCATGGAGCTGCGCGAGGCAACGACGACCGGCCGGCTGGCCGAGGTGCTGACCTGAGCGGTCAGGGCTTGATCCAGCCCGTCGAACGGGCTAGCATGGTCGGGCGGCCACGGGACAGGCAGGCGAGGATGGTCTCGGCCGGAGGAGCCGGAGAGCCTTGACAACAGCGCGCGTGGCAATCCTGATGGGGAGCGACTCGGACCTCCCCGTGATGCGCGGGGCAGCCCAGGTCCTGGAAGAGTTCGGGGTTCCTTTCGAGGCGCACATCCTTTCGGCGCACCGGTCGCCGCAGAGCCTGGCCACGTATGTGGCCCAGGCTGCGGATCGCGGCATCGGGATCATCATCGCCGGCGCGGGCCTGGCCGCGCACCTGGCAGGGGTGGCAGCGGCGCACACCTCGCTGCCCGTCATTGGCGTGCCGCTTGCCCCCGGCGGGGCGCCGCTCGGCGGGTTGGATGCCCTCTTGGCCACGGTGCAGATGCCACCCGGGGTACCAGTAGCTACCGTCGGACTGAACGGCGCCGGCAATGCGGCGCACCTAGCGCTCCGCATCCTGGCGCTGCAGGATCCGGAGCTGGCGGCGCGTCTCGTCGCCTATCGGAAGCGGTTGGAGGACCAGGTCAGCGCCAAGGACGCCGAGCTGCAACGGATCGGCCTTGCGCCAAGGCAGACAGGGGATCCGTGAGCGAACATCGGGCGGCCGAGGCACCTCGTCTGGAGGCCATCGACTTGCCCTTGGGGCCGCGGCTCCAGGGCAAGGTGCGCGATATGTGGCTGCTCGATGGCCGCTTGCTCATTGTCACCACCGACCGGCAAAGTGCCTTCGACGTTGTCTTGGGAACGATTCCCTACAAGGGTCAGGTCCTGACGGCCATGACCCGCTGGTGGTTCGAGCGGACCGGCGACATCGTGCCCAACCATTTGCTCGCCGTCCTTGATCCGAATGTCATGCTGGTCCGCCGGGCGAAGGTGTGGCCGGTCGAGATGGTCATCCGCGGCTACATCACGGGCGTGACCGAGACGTCGCTCTGGTACCTTTACGAGCGCGGCGAGCGCCAGATGTACGGTCTACGGTTGCCGGACGGCTTGCGCAAGAACCAGCGCTTGCCCGAGGCGGTGATCACGCCGACCACCAAGGCAGCCAAGGGTGGGCATGACGAGCGCCTGGAGCCTCGCGAGATTGTCGAGCGCGGCCTGGTGCCACCCGCGGTCTATGAGCGCATGGCCGCCGCCACTCGGGCGCTGTTCGCCCGGGGCCAGGAACTGGCCGCGCGCAACGGCTTGATCCTGGTTGACACCAAGTACGAGTTTGGCGATGTCGAGGGCGAGCTGGTGCTGATCGACGAGCTCCACACCGTGGACAGCTCCCGCTACTGGCTAGCCGCCAGCTACGAGGCGCGGCTAGCGGCCGGAATGGAGCCAGAGACGTTCGACAAGGAATTCCTGCGTCGCTGGTACGTTGCCCAGGGCTACCGGGGGCACGGCCAGCCACCGCCGATGCCCGAGGAACTGGCCGCGCGCATGAGCCGGCTCTACGTCGAGGCCTACGAGCGCGTGACCGGCGAGGTCTTCGTGCCCGATGAGCGTCCGCCCGAGCGACGGATCCTGGCCAGCCTGCGCGCCGCTGGATTGATCCCATGATCGCCGTTCGAAGGAGCTCGCGGTTGGACGGTGGTTCGCGGCGGCGCTCGGGGTGCGTCATCGGCGGACCCCAGGCCGCTAGGGCGCGCCGTCGCTCCGTGGGCGATCGAAGCGTCCGGAGTGCTTGAGACGATGGGCCGCTGGTTGTGCCGACGGAGCCGGAGTCGCTGAGACGATGGGCCGCTGGTTCCGCCGGTGGAGCACCCTCTGGCTCATCCTGGGCGCGGCATGCTTCGCGCTGGCGCTGGCCATGTCGGTGCGCATGGCCTGGTTCGCCGCGCGCTGGAAAGCGGTCGACCAGTTGGCCATGGCGGTGATGTCGCTCTACGTGATCTTTCTGCTGCTCTTCCAGTGGCAGCTCGGACGTGAGCGGGGAAGCGCCGGGACTGCGGGGCAAGACGAGGTGGGTGCTGGCGCGCCCGACGCTGCCGGTGCGGTGGGGCAGGACGAGCTGGCCGTTACGGCGCCGGACGCTGCCGACGATGCGGCCGCCGGGCAAGACGACCTGGGCGGTACCGCGCCCGACGCTGCCGACGATGCGGCCGCCGGCGGGCCGCACTGAGCATGGCGTGCCCTCCCGCCACCTAGGCGCGGCACGCATGCGCCGAACCACGGCCGGAATGCCGACTTGCAACCGAGGAGTCCCTTATGACGCAGCCGAGCGACGAGTCACCCCTGGACTATCGCCGTGCTGGGGTGGCGTACGGGCAGATCGACCCGGCCAAGCGGCTGGCGCAAGAGGCGGCTGCCGCCACGGCGGGCCGGTTGGCCCGCTGGCGGGTTCGGGAGGTCGCCGCCAGTCGCGGCGAAAGCGCCTATGTCTGGGAGGAGGGTGATTGCTACCGAGCGTTTGTCGTCGAGGGACTGGGCACGAAGAGCCTCGTCGCCGATGCCATGCGACCCATCAGCGGCCGCAGCCACTACGAGGCCATCGCTCAGGACACCGTGGCCATGATCGTCAACGACCTGGCATCGGTGGGCGCTCGGCCGCAGGTCGTGAACGCCTTCTGGGCGGCCGGCAGCTCTGCGTGGTTCGAGGACCACGAGCGCAGAGAGGACCTGGTCCGCGGCTGGGCGGCAGCCTGCGAGGCGGTGGGCGCCACCTGGGGCGGCGGCGAAACTGAGGTGCTACCGGACGTCCTGATGCCAGAGGCGGCCGACCTGGCCGGCGCCTGCATCGGGATCGTGCAGCCCAAGTCGCAGCTCCTGCTCGGCAATCAGCTGGTGGTGGGCGACGCCATTGTGCTGGTGGCCTCGAGCGGCATCCACGCCAATGGCCTCACCTTGGCCCGTCGGGTGGCCGAACGACTGCCGGATGGCTACGCCACCGCCATCGGAGACGGCATGACGTACGGCGAGGCGCTGCTGTTGCCCACGACCCTCTATCCTCCGGTGGTGGCGGCTTGCCTGGATGCGGGCCTGGCACTGCACTACGTGAGCAACATCACCGGTCATGGCTGGCGCAAGCTTATGCGCGCGCCCTGCGAGCTTGGTTACGTCATCCGCCAGCTACCGCCGGTGCCGCGTGTGTTGCAGTTCCTAGTGGACATGGCCCGTCTGGACGAAGCGGAGGCGTATGGGACGCTCAACATGGGCGCGGGGCTGGCGCTCTACCTGACGGCCGCGGATGCGCCGACGGCCGTCGACATTGCCCACCGTCTGGGCCTGGCGGCGTGGGTGGCCGGAACCGTGGAGGCCGGGCCCCGCCGGGTGGTCATCGAGCCGCTGGGCATCGTCTACGAGGGCGCAAGCCTCACGATTCGCTCGTCCGCGCCTCGAGGTCGGCCAAACGTTTGACGAGCTGCCGGCGGTCGGCGTCGGTGGACAGGGCGACGTTCAGCGAGACGAGGGAAAGCATGGCCGCGGCGGTGACGAGCAGGGTCGACCAGCGCAGGATGAGGCTGACTGTCGATACCAGGCCAGGCAGCACTGCCTGTTCAACGAGCCGCGTTTGCGCAAACGTGGGCTGCTTCCTCTCCGTGCGTGACATGCCGAACAGATCGCCCGCGCGCTCGAGAAGAGCACTCGAGGCGTCGGCGATCTGGTTCAGCACCAGTTGATCATCGATCTGGCGGACCTGCGCCGCCAGCCCCGAACGCTCGACGGTCCACTGGGCGATGCCCTCGTAGACCCTGGGGAGGCCCACCGCGCTCAACGCAATGGCGGCCAGCAAGAGGAACAGCGGCCACGTGAGGATGGCCACCACCTTCGCCAGACGATGGCGTAGCACCAAGACCAGCGCCAGGACTCCGATCCAGGCCAGCAATGGCAGTGCGAGTTGCTCCATCGGGACCTCCTTGCGGTCGTTGCAGCGGCCTCACGCTGGCACGTGGCCATCGATGATGGCCGGTAGTGCGCCGCGTGCGTAAGCCTGCCGAATCTCGCGGGCGATGCGGCGACCGGTGCTCATCGGTTCGTCGAACCACATGGCGGCATAGGGAGAGCCGTCGACGAACAGGTTCGTGCCGGCGACGATCCGACAGCTGATCTCGATGACATGGAACTGCATGTCCGGCGTGAGGATCGTCTCCAGGCAGAATGGTCCCCACAAGCCGCGCGGATCGATCAGCTGTCGCGAGGCGGCCACCGTGCGCTCGCCCATGTCGTAGGCCGTCTCGAGCAGCGATTCGCGAAGCACAAGCGGCGAGTTGCCGACCACGACGTAGCTTGGGCTGGGCTCGAGCTCCGCCTGCAGGGAGTGTGGCAGCCGGCCCAAGGCATCCACGTTGGTCTCATAGCGCCGATCCATGCTGAGGATCTCAAGCCGGTTCTCGATCACCGACTGGAAGTAGTGCACGTACAGGGTCACGCCGACGGCGTACTCCTGGATGGCGTAGCCGGTGTCGGCCAACTCGTCGATCCGCCGTTGCAGCGACGCGCGATCCTTGGCCAACACATAGCCGCTGCCGCCTGCAGCGCCGTGCTGTTTGAGGATCACCGGCCAGCGGTCCACTTCGTCGGGCGAGGCGTACTCGGCCGGCAGGGGGAGACCAGCGTTTCGTAGCCACTGCCGCTGCAAGTCCCGATCGGCTTCCCAGCGCAGGATGGCCTTGTTGCCATAGTACCCGACACGCAAGCGCTCGTTCGTCTCGCGGCCCAGGTAAGCCACGAAGGAGCCATGGGGCACGACCACGGCCCCATGTTCGATCAGCCGATCCTCGATGGTCGGGAAGTCCGCGTAGCTGTCGATGGTCCACAGATCGTCGATGAACGAGTAGCGGCGGTACAGCCGCTCCCGCCCTTGGGGAGCGACCACCAGGTTGCGGAGTCCTTCGTCGCGGGCTCCCTTGAGGATCTGAAGCGCCGAGTGACTGCCGAGTGTGGCGACGACCGGCTTCATCCGCGGGCCCTAGATCGGTGGCCGGCCAGCAATGGCCCGAGCGGCGATGTCCCGTCGGTACTGCATGTCATCGAAGTGCACGCCCTTGGGGCCGATGGCGGCGTAGGCACCCGCCGCCGCCTCCGGGAGGCTGTCCCGCACACAGACAACTCCCAGGACCCGCCCACCGGCGGTCACGAGCTCGCCGTCCTGCTGCCGCGTTCCGGCATGGAAGACCTTCACTCCGGGCGCCTCCTCAGCGGCCTCCAGGCCGCGAATGGCCGCTCCCGTCTGGGCCTTTTCTGGGTAGCCTGGCGCCGCGAGCACGACGCACACCGCCGCTTGCGGAGGCTGGGAGGCTACGGTCGCCTCGCCCACGTCGCCGGCGGCGACACCGGCCAGCACGTCCAGCAGGCCATCGCCGGCAATCGGCAGTTGGACCTGAGTCTCCGGATCGCCGAAGCGCACGTTGTACTCGATGACCAACGGTCCAGCGGCGGCCTGCATCAGGCCACAGTAGAGGCAGCCGGTGAAGGTCACACCCTCTCGCGCCATTCCCCAAATGGTGGGCTCGATGACCCGGTCCCGAACCTGGTCGAGAAACCGCGGCGTGGCGATGGGAGGCGGGCTGTAGGAGCCCATGCCGCCGGTGTTCGGCCCGGCGTCGCCGTCCAGCAAGCGCTTGTAATCCTGCGCTGGCGGAAAGAGAACGTAGCGCTTGCCGTCCACTGCGGCCATCACCGAAAGCTCCTGACCGCTAGCCACCTCTTCGATCAGCAGTCGACTACCGGCCTGGCCGAACTTGCGCTCGACCATCGCTGTCCGGATGGCCAGCTCCGCTTCGGTCATGTCGCGACAGACGGTCACGCCCTTGCCCGCTGCCAAGCCATCGGCCTTCACGACGCAATGACCGTCCATGTCAAAGGCCGCACGGCGGGCTGTCTCAGGGTCGTCCGCCACCACATACCGCGGATGGGGAATGCCGTAGCGGGCCATGAAGTCGCGCGCCCAGGACTTGCTGGTCTCCAGCCGAGCCGCGGCCGCCGTGGGCCCGAAGACCGCCAGCCGCTCCGCCTGAAAGGCGTCCACGATTCCTTGCGCGAGTGGCGCTTCCGGTCCGATGACGGTCAGGTCGATGTTCGTCTCGCGGGCAAAGCGGAGCAGGCTGGCGACGTCCGAGTCACCGACCGACAGGTTCTCCACCTTCGGCTCCCGCGCCGTCCCGCCATTGCCTGGTGCGACGACCACCTGGCGCACCCCCGGGGAGCGGGCCAGCGACCAGGCAAGGGCATGTTCACGACCGCCGCCGCCGATGATGAGAACCTGGATGGCTGCAGGCATGGAAGATGGCTCCCGTTTCTCCGAGGCGCTACCAGCGAGGCGGGGATTCTACCACACCCCTTTATCTTGCGGCGCCAGGGCCCCTGGTGGGCAGCCGAAGGTTGCTGCCGGATGGCAACGCGCCAGGGCGCCGGCGAACCTTGCTGCCAGGCGGTCGCTAGCCGGCGGCAAGCCGCTGCTCCACCTCGGCCGTCAGATCCAGGCCGCCCTCCAGCACCTGCCCGGCATCGTTCTCGATACCTCGCGGGGCGAGGCGCAGTCGGCCCTCGGCCACGGCGCGAACCGTCTCCAGCATGAGGGGCATCTCCCTTGCCAGGCCGATGCGCCGCAGGGCGAGAAACAGCGGATGGGTCGCTTGCCGCTTGAGCAGGCGCTGGCTGTTGATGAGCGCCAATCGCTCCTCGAGGCACTGCGGCAAACTTGCCCACAGGGGGTCGAGTTCTGCGCCGCGGAGCGAGTAGCGGCAGAAGGTTGCCACCGGGCCCCGGTCTACGTCCGGCGTGACCCGGTGCAGCATGACCCCCGACTCCCGCATGTCGGTGGCGATGAGATCCCAGATGACCTCGAACCACATCTTGCCCGAGGGGCCACTGGGCAGGGCCGGATGGAGGTTCAGTCCCCGTCGCTCGCTGCACTGCTGCCGACCCCAGATCCACATGTCGCCCAGCAGCAGGTCCAAGTCGGTCGGTGGGAGGCGACGACGGAAGCTTGCGTAGTATGCGTCGCGCCAAGCCCACAGAGGCTCCTCGTCGCCTGCTGCAGCGGCTCGTCGAGCGGCGCGTCGCTCCTCCGGACGGAACCGGACGGCCGAGGCTCGCAGGACGGGCAGGCCGAACTCAGCCTCGATCCCGGCCACCGATTCGTCGGTGACCGACGACTCGCCCGGCTCCCGGTTGACGAACAGGAACGCGATCCGCACGCCCGGCAGGCGCTTGTCACGGCAAGCGGCAGCAATGGTGCTCACCAGCTGCCGCGAGCCAGTGCTGGTCATGGTGCTGAAGAGACCAATCGACGCCTCGGCCATGCTTCCTCCGTCGCTCGTTCTCATTCTGTCAACCATTTCTTCTGGCTGGCTACACGGCTGCGGGTTATTTCAGCACCATGGCGCTGCCGGGTCCAGCGACGCTGGAGCCGTGCGACCCTTGCCAGCCGCCTCGGCTCGCGTGAGCCTCTTGCAGCCTGTGGCCACGGCGGTTGACTCAGGCCCTCGGCGCACCCATACTCTGCCATTGGGAGGCAGAGCCGGGGGTGAGCCGACTGGTGGATCCCAACAGCACCGGGGCAATGCGGGAGCGTCACCGCCGGACCATTGCCGAGGCGCTGCACCTCATGGCCGGCCGGCAAGAGCTGGATGACCAGGCCCGCGACATCCTGGCTATTCTGATCTTGTCGCTGCGGGCCATCCATGCCGGCATCGAGCAGTCGGCCGCGGTGTGGGACCGCAGGCATTACCACATCCGAGCCGAACAGCTGCGTGCGAACTGGGCGTGGACGGCACGCTACGCGGACCGCCTGCGCCGTCTTGTCGAGAGCGGCGATGGGGCGCGGATACCCGTCGTCCTGGCCGAGCTGGCGCCCCACTTCGCCGACATTCGCGTGGCCCGGATCACCCGCTCCGATCCGTTCTGGCGCGGCGCCTACGGCCGGCTCCGCAGCGCCGCTGCCGCTCGATCGCCAGGGGTACAATGAGAAGGCCCGACCTGAAGCCGCAGCTCGATGCGCTCCCAGCGAAGCCGGGCGTCTACCGCTTCCTGGCCGTCGACGAGGAGGTGCTCTATGTCGGCAAGGCGGTCGATCTGCGCAGCCGCGTCCGCTCCTACTTCCACGATTCGGCCTGCCATTCTCCCAAGACGGAGCGTTTGATCGAGCGTACTGCGGCCATTGACTGGATCGTTACGCCCTCTGAGCTCGAGGCGCTACTCCTCGAGATGAACCTCATCAAGGCGCACCGGCCGCATTTCAATGTGGTGCTGAAGGACGACAAGCGCTACCCGTACATCAAGGTCACGTGGTCCGATTCCTTCCCCAAGGTCCTGGCCACCCGCCGCATCGAGGAGGACGGTTCGCGCTACTTCGGCCCGTATGTTTCTGCGGGGGCAATGCACGACACGCTTCACAGCCTGCGGCGGGTCTTTCCCTACCGGGACTGCGATCGGACCATTCATGGCCAGGATCGCCGGCCGTGCCTGTACTACCACCTGGGTCTGTGCCTGGGTCCGTGCATTGGTGCGGTGAGTGAGGAAGGCTATCGGGCCATGATTGCCGACCTGTGTCGCTTCCTACAGGGCCACAGCCGAAAGATTGTGGCCCAGATGCGACAGCAGATGGAGCGCCACGCTACGGCCCTGGAATTCGAACAGGCGGCCAAGCTGCGTGACCGGCTGGCGGCCATCGACAAGGTCATCGCCCGACAGCGAGTGATTGCCCCCACCCTGGTGGACCGTGACGTCATTGCCCTGGCCCGCGACGATGGCTCGGCCATCGCCGAAGTGCTCTTCGTTCGCGGCGGACGGCTGCTGGGCCGCGAGCACTTCCGTCTTGCAGGTGCGGAAGAATCGAGCGATCGCGACGTGCTTGCCTCCTTCCTCACCCAGTTCTACGACGAGGCAACGCCGATTCCGGGTGAGATTGTGGTACCCGAATCGCCAGCCGAGGCGGAAACCATCGAGCGCTGGCTGGCAAGCCGGCGGGGCACCCGCGTGCGCATCACCGTTCCTCGGCGCGGGGCCAAACGCGACATGCTCCGGGTAGCAATGGAGAACGCCACCGAGGCCCTTCGGGCGCTCAAGGCGGCGTACGGACTCGAGCATGCCGGCCGGGCGGTCGTTGCGCTGACCGAGCTGCGGGATCTCCTGGGGCTGCCGCAGCTACCGCAGCGCATCGAGTGCTACGACATCTCAAACCTTCAAGGAAGCGACACCGTCGGTGCCATGGTGGTCTTCGAGCGCGGTCAGCCCTGCCGGGCGGACTACCGGCATTTTCGGGTGCGGAGTGCGCCGCCCGGCGACGACTATGCGGCCATGGCCGAGGTGCTCGAGCGTCGTTTCCAGCGGCTGGTGCACCACCGCGAAGCGCTGGCCGAAGCCTCTTGCGCCAGCGGTATCCCCGGCTCCTTCGACAAGGCGCCCGACCTCGTGGTGCTCGATGGCGGCAAGGGGCAGCTTGCGGTGGCCAGGCGCGTCTTGCAGCCCCTTGGCTTGGACGAGATTCCTCTCCTGGCCTTGGCCAAGCGCAATGAGAACTTGTACCGACCCGGCGAGCCGGGCCCCATCGTCCTGGCGCGCGACAGTGACGCGCTGCAGCTGGTGCAGCGCCTTCGCGACGAGGCCCATCGTTTCGCCATCGCCTATCACCGGAAGCTGCGTGGTCAAGGCAGTCTGCGCTCCTCCCTGGATGCCATTCCAGGGATCGGTCCCCGGCGCCGCCGCGCGCTGTTGGCCCACTTCGGATCCTTGGAGCGCATTCGGGGCGCGTCCGTCGAGGAGTTGGCCAGCGTGCCGGGCATGAACCGCCGGATCGCTGAGCAGCTGAAGGCGGCCCTGTGAGCGCGTCATGACCGAACCGCGGGAAGCGCTCGGCGAGGCGGAGATCGTCTCCCACCTTGGGGCCACCGAGCTTTTCAGCCTCCTGGAGCCGGGGGAGCTGAGGCAGCTCGCGGCGCTGTTTCACGTCGTCCAGTGCCCCGGCGGCCACATCCTCACCGAGCCCGGCCAAGTGGATGCCAGCCTGTGCGTGGTTGTCCGGGGTGGTGTGGTGGTCGGTGGCGGCGAGGCCGCGACCAGCCCAGCGGTGGGCAGTGGGGCTCGAGGCGGCACAGACGCCATCACCGGAACCCGTGGCAGTACAGATGCGGCTACCGGAACCCGTGGCTACGGCACCGTCATCGGTCAGCACGGCGTGTTCCTGGGAGCGGCGCGGGGCACGGAGGTGCGCACCGTCATGGCCACCACCTTGCTGCACGCCGATGGCGACCAGCTATGGGATTGGCTGCGGCAGCGGCCGCAGGTCCTAGACAAGTTGATCCTGCCCGAGGACATCCGGGCGGGACTTGTCCTGGCGGGGGACTCGGCCGCCGTAAGCGGTGAGCACACCATGGCCCTGTTCCGCCGCCACTGGTCGGCGCTGCTGCGCGGCCTGGTGCTGCCGCTGCTGCTTGCCCTGGCCCTAACTGCCCTGGCCTGGTTCGTCGTGCCGCTGCTAGCGCCTCCGGTGGCCATCTTGGCCTTAGCGCTGATCGTCCTCGGCCTGCCGATTCTGGCCGCCGCCTGGGCCTTTCTGGACTACTACTACGACTGCCTCATCGTCACCAATCGGCGGATCATTCGCATCGAGCGTACGCCGTTGATCGATGCGCGACGGCACGAGGCGCCCTTAGCGTCCATCCAGGATGTGCAAGTGCTGCGACCCAGCCTGCCGGCTCGCCTGCTGGGCTATGGCGATGTCATCGTCCAGACGGCGAGCACGCGAGGCGCGCTGCACTTCGCGCGCCTGGCGGCGCCGGAACGGGTGCGCGCCGCAGTGTTCGAGCAGATCGAGCAAGGCCGGGCCTTCGATCGCGAGCGCTACCGCGTGTGGGTGGCGGAGCAGCTCCGTGGCATGCTCAGCGGTGCGGCAGCGCCACCGATGGCGGCGGAAGAACGGCCGGCAGTCGACGAGGCGGAGCTGCCACCATCGCTGGTTGACCGACCAGGTTTCGGCCGGTCGGCCAGCATCCTCGCCCACGCACTGCGGGCGCTGGCCTGGCCTTTGCCCAAGCTGCGATGCCAGCAGGGCGCGGTGGTGACGTGGCGCAAGCACTGGTGGGTGTTGTGGCGTGAAACGTTCCTCGCGCTGGTCGCTGCCCTGCTGCTCACGGCGGCGCTGCTGTCACTGGTCACCTCGTCCTGGCGCGGCGGACCCTCGCTGCGCGACCGACCCAGGCCGGCTTTGGTCATCGGTGGCCTGTGGCTCGCGGCCGTGGGGCTTCTGGCCTGGCGGTTTGAGGACTGGCGCAACGACCTCTATCAGCTGACCGACGAGCACGTCATCGACATCGAGCGCCAGCCGCTGGGCTTCTTCGAGCACCGTCGCGAGGCGCCGCTGGGTCAGATTCAGGATGTCCGCTGCCACGTACCGAACCCGTGGGCGCGCCTTCTCAACTACGGCCACGTCGAGATCCAAACGGCCGCGGAGGCAGGCAGCCTGACCTTTGACTACGTGTACGATCCCCGCAGCGTGCAGCAAGAGATCTTCGCCCGCCTCGACGCCTTGCGGCGACACCGCGAGGAGGCGGAGCGACGTCGCCGGGCAGAAGAAGTGCGCACCTGGCTCGCGGAGTATCACCGCCTGGTGAATGACCCCCGTTCGGCGGCCGACCCGCCCTTCGGCGAGTCCTGAGCGCTCCGGGCGCTCGCTTGGCTGCACCACTGCCGCCAGGCCGGCTCGCAGACGGGCCGGCGCACACGCTGGCCCGTACGCAGGGGCGGTCGACGCTCGAGTCCACAGGCTGGCCCGCCTGCGGGGGCGGTTGGTATTCCAGCCCCAATGCCCGCCCCTACGCGGCGGCGGTCGGCACTCCGGCCATCGCGCGCGTGACGCGCTGCGCCGGTCGGGGCTCCGGCCGTCAGCTGTGCAACTCGCTGCGCCGGGGTTCGGCTGGCACGCCGCATGCGCTACCATGTGCCGGCTTGCTCGGCCGTCGACTGTCGGGGGGGCGGGGGG
>DAOUCP010000039.1:0-6737 GCA_034432155.1 Anaerolineae bacterium
TCGTACAGTGCCATCTTTCCCATAGCCACCGGGTTGCCTCCCTTTCGTCTGGAACGGACACTCGCCGAAAGGAAGCACACGGTGGCTCTCCTTGTCCAGCCGGGCGAAGTACACCACTCCCTGAGACACTAGCCCACGCTGAATTCGCACGCTGGCCCTGGGTGTGAATGCAAGAACCCAGCGTCTGGAAAGACAATAGAGCACTTACCAAGCACGTAGCTGCCGGTTTCGTTCTTGATAACGTTTGGGTCTATGGGTCCTTGCGACCACACACTGAGCCCATACGGATCCTTCCAGTTTGACGTGTAAAGATGGAGGATGCCGCCGAGGCCCACGGTATAGCCGTAGCTCCAGATGCCCCCAGGTGTCGGATTGGAGGTGTGCGAAAAATCATCGAAGGCGTCGTAGACAACATCGGTTGCGCCAACCCCGTGGTCGCTCGCCGCCTGTGGCAACAGGCTGGACATGGCGAGGACCGTCGAAGCGACGACGAGCCTGAGAGCAGATCTTGTCGCGGTAGACATGGTAATCTCCTTTCCACTGCGAAGCTGCGGGCGACAAAGAGACCTGGACAGCCGGTTCGCCGAGTCCGGCAGGAGCTGCAGCGCGGCGCGTGGCCGCACCGCATTTCACCCGGGCAACAGCGCCGATCCCTGGCGACGTATGCGCCGGCGCTCACGGCGGCATTGCCGACCGCTGCCGCAAGCCTCGCCCCGAGCGTACGACCACCATCGATGGTGGGCAATAGGAATGTGACAAGAATGTGACAAGAAACTGACAGCAGTGCGCGACGGAGTTCCACGATCGCGCTGTCACGCTTCGGACCCGCAGACCTCTCATGTCCCCGCGGGCAGGGGTGACGGCGAATATCCTACAGCCGCAAGAGTCGGGATACTCTCATGTCCCCGCGGGCGGGGCGACGGCTCCGTGAGCATAAGGAGGGCCGTGTTCTATCGCTCATGTCCCCGCGGGCGGGGGCGACGGCACTGTTCGGCTCGATTTCGGCGCGGACTGTCTCTCATGTCCCCGCCGGCAGGGGCGACGGGACGTTCGGCGAGGCCACAGAGGCGCTGGCCAACTCATGTCCCCGCCAGCGGGGGCGACGGCATCGCCCAGGCCAGCGCGCGGGCCACCGGCCACGTATGTCCCCACGGGCCGGGGCGACGGCATCTGGACCAGCCAGCCCTCGGACTCGGGACGCGTACCTCCCCACGGGCGGGGACAACAGCCGCCTCAGCCTCGGCGTATGTCTCGAGCACTGCGTGTGTCCGCGCCGGCAGATGGCAGCTACGGACGCGGGACGTCGCTCACGACCAGCCGTAGGCCGTTGTTGTGACTTGCCCCGGCTGGAAGGGCTTGAATGCGGCTGATGCAGCGCGTAGCGCTGGCGTCGTCATCCCAGGCGCCGCCGCGGCACACCCGGGCCACCGTCGGCGGCGCCTGCGGATCCTCACGTCCGTCGCTAGGGTCGTACGGATAGTCGTAGTGCACCCCGCCAGCCTCGCCCGTCAGGTGGCCGGCGAGGCTGGAGGTCCACTCGTAAGCGTTGCCGGCCATATCGGCGATTCCCTCCGGGGCGTCGCCGCTCGGAAACACGCCCACCGGCGTCGGCTGCTGCAGATGCGCCTCCCAGGTGTTCGCGCGCAAGGGCGCAAAGCTGTCACCCCACGGATAGGTGCGTCCCTCCTGGCCCCGGGCCGCTGCCTCCCACTGAACTTCAGTCGGCAAGTGGACAGGCAAACCGCTCTGCGCCGCCAGCCATTGGCAGTACGCGCGCGCCTCGTACCAAGAGACACCCACCACCGGCTTGAGGGGTCCGGTGAAGCGCCGATCATGCCAAAACTGGGGTTCGGTCCGCCGTCTTGGTTGCCAGTGGGCGTCCAATGCGCGTTCGAACTCGTCGTCGCTGAGCGTCAGCCAGTACCGCCAACGGTCAATGGCCGCCTCATCGGCGAACAAGCCCTCCGCCACTAAGCGCTCGAACAGCGTCGGGTCGGCCTTGCAGCGCTGCCGCCACACACGGTTGTTGGCTTTCGCCGACTCATTGGCGAGTTCGCCCCGTCGCCACTGGCGAGCATCCGCGGTGTCCCACCAGCGGTCGTCCTCGTAGCCGCCGGCGACGATGAAGTACGCCCACTCGGCGTTCGTGACCGGGAACTGGCCGATCAGGAAGTCGGACACCTGTACGCAGTGGCGCGGCATGTGGCTGGTGTCGGTGTGCTTTTCGCCACTGCGCACATTGTGCCACTCGACGGGCGTATCGTCGCCGATCGGGTATTCCCCACCGCGAATCGCGATCATGGGCGGCCACAGATACCGGCCCTCGGGCCCACATCGCAGCTCGTAGCGCGGATCACCCAACTCACCCAGGATCGCAGCACAGTCGATCCGGTCGCGCACATCTGCCCTTGGGTCGCGGCTGCGGTCGACCAGGGTCTGGCACAGCCCGGACAGCACGGGCTCCGCCAGCCGGTTGCGTACTTCGAGCAAACTGGCGATTCGCCCAGCCAAAGCCAAGTTGGTGGTCTGAATTTGGCGCACGTAGGACGCCGGATCGCCGGTCATCGCCGCCGCCATCAGGATGGTTTCCTCCCAGCCGGACTGCGGCAACGGCGGCAGGGGCTCTCCCAAGCCAAGGCGCGCCAGAATCGCTTCGGCGCTGGGTGCCACCTCATCCGCCATCCATGGGCGAGCCACGAGTTGGGCGGCTGTGTCGGGCGCGAGTGCCAAGACCCGAGCCGCGAAATACTCTTGCAGCAGCTGGTGGCGGTATAGCACCTCGTCTCGGTCCCGATCTTCATCCAGGAAGGCCAAAGCGGCGCCCGCACGCAGGATGTCCGGGCCCCGTTCGTCGGCCAGGTACTCGAGTGCTGTCTGATAGCTCACCCGAACCTGTCGCATTTCGCCGCCTGCCACGCCGCGCTGCATGGCCATGGCCAGCTCGCCGAGCTTGGCAAAGAGACAACCGCCAGTGGGCACTCGCACGGATCGCGCCATTGGCGAGCGGTGAGCGCCCGCTCGAAGTCGCGCTCGCTCAGCAAGCGCGGCGGCACGAACAGCTCGTTATGGCGCTCGATTTCGCGCCGCAGCGCCCTTCGGACGCAACCGGTGATCAGCCCGGCCCGACCGAGCGGCCCCGGGAGCTTCGCCTCCGTCTCCTCGACGAACAACCGTAGGAAATACGGGTTGCGCAACAACTCCAACTGTCGGCTGCCCGCCAGCTGCGCCCATAGGCTGGCCGCCTCGCGCGGCGCATACAGCTCCAGAAAATGGCGAATCTGGTCATCGCTCATCGCCTCCACATGAATGTGGGGCACGCGCAGCGCCGGGCCCGAGAGTGGGGCTGAGTAGTCCAGGTTGCGGCAGCTAAAGATGGCCCGATTGCCCTTGACCGCCGCGTTCAGATCGCACAGGAACTGGCTCCAGGCAGCCACCCGACGGCGGTAGTCGGCTGTATCGCGGTGCGGCATCTCGTTCAATGCATCCAACAGCAGGATCACCCGGCCGGCGGCCAGCAACTCTGAGAGAGGCGGCAAGTCGGGGTAGCGTCGCCGGAACTGCTCGTCGAGCCACTCATCGGGGGCCGGGACTTCGTCCGTCGTGGCGCCGCGATACGTATTGAGAGGCACGAAGAATGTCACCACATCGGTCACATCGCGTAGCCCATCCACCGCCGTGTCAAGCTCCAAACGTCGCAGAAGGGTTGTTTTGCCACAGCCAGGCGGACCCAACAGCACGAAGGCCGGCTCGAGAGCATCCTGCAGCACCTCTTGCAGGCTGGTGTAATGACGGTCAAGGTGGTGCCAGCGTCCGACCGGAGCTTGCTCGCCGCGGTCGATCGAGAGCGTGAGTTGCACGAAGCGTTCATCCAGGTGGTAGCGCGGCTGCGACCACTCGGCAATGCGGCCCAGCCGATACTCGGCCAGATTCGCCGGCCGGCGGCTCACGATGTCAAAGAGGAGATGCGGCCGTAGACGCAGGACGCGCCCGTTGTCACGCACCGTGGCCAACAACTCGGCGACTGCGGTTGGCACGTCGACCGCAGGGGCAGCGAAGTCGGCCAGTACTCTCTGACTGACGGGCGCCCCCGGCGCGATGTTTACCTGGCGGCTAGCTGCCAGCTCGGCCTGGCGCAAGGCACGCACCGAGAGTGCACAGCCCAGCGTGACGCGACGCAGGAACGTCCGATAGCTCACCGCAGTGGCGGCGATGACTTCGTCGGCCCGCAGAGGGACAGGCGCCAAATAGTGGTGGAATAGGGCGCTCCATGCCTCCAGGGTTGGTTCGCGGGGCCGAAAATCGGCTTGCAGGCAGGTCAGCGCTGCCTCCCGCGATACCTCACCAGCCGGCTCGCGTCTGGGCGACAAGCCGGCAGCTGCACGCGCAGCGGCCAACGCGTGCTCCACTTGGTCGGTCAGCACTTGCCCGAGGGCCCACTCGCGGGTGCGGATCGAGCTGGGCATTCCCTGCCGACGCAACTCCACCTCGATCAAGTCGAGGCGCAGTAGAGGCGAGTCGGCGAGCGACTGCGCCCGGCGAACGGCGCGCAGGGCTCTACGCACAGCGGGACGCGTGATCGCAGCCAGATCCATGGCACGATGGGCTGCCGCCCGACGACTGCCACTTCATGTTATCGCGGCTGTCAAGTTTGTGAACAGCCAGTGTTGCATGCCTTAGCCGATGTTCTTACGGCGACGGACCGACCGGAATCTGCCTCGGCCTCTGCGCCGGTGACCACGATATCACGACGGCGGGCCAGGGTCAAAGCACTCTCGCGGGTGAGATCGTTGCCTGTGGCGGCTGCCGATGCGCTAGACTGTGCTCCGTGGCGCCAGCCGAGCGTCCCACGCTCTACGTTGCCGTCAGCCACCACGGCTACGGCCACGCCACCCGGGCGGCGTCCATCGCCGCCGAGGTGCAACGGCTCGTACCTGACGTTCGGATCATCGTTGTCGGACCTGCTCCCCGGGCGCTCCTGGCAGCCTACATGGCCGGTCCCTTCGAGCAGCGCGACGTGCGCCTGGACGCCGGGGTGGTGCAGCCAGACAGCCTGACGATCGACGTCCAGGCGACGCTCGCGGCAGCCCGGCGGATTTACGAGGACCGCCGCACGATCCTGGCCCAGGAGGTGGCGTTCGTTCGTCAAGAGGGTGTGCGCCTCATCCTGGCCGACATCCCGCCGCTAGCGGCGATGGTCGCTGCCGCGGCGGGCGTGCCATGCTGGATGGTGTCGAACTTCGGTTGGGATGACATCTATCGGCCTTGGGGCAAACCGTTTGCCGACCTGGTGGCCTGGATGGAGGACTGCCACGCCCACTGTGATCGGCTCTTTCGGCTACCGTTTCACGAGCCGATGGCCAGCTTTCCCCGCCTGACCGAAGCCGGCCTGACCGGCGGCCGCCCTCGTTGGCCGGCGGACCAGTTGCGGGAACAGCTCAGGATCCGCCGTCCCCGCGAGCGGATCGCTCTGGTCACCTTGGGGGGCTTTGGTCGCCATCGGCTGCCCTACCATGGCCTCCGCCGGCGCGAAGAGTGGTTGTTCGTCGTTTTCGATCCCGACGCGCCTGACGCGCAAAACATCGTGCCCATCCGCGATCTGAGCTTGCGGCCGGTCGATGTGATGCCGCTGGCGGGGCGGTTGATTGCCAAGCCGGGCTTCTCGACCTTCAGCGAGGCGATCCGCGAGGGCGTGCCGATCGTGACCATGCCGCGGCCGGAGTTCGCCGAAGCACAGGTGTTGGTGGCCGGTATGCAGGCCGTCTGGTGGCATCAGCTAGTCGGCCTGGATGACTTCCTGGCCGGTGACTGGTCGTTTCTCGATGCCCCGCTGGGGGAGCCCCTCACCGAGGAAGTGGTCGATACCGCTGGCAGTGAGACGATCGCCCGGGCCGTGGCCGATTGCCTAGCCGGCTAGCGGCTACCGGGTCGGGCGCCGCAGTTGACCCGGCCTGGTCCGAGTACCGCAAAGCACGCGTCGACCTGGAGCATTCGTGCCCGCCTCGGTGGCGCGGTCCCAGGCGTCGTTGGTAGGGCGGCGCTTTGGCCGGGCCGGACTGCTGTCCGCCGCCAGACGGAACCCAGGCGGGCCATATCCGACAACACAACCAGCGGGTGCATGCGAGTGACGAGTTCCGCGGTCGCAACCAAAAGGGGGTTCCCGCGACCGTCGCCAAGCCCTACGCCCCAGCCGAGGGGCGGCCCGCCGCTGTCCGCGAAGGCCATCGAAAGGGGCGTGTTCTGCCACTCGGGGAAGTCATGACTGGCTTACGACCCACGCCGAACCGGCCCGCGGAGCGCTTCGACGGCCATCCGGCAAGGAGCAATGCTGCCGCCATGGTTCCTGTTGCTGCGAGGTGCAGGGTTGGGAACCGCAGGCAGAATCGCGGCGGTTGCTTGTGCTGGGCTGCTGCTCGTGGTCAGCCCACCGATGGTGCCCGCGGCCGCCGATCCGGATGGGGAGTGGACGCGCGTTCGGATGTGGGAGTACCCGAACGACTTCTACCGGGACATCGATCTGGTGACGCCGGACGTTGGCGTGGTGCTAGGCGGTGCGAGCCTTTTCATGTACCGCGCCGTGTCCATGGCAAACCCTGCTGGCTAGCCGGCACCCGGCATGGCACACCGAACGCCCGCTGCAACCTGTCGGCACCGCGACGGCGAGAGGGCCCGTCACTCGCCTGCCTCCCGAGTGGCCGCCGCCGTCCTAGGTCCGGCGACGGCGATGCAGAGCGGCGAAC
>DAOUCP010000040.1:0-3411 GCA_034432155.1 Anaerolineae bacterium
GCTCCTGCGGGCCATGGCCTCGGCGCCGGACCACTATTTCTACATGCCGGATCCGGAGGAGCTGGAGTCGGTGTACGGGGCGATCTACGTCAGCATCCCGTGCGCCGGGGAAGGTGCCCACTGGCCGTAGGAGAGCGCCAAATGGCGACGCGTGGGCGCTGTTCGCTCGGGTGCGCGCCTGCGTTGGGCGGCGCGGGCGCCGTTCGCTGGGGCCTCGGACTTCCGGGGCGGCGCGGCGCGGCTGCCATTCGCTCGGCCGCGAGCATGCGCTAAGCGCCGAGGCGAACGGCGGCGGTGGCGGAGGCTACTGTGAAACGCGATGGCGCTGTCTGGCTCCTGGGTGTCGCGACGCTCGGATGTCTGGTCCTCGTCGTTCCGAGCCAGCGCCGCCAATTGGCTGGTGCCCAACAGACGGATTTCGAGCGCATTCAAGCGAGCTGCACCAGGTTCGACTCCTACTTCGTGACCTCGATCTTCGCCGAGGCGACGAGTGCCCAGCCCAAGCTGACCGGACCAGCGATCCTGGCGTTTCATGATCGAGCGGCTGGCAACGATGGTGCGCCTATCACCCTCGCGCGGCAGGACCAGGTTGGGGCCGTCTACGGCCTGGCGTACGACGCCGTCCACCGTCGGCTCTATGCTGCGGCTTACCATAAGCGTGCGACCGCCTTTGGGCCGGGCGGCCCGGGTCAGATCTACGAGATCGATCTGGCGAGCGGCAACGTCCGTCCCTTCGTTCGGCTGGTGGCGGGGATGAATCGCCACGACTACCGGACACTGCGGGATGAGCCAGCGGCGGGCTGGGTGGGTCGCACCGGTCTCGGGGATCTGGAGGTGGATGAAGCCGGGAGGCAACTCTTCGCCATGAATCTGAGTGACGGGCGGATCTATCGCATCGGCCTACCCGACGGCATGGTGCTTGGTTCGTTTCGCCACGGCGCAGACGGAGAACCATGGGTGCGCAGTGCCCAGCCGTTTGGCCTGGCCTACGCCGACGGCTGGCTGTACCACGGCGTTGTGAACTCGATCATGTTTGGCGGCTCGCCCGACGAGTTGAAGGGCTATGTGTATCGGTCGCGACCGGACGGCTCGGAGCTGAGCCGGATGGCCGAGTTCGATCTGAGCTACCCGCGGGGGTTTGCGCCGAGCTGGGACTGGAGAGGCTGGGACAACTGGGTAGCCGCCCCATTGCCGTCGGGCGCGTACCCCGTCGACAAGAGTCAGCCGATCCTCGCGGACCTGGAGTTGCCGGTTGGCGGCGCATTGGTCGTTGGCCTGCGCGACCGGATGACCGACATGTTGCCGGTGCTCGATCGGCCGACGGGCGGGGATCGCGGCGTTGGCGACCTTCTCCTGGGCCAGCCGCAGGCAGCCGGCTGGCGCATCCTGACCGAGGGCGAGCATTTTTCTGATGATCCCGTGCTGGGCGAGTCCATGTGGGGCAGCTTGGCGTCGCTGCCCGGCTTCCCCATCGTTGTCGGCGCCAGCCTGGCGCCCATGCATGCTGGTGGTCTCGGCGCGCTGTGGTACTGGCTCGACAGTGGCGACATCGCCAACGCCGAGACGCTGACGTACACAGCGTCGGGCAGCAACGGCCTGGGAGACGTCGAGTCGCTATGCCCGCGGCGCAGCCAGCCGGATCCGGGAGCCGTGCCCACCGCGACCAGCAGGGTGGCTACGGCTACTGCCGCGGCGCCGGCGACCGCCACGGCGCTGGCGTTGACGCCTCTCCCGCCAGGCCGGGTGCCGGCGCGCTTTGACCGGCTGGTCGCGGAGAGCTGCGAGGGGGACAATCCCTATGCTGCAACGGTCTGCCATCCACTGGCTTGGCCATGGCTCCCCGGTGTTCCCATTACCGTCACGCTCGGACCTGTTGTCGCCTTTCGCGACACGCCGGAAAACCAGCCCGTCTACGTGCTCTCCCCCTGGGAGGCCGTGGGTTCTGTGTGGGGGCTAGCGTACCGCTCGGCGAGCGGAACGGTCTACGCTGCCGCCTACCTAAAGCGGTTAGCCGGTTTCGGGAGTCTCGGCACGGGCGGCATCTATTGGATCGACATCGCCACTGGCCATACCGCGCCGTTCGCCGTGGTGCCCCACGCTGGACTGGATCTCCACTTGGGCGGAGATATGCCCGACACGAGAGCTCGGGACGGGGTGGGCAAGCTGAGTCTTGGCGACATCGACCTCTCGGAGGACGAAACGACGCTCTTCGTGGTGAATCTGTATGACCGGCGGATCTATCGCTTCGCTGCCGAGAGTGGCACGCTGCTCGGCAGTTTTGATCACGGAGCCGCTCGTGAGTCGTGGGCGCCCGATGCCCGGCCGTTCGCCCTCAAGTCCTACCGGGGGCGGCTATACCACGGCGTGGTGAACAGTGCCGAGCATAGCCAGCGCCAGGAAGACCTCTGGGCCCACGTGTACGAGTCCTGGCCTGATGGTACAGGAACGCGCGAGGTGGTGCGTGTGCCCCTTGGCTACGAGCGGGGTACCGTGCACGTGCCGGGAGTGCTGGGCGGCGAAGAGGGCGATTTGCCCCTTGCCTGGCGGCCATGGCGGGACGGTGAGAACGATCTGTCGGCGGCGCGGATGATCGTCTCGATCTACCCCCAGCCTATGCTGACCGACATCGAGTTCCGGGCCAACGGCGACATGATTCTGGGACTGCGCGATCGCCACGCCGACATGGCGGTCGGCACGCAGATTCAAGGTCCGACGATAGTCAAGCCAGGCGTTGGATTTGGTGATGTGTTGCTTGTGCCATGGCGCGGCGATGGCTGGGGCGACCCGGTGTTTGACCATTTCCAGAACCTCGGTGGCAGCGGTGCAGCCCGGGCCGGCATGGGTGGCCTGGCGGGCTGGTTGCCGTTCCCACAGGTGCTGGTCAATCGCGTTGCCTTCTCGGGTGCGGGCATCGCGCCCTGGTTCGTGGCCAGGATGGCTCGCGAAGTCCTTTGGTTCGACGGGCAAGGGAACCCAGTGCGACTTGAGGAACTGTGCCAGTCTGGTTCGCACGGATGGCCGCTGCTGTGCGGCGGGGAGCAAGGGGGTGGCCCGGGGGGTCTGCAGGCGGAAACCGCGCGCCCGTGGGACGACGAGTTCATTCCCAGCAGCAGCATGGGCGACGTCGAGCTCCTGTGCGGCCCCGCGCCGCCGCCGACCTTGTCGCCGACGCCGAGGACGGCGACCGCCCAACCCAGCCGCACCTCGACCGCCAGTTCCACGCCTACCCCAAGTTGCACCCCCACGCCCAGCGCCACACCGCGACCGCGGCCCATCTACCTGCCGATCGCCATCCGGATTCCCTGCGTGCCGACGGGACAGTACTCCGATGTGGCATTGGTCATTGACGTGTCGACCAGCATGAACCGGCCGACGGTGGCGGGACGCACGAAACTGGATGCCACCATCGAA
>DAOUCP010000041.1:0-3038 GCA_034432155.1 Anaerolineae bacterium
CGATGACCGTGCCGGGGCCAAACGGCGCGGAGCCTACCGTACGGTTCCAGATGATGCGCGAAGGCTTGCAGGATACGGAACTGCGGTACATGATCGTGCGCGCCTACCTGAAGCTGCCGGTGGAGGACCGCAAGCCGTACCAGGAGCTGCTCAACGAGTTTGCCCGGCGCGTGGCGTGGTCGGCCGGCTACCTGCCACAATACGAGCTCGGCTACGGCTGGCGCGGCTACGCGGCGAAGTTGCAGGCGGCTGCCGCCGAACTGGCCGGCGCGAAGACCGGCGCGAGCTGGGACACGCCGCCGCAATCAGCGGCGGATCGAACCGCAACGACGGAAGCGAGGCAATGAACAAGGCAAGCCAGGCGTTCCGTGTGGTCGTAGTGCTGTTGGTGCTCGTCGGACAGGCGCGGGCGGCCGACTGGCCCGCGGCTGCCCAGGTGCTCAAGGAGACCGGCGTCTCAGCGGGCCTGGCCGTGGTCGTCGGCACGAGCGACGGCGCGCTGGAGGCCGACCTGACCAACGGCGGGAAGATACTGGTGCAGGGATTGGCCCTCTCCGACGAGGCCGCGGCGAAGGCCCGGCAGCACATCTTCGAGAAGAAGCTCTACGGCTTGGCCTCGGTGAGCATTGTCCAGAGTGTCACAACGCTGCCCTACTACGACCGCTGCGTCAACCTGCTTGTGGCCGATCTCGAGGCGCTGGGCAAGGACGGGCCGTCGCCCGCAGAGATCCAGCGCGTGCTGGGCTACGAGGGCGTCGCCTTGCTGAAGCGAGGCGGGAAATGGGTCAAGACCTTTAAGCCGACGCCGAAGGACGTCGACACTTGGACCCACACCCTCCATGGCCCGGACCGCAACGCCGTGTCCGGTGACCTGGTGGCCGGGCCCCCCAACGCCGTGCGCTGGATGACCTGGCCGATGGGATTCGTCCGCACGGGGCTGCGCACCAGCGACGGGACGATCGTGCTGCTCCGCCCGGAGGCGCTGCGCCCGCAGAATGCCCGGGAAAACCCCTTCGTGCTGCTGGCCCGCGACGTCAGCAGCGGCGTCCTGTTGTGGAAGCAGGCGGTGTCCTGGCCGGGCAAGGGCTACCCCGGCGACGGGTTCAACGAGACCTTTGTGGCCGCCGAGGGCCGGGCGTACTGCTATCGGTATCGCTCGCGGGACGACACGTCCATGGTGCTGACGGGCTTCAACATCCGCACCGGCAAGGTCGAGGTCGAGTTCGACCAGACCGTGCGGTTCGAGGCGCTCGGCCAGCGGCAACTGCCCTGGTTTACCGGAACCGAGAGCGTGTTGCACCCGTGGAAGGTGCCCCAAGTCGTGGTGCATCAGGGCAACGTGATCCAGTTGTGGAAGGAGCGGATGTACCTCTCCGATGCGCGCACCGGCCGCGTTCTCTGGCAGAAACAAGCCCCGGCCGATCAGTGGTGGCGGTGGGCACTGGTCGCCGACGGCAATCTGATTGTTCTCCGCGGCGAGGCCACCGACCAGGGCAAACCCAGCGGACCGCATCCGGGCGTCATCACGACGGAGGCCAAGGGAATCGACTGCCTGCGCCTGAGCGATGGCGGGGCCCTCTGGAGCCTTAACGATTTCGGCGGCAGCAAACGCGTGCAAGGGCTGGGGCCGTGCGCCAAGGGATACCTGCCGGTGTGCTGCTGGTCCCCCGAGGCAAAGTGGCGAGGCATCGTCATGCTCGACGCCCGCACCGGCAAGCGGATCTGGGAGGCTCAGTGCAACGAAGTCGGCGGCGAAAACTATCCGCTCGTTATCGGTGATGAACTCTGGTTGTCCACTCAACATCGCGGCCAGGTGCTCGATCTGGCCACCGGGCAACCCAAGCGGAAACTCAGCTATCCTCACCACCAGACCTGCGGCAATAACTGTGCCACGCCCAACTACTTCATCACCTTGCGGCTGTTCCTCCCGCTCGACCAGAATTGGGCAGAGGAGACCGGGAAGCGAGGTTACTCCCGCTTCTACACCAATCGCTCGCTCCAGAACCAGTGCCGCTTCATGCTCAGCCCGTCCTACGGCTCGATCTACCGGATGGACCAGGTGTGCATGTGCGAAGCGTTCTTGCCGGGCAACAGCGCGTACTACGCCGTGCCGCTGACCGCCCCCGTACCCGACGCGCAGCGATTGAGCACCCAGGTAAGCTCTCCGCTGGGGCCAGTGGCGCCCCAGGCTATTGCCGCCGCGAGCTTCTTGGGGAGCGACTTCGGCAGGCCCGAAAACGCGGCAAGCGGCTCATTGCTCTCCTATCGCAAGGTCCACATGAAATGGTCCAGTCCGCCGGCGGAGGTCTGGCAGAACTACGACGTGGACGTGACCGAACCGGTGGCTGCCGGCGATCTGTCGCTGGTGGCCTACGCCCAGGAGCATCGGCTGGCCGGCATCCGGGACGGAAAGGAGCTTTGGAACTTCGTGGCCGGGGCGAGAATCTCCTGCCCGCCGGTGACCCACGGCAATCTGGCGATCTTCGCTTCGCACGACGGATACGTTTACGCGGTCAACGTCGCCAGCGGCGCGCCGGCGTGGCGATTCCTCGCGGCGCCCGCCGACAAGCGGCACCTGGTGTTCGGGCAGTTGGAGTCTGCGTGGCCGGTGTTCAACGTGCTGCTTCACGAAGGCAAGGCGTATTTCGCCGCCGGAAGGCACCCAGAACTCGACGGCGGCTTGCACTTCTACTGCCTCGATCCGGCGACGGGAAAGATGCTCTGGCACAAGAAATACCTCCGTGGACTCGCCACCGAGAAGCTCACGCCCGAGCGCGCCGCCTCCGGATCGGGCTGGGCTGCTCGCGGCGCCGGCCCCCACAACATCCCCAACTACGACGCGAGTTGGATCATCGCCGATCCCATCACCATCCAGGACAACAAGATTTACATGCGGCACTTTCCGGTCGTCGAGCTGGGCGATCCGAAGGACACGATCATCAACCCCCAGACGCTCGTGCCGCCGCAACTCTGCCCGGCACGCGCATCGGATTAAGAGCCTGTCCTACAACCGTCTTGTCATTCTGAGCGCAGCGAAG
>DAOUCP010000042.1:0-7357 GCA_034432155.1 Anaerolineae bacterium
GCAGCTGCGCCCCCATGAAGTTCCACGTCGCACCCGGCTTCAACAACCCCGAGCACTCTACCTTCAACGGCCCTGAACACTGCGGCGGGCAGAACCCCGGCTCGCCCCACGTCATCAGGATCGCCTTGTTGAATTCACTGCCGACGTTCTGCACCTCGATCCAAGTCCGGCAGACATCTTCCTGCCCCTGGAAGTTCAAGATCGGCAGGTGCACTTCCTTCCCCAACTGGCGGTTTGGATCGACCGTCGGTGCGCAGGGGATCTCAAGCGGTTTCTTGGGATCGGGGTAGAAGACGGTAAGCTCGCCAAGCGCGCGATCCACCACGCCAGGGTTGGTGAAGTCGACCCACACGCCCCGCTCCACCAACAGACCGCCGATTCGCCCCAGGCCGCTCGGGAACGAGACCCGGACCTTGACCGTTGTGGTCTCGCCGACCCCGATGGCCAAATCACAGGTCGCCATGCCGCCGAGCGGCGAGGCGCCCGGAATCTGACCGGTGCCTTCCGAGGAAACGATCGACTTGACGGCCACCGGCCCACCGCCCACCGACGTGATGTTCACGTAGAACTCAGGCTGGTTGGGCTTGTTGACCAACGGCGCGGTCCCCGTATTGGTCAGGGTGAAGATCAGGTCCGCGACGCCCGCCAGGCACGGTAGATCCAACGGCTCGCCGAACTCCACCGGGATCTCCTCAAACCCAGCGGCGTCAACCTTGCACTCCATCGAGATGTTGTCGAGGTTGGTCCACCAGTCGCAGCCCCAGCTCGTGTTGTAGTACCGCCAGCGCAACTGGATGGACGACTGACCACGCGCTGCCGTTGGCAGAACGGTGGTCCGCCACTGCGCGGTGTAGCCACCGATGCTTGGATAGTTCTCGACCTGCTGCCACGAGCCTTGGCCGATCCGGTACTGCAGCGCCAGGTACTCGCTCGAGTACACCCAGTACTGGAAGGCGACCTTGACCGCCACCTCGCGCATCCCGGTCGTCGGGAACGGCGGCGTGATCAGCGAGGTGTCGTACGAGTAGCCACAGTAGGCCGGGTACGACTCGGCGTACGGATGGTGGCCGCTGATCGGCGAACCAGGATTGGCCCCGTAGTTCGGCGCCTGGTCCTCGCGGTGCCAGTACACGTAGCTGTAAGTCGGGTCGTCTTCGGTGATCGTCCAGTCGCCGCTCGCCGCCGGCCAGATGCCCGGGAACGACGGCGCGCTGGACGGTTGCTCGAAGGTCTCTTGCGCCCCGAAGCATCCGAACTGCGCCTGCGCCGACGCCGGATCTGGACGTACCGCTACGACCAGGGCGGACAGCGCCACCAGCCCGACGACCACGGCAGTTGTGAATTTCAGACTTCGAATGTGCATTCCTTTTCCCCCTGTGATGTTAGGAGCGTGCCCTGGACATGGTCACCGTTCCGGCTGGTTCGGCCGGCCACGCGGCGACCGCCCAATAGCACGACGTTACCAAGGCACCACATACGCTCGCGGCCGATAGCAATCACGCAGAAACTCGAGCATGATGTTCAGGTCCGCGAACTCGACGATTCCGTTCCCATCGATGTCCATGCCGCCCGGACAAGCCAGCGACGACGCCCCGTTGTAACACTGCTCGCCGGACTTGAAGAGCAGGTCCTTCCAACGGTTCATGTCGTACTCGTTGACCTTGCCGTCGCGGTTCAGGTCGTACTCGGCCTTGTAACAGCGCGGTGTCGGCACCGTCTGCTGTGCCTGCGCCGCTGTCACCACCATCGCACCCACGATGGCCAGCAGGATCGCTAGCCGCATCCCAATTCTCAGCATAACCAACCCCCTTCCAAGAACGGCTCAAAACGACAGCGGCGACCTTCAGGCAACCACAGCACAGCGTGCTGGGTCGCCCGCCCCAGTGGTCCCGCCATGTTCACAACCCATATAACGCACCGGCCCCCGGCGCAGATACGGCTGCCGGTGGCACGAATTCGGATGTTCGTGCTTCGCGACGGCACCGCAACCCCTTGCCGGGCCCTTATGCCCCCTTGAAGCCGCACCACCCTGCGCGGCCTCCTTGGCGCCCTGGTCGGCCGGGCATAGAATGCGTTCGCCGCGCCGCCAGCCACGGCCGCTGGTGAGCCGGCCGGCAACGACATTGCGCAGGAGGGGACAGCGATCGGCACACTCTACGTGGTGGGCACCCCGATCGGCAATCTGGAGGACCTCTCGCCGCGCGCGCGGCGGGTTCTCGCCGCCGTCGACCTCATTGCCGCCGAGGACACGCGCCGCACGCGCAAGCTGCTATCGGCCTTGGCCATCCACAAACCGATGACCAGCTTCCACGAGCATAGCCCGGCGCGTCGCCTTGTTGACCTCGTCCGCCGATTGGCCAGCATGGACATCGCGCTGGTCAGCGACGCCGGCACGCCCAGCATCTCGGATCCGGGGACACGCCTGGTGGCGGCCGCTCTGGCCGCCGGGCAGCGCGTGGTAGCGGTGCCTGGGCCTTCGGCAGTGGCTGCAGCGCTGTCCACCTCCGGTATGCCGGCGGACCAGTACGTGTTCGTGGGCTACCTGCCGCGGGAGGCAGCCGAGCGGCGGCGCCTGCTGGCCGAACTAGCCGCCGAGAAGCGTACCATGGTGGCCTTCGAAACGCCCCACCGCCTCCGCGCCGCCATCGACGACCTGGCGGCGGCCCTGGGTGACACGCGTCGCCTCACCATCGCGCGCGAGCTCACGAAGCTCCACGAGGAAGTGTGGCATGGATCGCTCGCCGAGGCCCGCGAGCAGTTTCGGACGCGCGAACCGCGCGGCGAGTTCACCCTGGTGATCGCCGGCGCGCCGGCCGCGGTCATCGGCCGCTGGCCGCCCGAGGCGGTTCGTGCCGCCTTGGCCGAGGCTCGAGCTCAAGCCTTGCCACCGCGCCAAGCAGCGCGCGTCGTGGCTGCCGCGTGCGGCTGGCCGGTGCGCGAGGTCTACCGACTGCTGGATCATCCAGATCCGCAGGAAGCGTCCGCCGGGATCGGCGATGTGGGCTCGGCATCCCTCTGAATCCGTCGAGCCATGGCGGGGCAGTGCTCGTAGCCGGCGTGTGCGCCCGAGGGTGGGCGCTTACACTCGACCAGAAGGAAGGCAACCATGAGCCAGACGCCGCATGACCCGGAGCAGATGCTTGCCGCCGTCGCCGGCCTTGCCAACCAGATCGAGGAAGCCTGGGGCGCCGGGAGCGGCTTTGCCTGGCCGGCCGGTGATCGCCCGGCCGTGGAGGCAGTGATCCTGGCCGGCATGGGTGGCTCGGCCATTGCGGGCGATCTGGCGGCCGGGGCCATGGCCACGTCCCTGACCGTGCCCATGGTCGTGGTGCGCGACTACGACCTCCCAGCCTGGACCAACGAACGGACGCTTGTCATCGCCTCCAGCTTCTCCGGCAACACCGAGGAGACGCTAGCGGCTTTCGAGGCCGCCAGCCGGGCGTGCGCCCGTGTGGTCGTCATTACCTCGGGTGGTCGGCTGGCTGAGCGCGCCCAGGCCGCGGGTATCCCACTCGTGCCGTTGCCGCCGCGTGGCACCCCCCGCGCTGCGGTCGGCACGTCGCTGGCGGCGGTCTTGAAGGTCCTGCACGGTACCGGACTGGTGCCTGACCCCGCCCCCTCCCTGGCCCGCGCGACCAGCCTGATGCGCGAACTGGTGAGCCGGTGCGGACCGGAGGTCCCGGACGGTGGCGTCGCAGGTGAGTTGGCGAGCCAGCTCGTCGGTAGGGTCGTGATCGTCTACGCCCCCGAATACCTGGCTGCCGCCGCCCGGCGCTGGAAGACGCAGCTTAACGAGAACGCCAAGTGCTTTGGCGCCTGGGACACACTGCCGGAGCTGAACCACAACACCATCGTCGGTTACCCACATCCGCCGTTCTTGGCAGGCCAGAGCCACGTCGTGATCCTGACGGGGCCCCTCACTTCCGTGCGGCTGCGGGGGCGAATCGCGGCCACCGTGGAGCTACTGAGCCAGGCACACCTCGAGTGCACTGTGCTCGCTGCCCCAGCCGGGGATGCGCTGTCGGAGGCCCTGTGGCACGTTCAGTTCGCCGACCTGGTGAGCGTCTACCTGGCGTATCGGTACGGCGTCGATCCGACGCCGGTTCCGGCCATCCAGAGTCTCAAGGCACAGCTCGCGGCCGATCGCCGGCCCACCTTGACGCCCGAAAGCGAGCAGCCTACACTCGACACGCCGACATGAGAAACGCTCTCGGCAACGTGTCCGTTCCGGCGTCGGGGATCGCCACCACGATCGTTCGGCGCGCCAGCCATCGTTCCCCAGCCGCTTGCCAAGCCCTGCCGCGGGTGTCCGTCCTGCGCCGCGGTAGCCTGCGGGCGGCTCCCTTTTCCAAGGAGACACCCCGCCTTATGAACTCCACCATGATCGGCAAGGTCGAAAAGGCCAAGCGCTACGCCGCGGAGCCGGAGCGCATCCGGTTCCAGCAATTCCGGGTCGTCTTGTCGGGCAACCACCGGACGCACGACGTCCAGTTCGACAGCGGCACGTGGCGCTGTGACTGCGACACCTTCGCCCAGATGGGTTACTGCAGCCACACCATGGCGCTGGAGCGGGTGCTCGGGCCGATGATCGAGCCGATCGCCGCGGTCCATAGCGCGTAGTCTCGTACCCACAACTTGGCATCGACCGGCCTGTCCTCGAGGGCCGGTGCGCGCGGGGCCGGCGTTTGCCTTTGGGCCTGCAGGCCCCCACAATCCGCTGCCATCCGGCGCGTCGCTCCGGTCGGACCGCCGCAAGGAACTCCATGCGATCCCGCTGGCGCCTCATCCTTGGCACGTTGGTCAGTGCCGTGTTCCTGACCTGGGCGATTGCCGGGCTGAACATCCCCGCCTTTCTTGGGGCCCTGCGTTCGGCCCAATACGCCTGGCTGCTCCCCGGCGTGGCCATTTACTTCTTGGGCGTTTGGGCCCGCACTTGGCGCTGGCAGTACATGCTGCGACCGATCCGGCCGCTCGGGCTGGGACCGTTGTTTCGTCTGGTGTGCATCGGCTACATGGGGAACAATGTTTTCCCGGCTCGTGCTGGCGAGGTGCTGCGCAGCTACGCCCTCAAACAGGAACACGGCGTTTCGATCAGCTCCAGCCTGGCGACAGTGCTCATTGAGCGCCTCTTCGACGGTCTCACCATGCTCTTGTTCGTATTCGTGGCGCTGCCGCTCGTGCGCTTCGAGACGGCGGCCCTCGAACGCTTCCGCGCTTCCATCGCCGTCTTCACCCTGTTGTTCGTCGGCGCGCTCGTGGTCTTCCTAGCAATTGCCGCCCGGCCGCACTTGGCGCGCCGCCTGGCAGACTGGTTGGCCCAACGGATCCTGCCGTTCCGCTATCGGCAGCGCGCCGTGAGCCTGGCCGACCGCTTCCTGGTGGGCTTCGAGAGCCTGGCCAGCGGCCGGGCGGTGGTCATGATCTTCGTCACCAGTGTCTTTGTGTGGCTCTGCGAGACCGCCAAGTACTGGTTCGTCATGCACGCCTTTCCGTTCGCCACGAGCTTCGTGACGCTCATGCTCATGAACGGCATTGTCAACCTCTTCACCACGCTGCCCGCAGCCCCTGGCTACCTGGGAACCTTTGACGCCCCTGGCATTGCCGTCTTGGAGGCTGCCGGTGTGAACAAAGCCGTGGCCACTGCGTACACCCTGGTGCTGCACGTCGCCCTGTGGCTGCCCATTACCCTGCTCGGGGCGGTCTACCTGTGGCGCTCGCGGCTGAACTGGCGCCAGGCGACGACGGGCGTCGAGGAGCCGTCGGCCGACGGCGCAGGCGGCCAGGCGGTGCACTTGGCGGGCGGGTCTGGCGGACCGCCAGAAGGGTGGCCGGCGGCTGGCCTAGCAGACAGTCCACGCCCCCCCGTTGGTTCGGTCGAGGGTGTGCCCGGCACTCGTCGGCCCACCGTTGGTTCGGTGGCGGGCGCGGTCGGCAGTGCTCGGCCGGCCGTCGGTTCCGTGGACGGTCTGCCGGCGCCGCCGCGCGTGCTCGTCGTCGGGGCAGGCTTCGCCGGCCTGGCAGCCACCTACGATGTAGCACGCGCTGGCGCTGCAGTGACCCTCCTCGAGGCCATGGACCGTCCCGGCGGCCTTGCCGCCGGCTTTCGGGATGACGCTTGGGACTGGTCGCTGGACTACTTCTACCACCACCTCTTCACGTCGGACTACGACGCCATGGCTCTGGCTCGCGAGACCGGCTTCGGGGACCGGCTGATCGTCCGCCGGCCGATCACCGCCTACCAGTATCGGGGACAGCCATACGCCCTCGACGGCGTGATCCCGGTGCTGCGCTTTCCCGGCATTCCGTTCGTCGATCGTGTGCGCATGGGCCTGGTGATCGCCTACCTCAAACTGCGTCGCGATTGGCGACAGCTCGAAGAGACCACCGTCCGCGCGTGGGTCTGCCGTTGGATGGGTGAACCGGCCTATCGCGTCATCTGGGAACCGCTTCTCTTGGGCAAGTTCGGCGACTACCACGATGGCATTCCAATGAGCTGGCTGTGGGCTCGGCTCCACAAACGCTCGATGCGGCTGATCTACTTCGAAGGTGGCTTTCAAGCGTTCGCCGATCACCTGCAGGCCACCGTCGAGCAACTCGGCGCCGACGTGCGACTGTCCACGCCGGCGGAGGAGGTCCGCCAGCGCCCCGATGGCGTCCTGGAGGTGGTCACCGCCCGAGGCGTGCTCGAGGCCGATCGGGTGATTTGGACGGCGGCGCCGCATGAGCTGGCCCGCCGAGCCACGGACTTACGGGCCGACTATCGCGCCCGCCTGCTGGAGCTTCGCCATCTCGGCGCCATCGTCGTCGTGCTGGCGCTGGATCGCCAACTGATGCCCCGTGTCTACTGGCTGAGTCTGGACAAGCGAGAGTTCCCGTTTCTGGCATGCGTCGAGCACACCAACTTCATGCCGCGCCAGCGATACGGCGGCGATCACCTGGTCTACCTGGGGGACTATCCGCCCTCCGAGCACCGCGTCTTTGGGTTGTCCGACGAAGAGCTGCTCGCCGAGTGGCTGCCGGCGGTCCGGACCATTCATCCGGAATTCGAGCGTCGCTGGATTCGTCGCAGCTGGGTGTTCCGGCAGGACTATGCGCAGCCGGTCTTTCCGTTGCACTACTCCCGTCTTATGCCGAGCGTTGAAACGCCTTGGCCCGGACTCGTTCTGGCCTCGATGAGCCAGGTCTATCCCTGGGATCGCGGCACGAACTACGCCGTGGCCCTGGGCCGCCAGGTGGCGGCGAAGATCCTTGGTCGACCATCGGCCGTGTGGTAGCATAGGCCGCGGCGCGCCCGGCGAGCGGAGCGGGCGGCGAGCGGCGCGGGCTGCGAGCGGAGCGGCCGGAGAGGGGTGCGGGC